>NZ_CP013011.1:1500000-1800000 GCF_001412615.1 Pyrodictium delaneyi | reverse complement strand
CCAGTGACTCTAGGTGAAGGTGCGACACCCTTAGTGGAGCTAGAGCGTATAGGCCGTATGCTGGGCCTTAAGAGGCTATACGCTAAGAACGAGGGCCAGAACCCAACCGGGAGCTTCAAGGACCGTGGAATGACCGTCGCTGTCACCCTGGCTAAGGCTATCAAGGCGCGGGCGCTGATAGTGGCTAGTACCGGCAATACAGCTGCCAGTGTCTCAGCATACGCGGCCCGAGCAGGGCTACGGAGGATAGTGGTTGTGCCCCGGAGGAAGACGGCTCTTGGCAAGCTTGCCCAAAGCGTGCTTTACGGCGCAGATATAGTGGAGATAGAGGGAAGCTTCGATGCAGCCCTCAAGGCGGTAATGACTGCTGTGGAGGAGGATCCAAGGCTCTATCCGTTAAACAGCTTCAACCCGTGGAGGCTTGAAGGCCAGAAGACCCTAGCCTACGAGGTCGCCGAGGCGCTGGGAGGCGAGCCGCCAGACTGGGTAGTAGTGCCGGTGGGCAACGCAGGTAATATCTCGGCAATATGGAAGGGGTTCAAGGAGCTGTACCGCTATGGGCTGATAACCCGTCTCCCCCGGATGGCTGGTGTACAGGCAGAGAGAGCTGCTCCCCTGGCAAGGGCTTGGCAGAAAGGCCTGGATGAGCCGCTATTCGTAGACAAGCCCGAAACGCGGGCTACAGCGATAAGGATAGGCCATCCAGTGAACTGGCCAAAGGCCATGAAGGCCGTCAAGGAGAGCAACGGTGTTTTCACAATGGTCAGCGACGAGGAGATAATGAAGGCTCAAGCGATGCTAGCCCGGCTCGAGGGGATAGCAGTAGAGCCAGCTAGCGCGGCTAGCCTAGCGGGGCTAGCCCGGCTTGTCGAGGACGGCGTCATAGCCCCGGACGAGACCGTGGTAATAGTGCTGACGGGCCATGGACTGAAGGACCCACAGGCAATGCTCGAGGCGGGTGCAAGGAGATACATAGCAGGGAGCCCCGAAGAGGCTGTGAAAATAGTGCTAGGGCTGGCTGAGAGCTAAACAAAAGGCAGCAATCGTAGGGCCGTTACACTGTTATCTCGACTTTTTAGCCTTGCGTAACCGGGGTATGGTGGACGTTTTCTTGTGCTTTGATGTCTGCCTTACCCGCCTTTGTCTGTATCCTGGTGCTGCCCCATGTCCCGCTCTATACGCCTCGTGTAGACTAGGTACCCTGTGTGGGCTATCATCGTGGTGCGGGGTCGGAGTGCGTCACTTCTAGGCTCGTACTCGCGCAGGAGCACCTCGTAGACCCGTGTCTCAGCCCAGCCTCCGTGCAGCTCCAGGGCTGCTAGTAGTCGAGCAACCTGGTTGACTGCGGGGAGGAAGAATACTACACCCGCTCCTGGCCGGAGAGCTCGGTGAAGGACAGGGAGCACTGCCCAGGGATCTGGCATATCAACCACAGCTGCGTCAAGGTTCTCCTCGTCTACGCCGAGCCTAGCGTCCCGGTGTTTTAGCTCTACCCGGTCTAGCAGCCCCACCGTCTCAAGGTTACGCCGAGCAGTCTCGAACATGTCGCGCCGGATCTCGTAGCTGTACACCTTGCCCTCGGGGCCCACAGCGCGGGCAAGGACTATTGTGGTGTAGCCGCTGCCCACGCCTATCTCTAGCACACGGTTTCCAGGCTCTATGTCCAGGAGCATCAGTATGAGACCGTGGTCCTTCGGGTAGATGACCTGGCTGCGGCGGCGTAGTCCCCGCTCCATGTAATCTACCAGCCGTGGCTGGAGCACAAGCGCGTAGATACCGCTGCTTAGGCGTACTCGGGAGCCATATCGGAGCCCTATAAGGTCGTCATGCCTCACTGTGCCCCGGTCGCTACCCTGCACTCGGCCCCGCTCTACGCGGAATATGAAGCGCCTCTTCTCGTCGATTACGAGCAGGACTGGGCAGCCCTCACATACTATGTGTCGGCAACACTCGGTAGCTCCGCCAGCCATTACCTGTCGGCCCCTATGGCTCAGGAGGGTACAGAGCAGGATAGTATAATATTCTAACACTTAGGCTTTCAAGGCATTCCGGACTCCTGAGTAGGGTGCGAAGCTTGGAGCCTACAGGCAACGAAGCCACGCCTGGTAATAGGAGAGAAATGGGATCCCAAAGCAGTCGTCCCCGGCGCCATAAGCTGCTCCTACTAGCTGTTGCCACGGCTGTAGTAGTTGCAGCTGCAGCTATATTCATACTCCATACTAGCGAGGGGCTTGGTGGACAAGCCAGCGCTGAGGGCATATACTATCCAGAGATGCTGCCTGGGGACTATACCGTCGAAAGGATAGTGTCCGGCGAAGAGGCTCTGGCAGCTGTTAAGGGTATACACTGGGAGCCCGGCATGGTTAAGGCCGAAAAGGCCCTCATAGTAGTCTATAGTGACGGGACAAGGCTCTGGATCGTCGACACGGGAGATAATGCTTGCGAGCTTGTAGACCGTATGGCGGAGAAGATGAAGACTTACGCGGATCAGTTGCCCTACACAGCGCCCTTCAGTCACGAGGTAGCCGGGGTAACTGTCTATATATCGCAGGACAAGAGGGATGGTAGGCTCCATGTCTTCTGGTGCCGTGGCAGCCTAGCTGTGTGGGCTGAGCTAGGTGCAGCAGCATATGCCAGGCAAGGAGCAGCAATAGATGTCATAAAGACACTTATAGAGAGTGTTCACAGATAGCCTGGGTTAGGGGGAAAGCCTAGAGTATCCCCGAGACTCCTGAAAGACAAGGGGCGTGATGAACGCGCCGGAAGCGAACCCCGGACCGAGGCGCCCGACATACGCGAGAGGCGCTGATGGCGTAAGCCGGGTTGGCTGAACCCGCTTCTAGTCAATCACTTTGCCCGGTTTCTCCCAAGTGGAAACATGCACCAGGTGATACCCGGGAGGTACTAGCCCTCAGACCGTAACCCAGAGTCTCTCCTCCTAAGGGGCTAGACCGGGGTTGAGCTGTGAGCGTGAGCATACAAGCCTGGATGAGCCGCCGGCTCTCCCACGGGCTACCGCTCGACAAGATTGCAGAAAAAGCATGCATTGCAGCCGCCGCTGTTGAGTACGAGTTCGAGGGCGACGTCTGGCTAAGGCTGGAAGAGTTGCTCGTAGGGGAGAGGTTCACTGGCTTCGCCTGCGTAGAGTACGAGAACGGCCATACCCTAGGTCTCGCTGTGGTCGACGGAGTAGTCTTCGGCGCGTACCTCGAGGATCCGGGAGGCGCGCCCAGCTGGGGTGAGGCTGCGTTAGGCGAGGCCGAGGCCCTCTGGGGCCCAGCTCTCGTAAGTCTCGCCCCGAGAAGCATAGCCGAGCTCGAGGAATACGCGTAGCCCTACTACGGGTCTAGAGAGCTGAGCCCCGGCCCTCTCCTTGCCAGGCTATCTTCTCTAAGAGGTATAGCCGATAGCCCGGCCTCGGGTGTGGGTTCACCAGTACTGTTACACCCCGACCCCCACGTGGTCGAAGACACTTGACTGCATCGAGATAGACACTGAGTAGCCGGGGCTCCTCGGGTCGAGCCCCAGTTATACGGTAGAGAGCTGATATGCTCCAGGCACCAGCTGCATCTAGGGCGTATAGGTCTGCTAAGTGTTCCCATGCCCAGTTGAACACAACCCAGGCAATCCCTGCCATGAGGAGGACTACAGCTACAAGCACGAGGCTTGCGAGCCCTTGCCCTAGAAGGTCTATGATGCCAGCTGCAAGTATAGAGGCCATTATAGCAATAACTGTTACGAACAGCGGAGGAGGAATCGGATGGAGTGCTTCGAGGTGACCTATCTCGTGAGCTACTATGGCTGCTGCCTCCTCGGGCTCGAGCCGCCTATACAGCTCTGTTGTAGCGTAGACACGGCCAGTCATCGCTACCGTGAAGGCTGCCGGCACGGGAGAAGATAGCAGAGTCACACTGTGGACCCTCCCTTTCAGTCCGTAGAGTAGCTTGTTCACGCTTCTGCGCTCGAAGTGATAGTTGAGAACCAGGTATACTCCTGCGAGTGCTGGTGCAGCTAGCGCCAATGACATCTTGTCTACCACACCTATGCTAGCTGTAATCAGAAGCAAAGCTGAAACAGACATAACCATTACAAGCCTTAATCTCAGCCATACGTGGCGGGGGCCACCTTTCACAGCATGAACATAGGCTGCTGGTAGTAGCGCCGAAGCTGCGAGACCTACAGTCAGCAGTACGGGGTGCAATACGTAACACCCTCAACATGTAGTGTAGTAACAGTAACACATAGTCCTTCTAGGCTATGAATACTCCAGGTTCTCATGAGTCTACCCCTTGTATCTCGCTGCAGGTGCACGCCACTCTCCTTATAGTTGTGCAGTAGCGAGACACTAGCCTGGAGCTAAACCCTGCATCAAGGGGGCTATAGTCTCTTTTCACGCTACAGCACTAGTGGAGAAGAGAGGACAAGAGACGGTGACTATGCATGGATAGGGAGCATAGTCTCGAGTCACGCCTCGAAAAGCTGCTAGCATCGCTCGAGAAGATAAAAGAGCAGCTCGAGGACATTGCACTCGACGAGATGAGCGAAGCACGCGCCTATAGCAACATGGCGCGTGCATGCTACGAGGAGGATGCGCGTTGGAACCTCTTCCTCATAGCCATGGATAGTATCGTGCACCAGGAGATAGCGTGGGCGCTCATACGCGCTATCAACGAGATACAGGTTGTCGCGAAGGAGCTGCTTAGCTACCGGCCACGGCGCGAGGATATGGGCCAGGTAGTGGATCTAGTGGAGATCCATAAGAGTATTGAGGACCTGGCCAAGTCTAGCTACGAAGGCCTACTACACCTGGCCGAGCCGGGGACTACGTTAAGGAAGCTCTTAGAACTCCTGGTAGAGGAGGAGAAGAAACATGAGAGGCTAGCAATAGCCACCGCTGAGAGACTGCGCAACCTCCTCCAGCAAAGCAACAGAAGGGAAGAAGAGCAGGACTAGATGTACCCCTCTTCCTCGCAGATCTTCTTCATGACTAGCGCGTCCTTGTCTAGTATAGGGCTCTCCGATATCACAACTCCCTCTATCCCGGTCTCCTTGTAGGCACGGCAAACTATTCTCCACTCGGGCCCATACTCCTCCTCCGCGAGGGTGTGGTGCTCGCGCTCGCCACCCCGCCCATACTCTATCCTGCTGAAGTGCGTATGGAGCGGCTTCACCGCCCAGGTGCCTAACTCCCGCTCAATCCTCTCTATCACGTCTATCACGTGGTCGAGGCTGGTTATGTAGTTGCCCTCGCTCCTCGCGTGGAGGTGCGCCCAGTCTACTGTGGGCCGGCACATCTCTAGCTCACGACATATCTCTATCACGTCGTCTAAGCTGCCCACCTGGCTGCTCTTACCCGTAGTCTCGGGCGATAGCCATACGCCTCGAATGCCCTCCTGCTTCATCCATTCGACTACTGGGCGGAGGCTCTCTATCACCTTCCTGACTGCGTCGCGAGGGCTCGGATTATCCCGATAGTAGCCCGGATGAAAGACCACTACGTAGGCGCCCATCCAGCTCGCAGCCCGTAGAGCGGCCTTGAGTCTCTCAATACTCTTCTTTATCGTCTCCTCGCTCCCCGCTAGGTTGATGTAGTAGGGTGCATGCATAGATACTATTACGTTGTAGCGCTCCGCCGCCTCGCGTATCGCGCGAGCCTTCGCCTCGCTGACCCGTACACCGCGGACAGCCTCGTACTCGATAGCGTCCAGCCCTAGACCGCTTATGTACTCAATTGCCTTCACGTAGTCGCCCTGCTTCATACCCACCGGTTTACCGGCAGGGCCGAAGTGCATACGACGGCCCATCAGATCCCCCACACAATCGTATACCGTGGAGAACCCTTGAAGAGGCTCACGGCCAGGAGCGGGGAGAGGGGCTCAGCGGATCCACTCTCTGCATCCCCCGGGAAGGCCCGGGGCTTGAGCCCGCCACACTCGTCACAGCCCGTTATCCGGGAAACAGGCTCGTCGTTGCCTATCCTGCTTTCAGTACTAGGTGGGTAGCAAGCCCCATATACACTAGCGCGACGCTTATGTCTACTATAGTCGTCACGAAGGGGCCCGATACTGCTGCAGGGTCTGCGCCGAGCCTCCGAGCTATTATTGGGAGCGTTGCACCTATTATGTCAGCGAGTATCGTCACTATTAGCAGTGTGAGCGCCACGGATAGAGATAGCATGAAGTTGCCCCCGCTTAGCACCATCGCGAACCCGAAGCCTATCAGTGCTAGCGTCGAGCCTATGAGAGTAGCTGTGGCTAACTCTTTGAGGAAAACGTAGACTATGTCGTGTCGGCTTCTTTCCGAGATCTCTCCGAGCGCTAGAGCACGGACAATCATGGAGCTAGCCTGACTACCCACGTTGCCCCCAGTATCCATGACTAGAGGTATGAAGGCTGCAAGTATTGCTATGCGCTGGATGACGTCCTCGTAGCCCTTGATTATGTTGGCCGTGACGCTCTCTATAGCGTATATGAGGAGGAGCCAAGGGAGCCGGGACTTGAAGAGGTCAAATATGCTAGCTTTGAGGTACCTCTCCCTGGGCGTCTCGAGGCCACCCAGCAGGGCTATATCCTCAGCCGCCTCCTCTGCCAGCACATCGGCCACATCCTCTACAGTCACTATGCCCAGGAACCGGCCCTCACGATCAACTACCGGCAGCCGGTTGATGTCATAGCGTAGCATTAGCCTCGCGACTTCCTCCCGGTCTACCTCCGGCTCGACTGTAGCCCTCGGCCTCACTGCTAGCTTCTCTAGTTTCTCGCTGGGGCTTGCGCGGAGAAGCTGATCTACAGTGACGAGGCCCACTAGGTGACCCTCCTCGTCCACCACAATTATCGTGTCGCGCACGTCATGGTCTCCGCGGCGGAGGAGCTGTAGAGCTTGCTGCACCGTATCGCCCGCCCTCAGCACTGGGATGCTAGTCGTCATTATTCCGCCTGCTGTGTCGGGCGGGTAGCGGAGCAGCCGCAGCGCCTCCCGACGGAGCTCCTCTGGAAGCCGGCCTAGCAGCTGGCGACGCAGCTTCTCTGGAAGCTTCTGCAGCACGTCCACGGCCTCGTCGGGGTCAAGAGTAGCTATAGCCTTGGCCAGGTGGTCGAGGTCCACGGACTCAGCTATTTCGCGGAGCGTAGCCTCGTCAGCGAGCAGCATTATCCCTCCGAGGCTCTGGGCTGAGAGGACACGGTAGAGCCGCCGCCTCACATCACGGGGAAGGCGGAGCAGTGCATCGAGAAGGTCTGGGGGCTCTAGGTAGACCTCGAGCAAGTTCACAAGGCCAGGTTTATCGTGAAGGAACTCTGCAAGTAGCTCCGCGCCCTCCGGGCCCAATGGAGCAGCCTTGACTTCCGCGTCCTCGCCTAGCTGCTCTTCTATCCGCTCCTTTAGCTCGTCAGGCTCCAGGGGCGAGTCAACTATGAGCAGGAGCCTTGCATAATCCTCCACGGCATAACCAAGACTCGTAACCAGGTTCGCGCCGAGCCGGTGTAGCAGCCCAGTTATCTCTGATAGCAGCCCTGGCCTGTCTGGGGTATCGATCAGCACTACTAGCTTAGCCACGCGTCCCGACCCCTTGAACCTAGCTGCGCATACCACGTAGTAGAGCGCCAAAGACTCCACCGAGCCCTGAGAGCACGGCACCGAGGACGCCCATGAGAACCAGCATTGTACCTACTGCACCGCCAGCGAGGAGCCCTACTATGCCAGCAAAGAGCGTACCGAGGACAGTCACGACTATGGCTATGAAGAGGGCGCCGAGTATTCCGGCAAGGAAGCCGGCCAGGAAACCACGATGCATGGGGCCGCCTGCTAGGAAGCCGGCTAGAGCGCCGCCAAGGAAGTCAGCAGCAAGGGGCGGGAATACTACGCTCAATACTAGTCTAGCCAGGAACCCCGCGAAGACAGCGAGAACCATTCCAGCCAAGACTATGCGCCCCTGTCTGAGCCCTGTAGGCGGGGCAACGCTGAGCCACATTAATCTCCGCCGGCCCAGGGGCCGCGTGGGGCGTGCCAGGATTGCCCGGCACGGTGGTCGTGAAGATTAGCGGGAAGCACATCAACCCGGAGAAGCCGAACATGGTCAAGGGCTACGCGGAGGTCTTCCGGAGTCTCCATAGGGAGGGCTACCGGCTCGCAGTAGTCGTAGGCGGCGGCCCGGTAGCACGCGCCTACATAGCCGCCGCGCGTGAGGCAGGCGTGAACCGTGCACTTCAGGACGTGCTCGGAATCGAGGCCGCCCGGCTCAACGCCCGGCTGTTAGCTGCTGCACTACATCCCGAGGCTTACCCGGAGCCTCCTCGGAGTATCTGGGAGGCCCTAGAGGCAGCCGCTACCGGGAAAATAGTCATAGCGGGCGGGTTCCAGCCAGGCCAGAGTACCGCTGGTGTTGCTGCACTGCTAGCAGAGGCTCTTAACGCCGATCTCCTGGTACTAGCAACTACGGTCGACGGCGTTTATACTGCCGACCCCCGTAGGAGCCCCGAGGCGAAGCTCATACCTAGGCTAGACTATGAAACGCTCCGAAAGGTGCTCCAGCAAAGCGTAGAGCCAGGCCGCTACGAGCTACTAGACCCCCTAGCACTCTCCATAGTTGAGAGAAGCAAGATCCCGGTAAGAGTAGTCAACGGCAGCGACCCCGATAACGTTGCTAGGGTGGTCCGTGGAAGTGACGTAGGCAGCCTCATAGCTACTACGAAACAGTAAAACAATACCCCGATCAAAGCTAGTTGCATTATGTGTTACTCTCGAGATGAAACCAACGTGTCATTACCTTTCGTCCAAAAGGTGACCTGGACAATCTATTCTGTCTCGCAGGCTTTGTACCTCTACTCCTTCTGGGCCGGGGCGGGCGAAGCTACAGTCGGGCACGTCACGGGCCACCACTAAGCCTGGGTATACCCAGCTATAGGCGCCAATACGCACACCTGGCAACAGGGAGACGTTTACACCAGTCTGGGCGTAACCGCCCAGGAACGCGCCCAGCTTCTTCCGGCCAGTGTCCACACGGCGGCCCTTCAGCGTCATCTTCACCGTGGCGTGGTCGAAGCGGAGGTTGGCAGTCACCGTCCCCGCTCCGAGGTTAACCTGCTCGCCTAGCACACTGTCGCCCACATAATTGAGGTGTGGCGCCTTAGCCCCCTCCATGAGTATGCTAGCCTTCACCTCCGTGTGCGCGCCAGCCCTGCTGCCCTCTAGGAGGAAGCTCCAGGGTCGCAACCGCGCTAGGGGTCCCGCCTCGCCCTCTATCCATGCAGGACCCTCCACCACCGTATGGCCCCGGACAACAGCATCGGGGGCAACGTAGACGGGGCCACGGAGCACCGCGCCCGGCTCCACTTCGCCCTCGACGAGGGGCTCGCTGCGACCCTCCATCTTCTCCATGAATACTGCCTTGTAGGCGTCTATCAGCTCCCAGGGCCGGCCCACATCCATCCAGAGCCATCGGCCTTCTACTACTCGGAAGCATGTCTCGGCTGCAAGAGCCGCGATCGCGTCTGTTACCTCTAGCTCGCCGCGGGGACTGGGCTTCAAGTCTTCGAGGAGTTCCTCAAAGCGCTGACGGGGCACCAGGTATACTCCGGTGTTCACGAGGCTCCCTGGCTTAGCGTCTACTGGTTTCTCGCGGAGCCCCTGGAGGCAGCCCTGTTGATTTGCCTCGACTACGCCGTACTCCCAGGGCCTCTCGCTCGGTACCGCTGCGAGCGCTGGAGCCTCAGCTGACGCTACCGCTTCTAGGAGCCCGCGGGAGACGAGTAGGTCCCCGTTGACCAGGAGCACCTCGTCTACCGAGCGGGGGAGTGCCCGGAGCCCTACACGGGCTGCATCCCCGGTGCCACGGGGCTCCTCCTGTACAGCGTAGGAGACCGTGAAGCCCCGCTGATCAAGGAGCTTCTTCACAGCCTCTCCGGCCCAGCCCTTCGCAACCACGACTACTACGCCATCGACAATGCCTCCGAGCTGGCCTAGGAGCCGGGTTAGGAGCGTCCCGCCGCCGGGGAGGGGGAGCAAAGGCTTAGGCCGGGTACTAGTGAGCGGCCAGAGTCTCTCGCCACGCCCAGCCGCGAGAACCACCGCGTAACGGGACAAGCCGCTCTACACCCCAGGGATTCGTTACCTTCCCAGACTCTAGAGGCGTCCTCCTAGAGCCTAAAGTGTTCCCAGAAACGCTGCACGTTGAGGAGAAAGCAAGGCCTCCGATCCAGTGGTTCGCTAGACTGAGAAAGACGACAAATCCATAGTTAAGTCTTGGGGTTATAGAAGTACATAGAGGGTTTAGGAGGCGAGTCTCCGAGCGTGACGGTATACCGTCTCTAATGCCTCTCGTAGGTTCTCCAGGCTGGGGACTAGGGATACATGTAACGCGCGGCGACGATCGTCTATAGTTACGCGGCGAAGGTCTACACCACGGGCTAGGAGGTCCTGGGCTAGCTTCTCGGCTTTCGCCAGGGCTTCCTCGCCGCTATAGAGGGCTATGTAGCGGCGGCTTTTCATCATTAGCTCCCTCTGCCGTAGCCTCTCCCGGCTCTCCGCCGTGTCCTTCGCTACTAGCCGGCGGACTGCACGATCCCTTGGATCGTATATGTGGGCCTCGCCGGGTAGCGGAGCTGTGAGCCTTAGGGTTATCTCGAGCCGGTCTCGGCGCCGCTGGAGTAGGATAATGGGTAGATAGAAGAGTATGTGGCCTGGAGGCATGGTGTATAGGATCCAGGCACGGGTTGCCCAAGGCTTGTCTAGCCGGTAGACAGCGCGGAAGCCTACGAGATAGCCAAGGAGGGTGTACTCCTTGTCTCGGGGCTTTAGTGTGTCCTCCAGTATGCCTACCACAGCCCTCATACGCATTATCATTGTACGGCGTATCTGGAAGAACCAGACCACAGAAGCCATAGAGGCTACCAATAATGCATAGAACGCTAGACCTAGTACTGACGATTCTAGCAGGGCTCCTCCCTCACAGCATTGCTCTGCCGCCCTTTGCCTCCATATTTCCAGTCTTTTACCTTCTACTGACATTTACGATTAGGCAGAAATAACTTTATTTACAAGGTGGGTGAGCCGTGTCACCTTCCGCGGCGGAGTAGGGACTATCTAACGACATAAGAAGGGTGGTACATTATGGCCAGCAGGCCCCTAGGGCTCGCCATGACGGCGCTTGGTATTCTACTCTTCATCTACGCTATGATAGCCGCGCTGAGTAAAGGACAGATAGGTTCTAAAGATGCTTGGACACCAGATGCGATAGCAATACTCATAGGCTGGTTTATGCTTCTTATAGGCCCTGCCATAGCGTTTGGCGAAGCCCCTGCATCCGTAAAGCCTACAGCCGGGAGGAGGTGAAGAGCCATGGCAGTCCCCGCAGGAATTGTAGCGCTAGCCATCCTAGTCGTATACGCTGCCGCCTACGTGTTCTACGGCCGCCACATACTAGAGAAGAGAGTTGTAAGGGCCTCTGCCGAGCGTAAGACTCCGGCCTATACGAAGTTTGACGGTATAGACTACGTGCCCGCTAACAAGTATGTGCTCTACGGCCACCACTTCGCTAGCATAGCTGGTGCCGGACCTATAGTTGGCCCAGCCATCGCCGTCGCCTATGGCTGGGCACTGCCCATACTCTGGGTGATCTTCGGCAACGTGTTCATGGGTGCTGTCCACGACTACCTTGCACTAATGGCCAGCGTGAGGCACGGCGGAGTATCGATAATGACCGTCTCCGAGAACGTGATGGGCCGCAAGGCTAAGTACATATTCCTGCTATACGTCTACTCAGCACTGATACTGGTACTAGCAGCCTTCTTCAGCGTAAACGCCAAACTGTTCGCAGTACAGCCATCAGCAGCCTCCAAGGCAATGATCTACATGCCCATAGCGGTGCTGCTAGGCATCCTGCTCTACCGTACCCGTCTAAGCCCCGCCGCTAGCACGCTCACAGCCATAGTGCTGCTACTAGCCGGCATAGCGTTCGCTGTAAAGTACCCATTCCTCATACCTGGCGACGCCTACCACACATGGATGCTCCTACTAGCACTCTACAGCTTCATAGCCAGCATACTTCCGGTCTGGTACCTGCTACAGCCACGCGACTACCTCAACGCATACCTACTATGGGGCTTCGTAGCACTCGCGATCATAGGCTCGCTGGGCATAGCAGGCGAGGGACTAACAGGGCCAGCGTACACCAGCTTCGCGCCAAAGATACTAGGCGGAGTACCTACACCCTTCTGGCCAGCAATACCTCTAATCATAGCTTGTGGCTCCCTCAGCGGCTTCCACAGCGTAGTAGCAAGCGGTACGACTAGCAAGCAGCTAGCCAACGAGCTAGACGCGTTGCTAATAGGTTACGGCGGCATGTTGACAGAGGGTGCTGTGGCAAGCCTGGCTGTCATCATACCGATAGCCTATGCATGGCAGCACCCAGAGTTCGCAGGCTTCCTCCAGGCAATGGGAATGAGCCCTGAAGTCATAGCAGCATACCAGGAGAAGGGCATACTTGCACTCAACAAGATACAGCGCTTCACACTGGGCTATGGATTCACGGTGGGCCAGGCGCTCGGCGGCAGTGAGACAATAGCAGTATTCATGGCCAAGTTCGCCGGCATAGCACTAGCCACCTTCGTGCTAACCACACTTGACTCCGCAACGAGGCTAGCAAGGTTCGCATGGCAGGAGATGTTCGACTGGCTAGCAGAGAGGAACCAGAGCGCCTACAAGATAATCGCTAACAGGTTCGTTGCCGGCGGTATAGCTGTGCTACTAGGCCTGGCCCTGGGCTACCCCAACGTGACGATAAACGGTAAACAGGTAGCAGCCTTCAACATAGTATGGCCGGCGTTCGCTGGCACAAACCAGCTGCTAGCAGCACTAGCACTACTAACAGCCGCTCTATGGGTCTACGCTGTCCTGAGAGTACGCGGCGCAGCCAGCATGTTCATACAGATACCTGCATGGTTCCTATGGATAACAGTAACTGCTGGTCTAATCTGGTGGATCGTAAAGGTGCTGCCAACATACCCGCCAATACAGAAGATAGGCGCCGGCTCGATAGTAATAATATCGCTCATAGTGGACTTCCTGCTAATCTACCTCTACGTCACAGGACTCATGAAGGCCAAGAAGGCCGAGGCTGCAAAGGCTGTAGAGCGCTAACGACAAGCTCCGGAAAAGAACCTCTCCACGTGTTTTTACCCCTCCCCTCTAGGGGCTTCTCTACGCGACACCCGGTTCTCGGAGGCTGCTAAGCCTATGCTACAGATACTCCGGCGACTCCTAGACGAGGTCAAAGCATTCCTGGCCGGCATGCACGAAGCACTAGTACAGCAGAGCATTGAGACTCTGGAACTAGAGCTGCTCGAGCTAGAACACGCGTTTCTAAGCCTAGTCCTCGGTGGGCTAGTGGGCCTGCCACTAGCCCCTCTAGGTGTGGCTGCCGAGCTAGCACCGCTCCTCGAAGAGGAGGCCCGGATACTCTTTGACCGTACTTGGCGCGGCTCAGACGTGATAGCCGACTTGTTTAGCAGAATGGGGGGAGAGTGGTAAGGACATTGCCGCAGCTCATCGACGGGCTAGACCAGAGGGTATGGAGGCTACCACACGTAATAATGATCATGGGCAAGGGTGGTGTAGGTAAGACCACAGTAGGGCTCCGGCTTGCAATAGAGCTAGCTAGGTTGGGACGCCGTGTCCTGCTTGCGAGCCTGGATCCTGCTGGCCATTTGCTAGAGTATCTTGGGCTTCCGGGCCCTCTCCGCGAGGTCGAGGCGGCTCCAGGAATAAGGGCTATACAGTATGAGGTCGATGGCCTCGCGCGGAAGGTAGCCGAAGAATACTCGTTGCTGCTCCGCCGCCTTATGCCCGGCCTCCAGGCACTCGGTGTAGAGGACGTAGTTGAGACCGTGAGAGAGGCGCCAGGATTCGAGGAGGAGGTGTTTCTAAGGATACTATCTAGTCTCTATGAGCGACGCGACGTAGACGTGGTTATAGTTGACATGCCTCCCACGGGTATAGCGTTACGTGTTGTCGCGCTTCCACGGCTCCACCTTTTCTGGGTAGAGAGACTAAGAGAGTTAAGGGAGAAGATCGTGTCGATAAAGTATGCTATAGCTAACGCGCTAGGGCGCCACGCTGAAGCCGATGACCCGGTTCTACGGAGGCTCGAAGAGCTGAGGAGCCGTTATCAAGGCCTTCTAGGCGAGATAGAAGATCCCCTCCGAACGAGCGTTGTAGCAGTAGCTACTCCAGAGCCTCTGCCTGTCTACGAGGTCAGCGTCATAGCCAAGAAGCTGCAGGAGCACAGAGTAGCGCTGAAGATGATCGTGGCTAACCGTGTACTCGGCGAGCGTGCACAGCAGCTAGGCCTAGAGGAGATGGAGAGACAAGCCCTTACGAGACTTGAGGAGATTAGGTGTAGCCTCAGACCGTCGCCGAGCCTAGCTGTGATAGCCCATATGAGCCGGCCGCCGAGCAGTCTTAGGGACGCAGAAGCTCTAGGAGACTACATACTCAAGATCAAACATGGGTGCAAAAGGGAGTAACGCTGAAGGCCTCTAGGGGAAGATGTGATAGTAGAATGGTTCTTTTGGT
Source organism: Pyrodictium delaneyi (assembly GCF_001412615.1). Taxonomy (NCBI): domain Archaea; kingdom Thermoproteati; phylum Thermoproteota; class Thermoprotei; order Desulfurococcales; family Pyrodictiaceae; genus Pyrodictium; species Pyrodictium delaneyi. The sequence continues at coordinate 1,785,432 of NZ_CP013011.1, read as the reverse complement.
AAAAATGGGACTCCCATTGACAATATGGGCCCCGGATAGGGGCTGGTAATAATAGCTGGTATGAGGGTTACTTGTTCTCCTGCTGGCTGCCTGTGGGGCTGGGGAACGCACTGGGTAGTTCTGGGAACTCGGCCTTCATGCGCTGTTCTGCTACCGCAGCAGCCTCTTCCATGATCTTCCTGGCTTCCTCGTTGTAGACTGTCGGCACACTCATGAAGCTTGTGAACTCGCCAGCCTCGGTTACTACGCTCTCTAGCATCTCGCCTATCTCGGCCATCTCCAGGCCTATCTCGGGCACTAGGCCGGTTAGGTAGCGGCGTAGATCCTTGATCACGCCTACTACCGGGGCTAGGCCGACTAGTACGTCGCCCATCGTCATTACGGTCTCTAGCCTTAGTGCTACCCTCTCTATCGCGTACTTGGCTGTCAGTAGGCTCTTTATCATCTTGCGGAGTTCTGCCACCTCAGCAGCATACATAGCAGCGCGGGTGGTGTCCTTCTCTATCTGGGCTTGTACGACCTTCTCGAATAGTGCCTGGTCGCGCTCCTTCATCTTAGCTATTATGTATTCTAGCCTGTTGTTCTGGACACGTAGCTTGTAAAGCGCCATAGCAAGCTTGTGACGTAGTGGTGGCGGAGGGTTGATCGTGTTACGTATCTTGTCTATGACGCCGGGGCCCTTGGGCTGAGGGTTCCAGGCCTTTGCGAAGTCCTCTACTCTAGCCATGGCTCTCAGCGCCAGTGTCTCACTTACACTCCGGAGAAGCGGGTAAGCCCGGCGCCCCCGTGGCACCACGCCTCATAGCTTAAAACCGGGTAGGGAGTTAGGCCTCATGCCCCCTGTGACTGGGTGTACATATAGCTCTATGAGGTGCTGTCAATTAACGTATATCGACGGCGTGTTCTTGAACTTTCCTAGTACTATAATAACCGCCCGGGCTGTAAGCTTGACACCTTGAGGATGAGCTGATGAGCGCCGACAGCTACGTCGTGCGCCTCCTTCAGCAGCTTATTAGGATCCCTACTGTAAATCCCCCTGGCGAACACTACGCTGAGATGGCTGACGTTCTGAGAGACGAACTCGAAGCTATCGGCCTAGACGTGCAGGTCATACGGGTCCCTGATGAGCTGGTAGAGAAGATTCATCCATGGGCCCGGGGGTATCCCCGCTACATAGTCCTGGCTAGGCTCGGCGAGGACAGGCCAGTACTCCACTTCAACGGGCATTACGATGTTGTGCCGCCGGGACAGGGGTGGACCCGGGATCCATTCGACCCGGTTATCGAGGACGGGAAGCTTTACGGCCGTGGAGCCTCGGACATGAAGGGCGGCATAGCGGCGATAATAGCTGCTGTGAGGAGCCTTATAGAGGAGGGGTGGAGACCTAGACAGGGAAGCCTCGAGCTAAGCTTCACTCCTGACGAGGAGACGGGCGGCGAAACAGGCGTGGGCTATATGCTTGAAGAAGGCCTCGTACTTCCAGATTATGCTGTAGTTGCTGAGCCTAGCACTACCTACAAGATATGGATCGGTAGCCGAGGCGCCGTCTGGATGAACGTACATGTTTACGGCCGGCAGGCCCACGGCTCGGCGCCCTGGCTAGGGCTCAACGCGTTCGAGGCCATGGTAGAGATAGCTCACCGGATTATCCACGAGTATAAGCCTAGACTAGCCGAGAGGAAAACAGACCTGCCGATGGATGACCCCCGGGCTGCTAGCCCGACAATAACCATTGGCGGCGAGGTCGAGGGAGGCGCTAAGACCAACGTTGTGCCGGGCTATTACAGGTTTAGCATAGATCGCAGGCTGATACCTGGCGAGGATCCCGACAAAGTAGAGGAGGAGCTGCGAAGCTTCATCATGGAGGCCGCCCAGGGCCTCATAGAGAAGGGCTACCGCGTCGAGGTAGAGACTACCGGGAAGGCTGCTGCGACCTCGATACCTCCCGACCACCCCTTCGTAGATACTGTGGCTGAGGCTGTCCGGGAGGCAACAGGGATCGAGCCTGCCAGGACTATATGTATCGGCGGCCTTGATACACGCTACTTCCAGGAGAGGGGCATACCGGCAGTCACATACGGGCCTGGCGCGCTAGATGCAGCCCACATGCCCGACGAATATATCCCTCTAGACGAGCTAGAAAGAGCTGTAAAGGCGTATCGTCTGCTCATACGCCGAATCCTAGACTAACACGTCTAGTGCCAACATTCTACCCGTCTCTACTCTATCTTTATTACAACATAGGTGGCACGTGCACCACCCTTGCATAGCACTTCCTCCGCGCGAGCTAGCGCCTCGCTTCCAGTTAAGGCCTCGCCGGTAGAGTCGTTCCGATAGTATATGCCAGCACGACCATCAACTCGGACAGATTCTATGAAGTGGTCGCCTGTAACGAACCGTACCACATAGCCATCGCGGTAAGCCGTCAGGTCGGTGGTGAAGGGGTCTGTCCGGCCGTCCTCAACAAGCCTGCCGAAGCGGGCCCGGTAGTGGTAGTCTATAGGTATCATCCTTGAGAGTTCCTCGTCTAGAGGGAGCCCAGCTGTGAGCAGTTTCTCGACACAACCAGCGTCCTCTATACTAGTGCCACTGGTCTCTTGCATAGGTGATAAGTCGGTTAATCCCGGGGTCTGCTGCACTATAGCCGAGGTTTGGCCTACTTCGTGGCCTGAGGCTACGTTAGCTTGCTGGGGTATCGCTGTTGGCTCTACATCTGCCGACACGGGTAGCGCTGTTTCATAGCCTAGGGCTTCGGAGATGGGCGTATAGCCGGTCTCTCGGGGAAGAAGCCCCAGTGTATTAGCTTTGGCAAATATATAGTCTAGTATTTTGTTGAATATCTCACGTGCTTTCTCCTCGGGAACCAGGTCTATGAGTTTGCCGGTTACAACGAAGTATATCGTGAGGGCATCATTGAAACAATTAAGTCTAATCTCGAAGGAGATAGGACCTTTCCCATTTAGGCGGAAGCTATTCCTGCCACGATCAAGAGTGACCTCGACCTTAGCCTTGCCACCAAATCTTGCATTGGGATTATGTATGTAGACTATTCTTATTTTATCTTTCTTAGATGAGATGCTGTCTACTGGTAGCAACTTCAAGTGCTCAGCTATCTCTAGTGGTTCTAGGCTCTCCAGCAACCGTCCACAATCCGCTAAGGGCTCCCTAGCAACAAATGAATGCATTACCGGCACTATCTACTGCACCCCCGGACTCCAGAGACTACCCAGTTGCCGGCGGGGAGAACGTGGTATACATACACAGGTTGTACATTATTGTACCGCCCACCGAGGTTACGTAGCTCTAAGATCTAGTGCAGGCCTGTGTAAACATGTTATAAGTGTTTCACCTGTGGGCCTAGCCGAGAGAATCCGATAAGCTGGAAAAGCCGGGACACTAGAATATGGTTAAGGGTTTCTAGATGAGGGATTATTGTACTGCACGGCTAAAAATGCAGATGAGCTAGGCTTAGTGCTCGATACGCTTCTGTAGCCCCCAAGGCCACCATGCACGGCGGCCTAGCAGCGACACTATCAACGGCGTCAAGAGGTAGGCCGCCATTAAGCCCGCTAGGAGTACTGTTACTGCCAGCGTGAAGCCCATTTCCCTCATGCCTATGTTACTGGCAGTCATTAGCGCGAGATAGGCGCTCGTCACTACTAGCGCTAGGCCTACTACGAAGGTACTGACTGCACCAGCAGCGCGCACGACTGCTTTCTTCGAGTCGCCGCCGCTGCGATGGAATTCCTCCAGGGCGCGTGCTAGGAAGAAGCTGTTGTAGTCCATGCCTACGCCTAGCACAGCTATCATCGATACTATGTGTAGAAACCATAGCACCGGCTTGCCCAGGATATCCTGGAATAGTATCACGCTAGCCGCAATACCCATCATAGCAGCGCCTATGATTACTAGGAGTGCTGCTATGCTCGCCACTAGGCTGCCGAAGATACCGGTAAACACCATCACCATTAGGAGGCTTGCGGCGGGGAGTATGCGGCGGTAGTAGCGGTCGTGTAGCAGCTGGTCCATCTCTAGCACAGCATAGGGCGCACCACCCACGTAGGCTTTGAACCCGTGCTGCTCGGCGTAGCTGTGTACAATATCGTGTATCGTTTTCACGGTTTCTTCGCCTTTGCGGCTGTAGGGGTCTACGTCGAGTATCACCTGGATTACCGCTATCCTGCCATCGCTGCTAGCTAGCTTCTCTCCGCCCATCTGCTTGGCCTCTTCGATGCTCACCTTCTCGCCCATGGGCCTAGTCGGCGCCATGACCTTAGCTACGCCGGGTACCTCGGCTATCCTGGCGGCAAGCCCGTCTAGTGCCTCAGCTGTGGCGTTACTGCTCCAGATGCTCTGCGGGAGCACTGCTATCACGTAGACGGGGTCAGTTACGCCGGGCGTGAACTTCTCCTTGAGTACATCGAATGCTTCTAGGGCTGGCGCGTTGTCGGGGAGCATGAGCTTCATGTCGTGGCTGCCCTCGAAGGTGACGTAGAAGTATGCTGAGCCAGCGATGGCGACGAGGATTACTGCTAATAGTAGTGGCTCATAGCGTATGAGTGCCTTCATCACTTTGCTCTCGCGGCCTACGTGTCTCTCTGGGCTCGGTTTTCTCGGCCACCAGAACCAGCTCCGGCCGCCGAGTATCGATAGCAATGCTGGCACGAGCGTCAGGCTGGCGAGCGCTGTGGCAGCTACGGTTAGCGGTATGGTCTCTCCCATGCTCCGGAGGAACCCGATATCCCAGCCTAGTAGTAGGCTACCGAAGCCTATGATTACAGTTAGGGCGCTGGCTACTACCGCTGGCCCTGCCCTCCTTAGGGCACGGCGGGAGGCCTCGCGGGGATCGCGTAGCACTGCGTATTCTTCGCGGAACCTGTGCACGATGTAGCCCGCATAGTCGGCGCCTAGGCCGAGCGCCGTAGTTATCATCAATGAATGTGATGTAGAGGTTACGTCTATCCAGCCGTTGCTCGCTGCCAGGTATACGAGGGCGCCGCCTACTGCTAGCCCGAGGAAGACGCCCATGTATGGTAGTATCACCGCGAAGACGCTCTCGAGTATGAGTAGTAGCACTATGAACGTGCCCAGTTCGCTGAACTTGCTGGTCTTCTCTACGTCTTTGCTAGCATACTCCTCCACCTGCTTCATGAGCAAATCGCTACCACTCGTATAGACCTTCTCGTAGCCTATACCGAGTCTTCCTAGCAGCTCCTCCGCTACCTTGCCGGTCTCTACTGTGTTCTTTGCAAGCTCGTCACGATCCACGCCAAGAGGTGTGCCCATTACTAGGAACGCCTGGTAGTCACTGGACACGAGCAGACCCTTGGACTCGCTAAGCATCTTCGGGTACACAGTGCCGAGAAGAAGTTGTTCTGCTAGCTTCTCTGCAGCCTCCTCTACTGCCAGCTCGCCACGTGCAGCAGCCACAGCTAGCTCGGCTATACGGCCGGGTAGCCAGCTCGGCAACTCAAGCCCGTTAATGCTCATAGCGTCTGCCTTCTCCCGGGCAGCTTCGCGGAGCAGATCCTCTATGACGTTCCACTTCCGCGCCTCGGGTACGCCTGGACCCTCGCTGACAACTACCTCTATTATCCGCTCCATGTAAGGCTTAGCCTCGGCCGGCGTATTTTCTAGCACTTTCTCGCGAAGAGCCTCGGCAACTAGGCGGCGCAGAGCCTCCTTGCTGCCTAGCATCTCTCTGAGCTGCTCAGGAGTGAAGGGTAGACGCCGGCCCTGCTGCTCTGCCATCCAGAATACAGCCTGAAGCGCGAGATCCGGGTCATCGGCTAGCCTGCCCGCTGCGTCGGGGTCGAAGCGCTGGAGAGCCTCAGCCAGGAGCCGGGCCTGCTCCTGCCCCATCTTCTCCGCTGCTTGCTGTTCTACCAGGCTTAGTGCTAGGCTGCGTAGCTGCTCGGGGCTCGCCTCACCGCGGACTACTAGGAGCGCCAGCTGGTTGACCACTTCTCTGGGAAGCTGGACAGCGCCCTGCTCCTCCATGGCATTGTATACTATCTCTGCCGCCGCCTTGGCAGCCTCCTCGGGGTTCTGCGCGAGGAGACCGCGTGCCTCGGGGTCCAGCCTCACCACTGTTGCGAGGAGCATCTTTGCCTTCTCGTCGAGCTGCTGCTCTATCAGCTTGGCAGCCTCCTCAGCCGCCACGTTACGGTTCATCTCCTGGTCGAGGATCCTCCGGGCAGCGTCTAGGGCCTCGCGGGGCGCCCCGAGGGCCTCGAGGAGCTTCTCCGCAGCGTTGAGGGCGTCTGCGCGGCTGGCTACGAGGACGCCCTCAGCCCGGGGGTCGCTGGCTACGAGTATCTCTGCTAGCAGCTGTTTAGCATGAGCTGGCAGCCCTATCTCCTCCGCTGCCTGCCCTGCCACGACGGTAGCTACGTCTATGGGCTCGAGTGTACCCCGAACCGCCTTCTCCGCTAGCAGCTCAGCAGCGTCGCGTGGTATGCCCTGGGAGACTAGCTGCTCTGCTAGCAGCTGTGCAGCGATAGCCGTGCTGTTCACGATTATACTATCCGTGGCTGCCTCAGCCGCTTTTGTGGCTGCATCTAGCACTGCCAGCTGGCTCTCAGCACTAGCCGGAGGCAAGCGATACTGCTCTGTAAGCACGGTAACGTTCATCGCGGCCTTGGCCCGGGCTAGCGCCTCTAGCCATGCGTTCGTGAAGACCGGTAGTAGCTGCCTCAGCTCCGGCGGCGTCTGGTTAGCAATAATACTCGCTGCCACCTTGGCCGCTGCTGTGTCGGGGTCTAGGCCTTCCGCTACCAGTTGTTTCACAGCCTGCCACGCCTTCAGCGCCTCCGCAAGCTGTAGCGGGGCTAGCTTCGGATCAACCGTCGTGAGATTAGCCACCTCTGAGTAGGCCTCGTAGCTCCCGTTGTATGCTTCTAGATAGTAGTAAGCGCGGCTCACTTGCCACCACGTAAACGCTAACCCTTTCTCCATTCTCTCGACGAGCGTCTTGTTGGATAGCACTGCTACTAGACTCGGGGCATTTGCCGCGAGGCCTTGGTATAGCTTCGAGTAGACACTATCGAGCCTCTGGAGTCCCGTGGCTGTCTCGTTCAGCCGCTGGGCTAGCCCTAGGAGTCCCTCGGTAGTATTTGCTAGCGCATTATCAAGCTCTATTAGGCCGTTTATGGTTGTGTTGAGTGTTTCCGCAAGCTGAAGTAGCCCGTGGTAGGCTTCAGCGTAGCCCTTATCGGCCTCCATTATCCCCTCTATGCTCTGATTGAGGACCTCTACTTGTCTGGTGGCGTTTTCTAGGGCTGAGGCATATGCCTTGTCTACCTCGTTGAACGCCCGGTAGAGCTGCTTAGCGTATGCCGTGGAGTTAGTGACAGCAGTTAACATTGCGTGGTAGAGGGTAGCATTAGCCTCTGCAAGCATGACTGGTAGGGCCTTTATCTCCGACATGTAGCGTCCTGCTACGGTCTCGTTGAACACGTTACCCCAGATGGTGAGCTTTAACACCGTATTATTGTCCCTGAGGTCTACACCTGTTACTACTATTACTCCGACGCTGTCGCTGCCTCCCTTCACCTTCTCGATGAGCCTAGACGCTGTCATAGCCTCGCTGTTCTCTGGTAAAGTATACTGCTGTTCTTGCACCACGGTGCTAAGCTTGGCAAAGAGTGGGAGGGCTACTACTGCTATCAGTATCCACGCCATCACTACTATGGCCGGTTTGTTGGCTATGAAGTCGGTTACACTCATACCACTTCACCCGACCTGTCTCCTGCCGACATATCTGCTGGAGATAAATCGTTTTCCGGAAACACTAATAGGCGGTTATCGTCTGAGGATTATTGGATAGCAAAATTGGACGCAGACCAGCATACTCAAGGTAAACTGTAATATGAGTCTTCGCAACAATATCAATCCGCTTAGGGGGAGGACCTGGGGGCCAACGCCCTAGGCGCGAGGTGTAGACATAGAAATGGCTAGTCAAGCACTCGAAATGCGCACCCGCTACATGATACTATTACTCCTAGCCGAGGGGCCGAAGACAGGCTACGAGCTGATAAAGCGGATGAAGAGCCTCCTCGCAGAGGTGGGCGGGGGAGCGAGCCCCGGCACCGTATATCCGGTTCTCCGGGACCTCGAAGAGGAGGGTTACATAGAGTCTAGCGAGGAGCCTCATGGCGCAAGACAGAGGAAGGTCTACAGGATAACCGAGAAGGGTGTAGAGCAACTTCTGCGCATGATAAACAAGGGACTCTACATAGTAGAAGCAACTATAAGGCTCCATTTGGCTGCTGCACGTAACCTAGCCCAGACCCCCCGGCCTGAACTACTTCCCCTCGTGGAGGAGATAGTTGGCAGACTAGCCAGGATAGAGGTGCTCACAGGCGAGCTTCTAGAGCTACTCCAGCGTATCCTGCAACGTAATATAACAAGCTCTCATACTACTCGTTAATATGGGTCAAATCATTTGTAACAACACATCCTACAATATTTCTGGACGCAGAGAAGTAGCTATCAAAGAGCCATACCATACCTTCATGAGGATGTCTGCCGAGCATAAGAGTGGGGCTAGAGGCATGCATGAAACGAGCATAGCTCTGAGCATTTTAGCGGCTGTAGAAGACGTATTCCACGATACGCCTGGCGCTAGGCGGGTTGCTAGGATAAAGCTGCAGATAGGTATGCTCAGCCTTATTGATCCCGAGGCGCTCCGGTTCGCGCTGCGCGTAGTCTCACGGGGTACTCCTGCAGAGGGTGCTGAGATAGAAATAGAGATGATAGAGCCCCGCTTTCGCTGCAAAGATTGTGGCTATGAGTGGGAGCCTAGCCACGAGGACATAAAGCGTATCTCCGAGGATCCCGAGCTGAGTACGCTCGTCCACATTCATCCTGATGCGCTTGTCCAATACCTTCAGTGTCCCCGCTGCGGCGGCAACAGAGTCGAGATAATCCGGGGGCTCGGCGTAGTACTACATAGTGTGGACATCGAGGCAGACGGGGAGAAGAGTGCAAGACAAAGAGACGCCTCCAGCGGAGAGGGTTAGACGGATCGTTGAGAAGCTTCTGGAGTGGTACCGGGGCGAGCCCTGGTGGAGACAGCCAAACGTAGACCCGTTTCACGTCATGCTCGCCATAGCGCTGAGTAACCGCTCTGACTACCGTAGCGTCCGCCGCGTCGTAGAGAAGCTAGCAGAGCATTACCCGGATCCTTGGAGCATACTCCGCGACCCCGAGGGCGTCAAGGAGATAATACGACCCCTCGGCCTCGTAGAGTTGAAGACTCGCGTCGTCCTCGGGCTAGCTAGGCTTGTAGCCGAGGCTGGCAGCGTAGAAGCACTCCTAAGTCTCCCGCCCAGCGAGGCCCGTGAGAAGCTCCTAAGCATACCCGGTATAGGTGAAAAGACGGCCGACGTACTGCTCATGGCTCTCTGGGGCATCGACGTATTCCCGGTAGACACTCATATAGCTCGCATAGCGGCGCGATTAGGTCTAGTAGAGCCAGGGACTCGGCCCGAACGGGTGAGGAAAATACTTGAGCCTCTCATTCCTAAGGGTTTTCGAGCACGTACGCACTTGGCAATGATAAGGCTTGGCCGCAATGTCTGCCGACCTCGTAACCCTCGATGTAGCATCTGTCCATTGTACAGTTTATGTCCGTCAGCTAACAGTTGTAATCCATGTCATTAGATCTTACTACTTCTAGATACAAAGTATGGGAGCGAACATATTTACTGCATGATGTGGATGCTTATCTAGTTTCTGCATAATGGATATTTGCAGAATAGCTTATTCGGGGTCTCATAATGAAGTTTCAGCATGGAGAGAGAAGACGTAAAGAATCCAACCCCGGCCCATGTGTGGAGTGTGACCTAACTTGATACTCCACATTCGGAAAAGGAGATCTCTTACACAATGGGAGCGTGCGATAGAGGAGGAGGTTAGACGCCGTCACATAGAGAATAGGGTGGAGCTGGAGGAGCTGGAACAAAACATAATAGAGCATGGCTCAGTGAATGCCACCATAATATCATTCCGTCCAAGTAGCAGTGGCAAGCGAAGGCGCCGTAACATACTAGGGATAAGAATAGCTATACGTCACTAGACTGCTAGCTCTTTCTGGGGCTATGAGGAGGGCGATTGGGGCCGAGGAGAAGGCCAAGGCCTACTTTAATGAGGAGCCCGTGCTCCGTGCCGAGCCTCTTGACTGGTAAACACTAGCTGGGTTCTGATCACAGCAATACTCAACACACTTGAGTATTTGAATTAGATTCTTCTTTCCCGCTCCGGTAGCGTTTTTGTTCTATATTGATGTATGGTGATCATTCTGGTCGAGCGTTGACATTGCGCTCTTATATGATGTCCCTAAGCACGTCGGACCCGTAGCGTGGAGGCTGTGACCGGACGCCTGGGCCTTAGCCCCCTGGCGGGATGCTGAGCCTGTGCAACGGGGTGAGCCTCCACGCCATAATAGCAGTAGGAGGCTTCGAGACGCCTTGGCTGGAGAGGGTTATGTACTACTACTTGGCCCCATGAGTATTGTCGAGCTTCTAAGCCTTAGGGGGAAGTACGAACCGCTTGAGGTGTACCGTCGGGCGCTGGAAGGACGTGCTGAAGGTGTTGAGCTGCTACGCCAGGCATTAGAGAATGGCTCCGTGAGGAAGATAGTATATCTCGGCGTGGACGGCGCATTACCCCGGCTACTCGGCCAGGATCACATCATAGACTTGTATGGCTCCCTCCCCCGGCTACGCTGTCCACGCTGCGGCAGAAAATGGTGGCTAGAAGAAGGGACAGTATGCCCAAACTGTGGTATCAAAGGAGAGAGGGACTCCTGGGAGACGCCCCGTAGCCGGCTACTCAGCGAAGCTGTATACGAGCTGACTACTGCCGAGATAGTGGCTGTACATGGGCTCGGCGAACCACCCATAGCGCTGGGTGCCGTACTAGCAATCTCGGTCTCTAGGTTCACTAGGGTCATGTTCCTAGAGCCGGTGCCTCGTCAGCTACAAGGTTTAGGGCTTGAGGAGCCGGGAAAGAAGCTCCTTGAGATGCTTCAGGAATTGGTTAGCGGCTAGAAAGGGTCACCGCATAGATGTAAGGGTTTAGTTAACCGGGCTTGCTCTCTAGCCTTGGATTCTTCTATAGGCGAGATACCCTGCAGCTATCAGCAGAAGTGTTATCGCCGCGAATGACGCTGTTAGCGTGCTAGGCGATATGCCGCTGATTGTCTGAGTCGTTGTCTCTAGACTTTTAGCTGTCGTAGTTGTAGTCTGTTTCTCTGTAGTTGTTGCAGATGCCGTCATTGTCTCCATGTTTGTACTTGTTGTGGTTGCTACATGTTGCGTCTCTGTGGTCTCCCTATGTGTCTCCGTCATGGCTGTAGTGGATTGTGTAGTTGTCTCCATAGCTCCGGTGGTTGTTGCTTTTGTAATGGGTGATGTAGTTATTGTTGTAGTGGTGATGGTTGCCTCGGTAGCTGATGTGGTAGCTGCGGTTGTTGTAGCTTCTATGACGGGCGCAGTGGTTGTCTCTGTCTCTTCTCCTAGTTCAAGCCTTTCGAGCTGGTCTATGCTCTCCAGCTTCACGATATAGATTGTCGCGTCCCCGCGCTCCAGCTTCTCCGCATTGTCTGGGCCTCTAACGGGTATGAACGACTCTAGCACAATGCTGGCTTTACCTACCTCTACTGGTAGGCTCTTGAACACTTCTACTAGGGCCTGGAGGGCCTCTACTGCAGACTCTAGGGGTGGGACATCGGGCTTATAGATGCCGAGCCCGCTAGCTGTGTAGGCTACGGTGCCGTTATCCTGGATGAGTGTAATCTCGCCCTCCCCGTTCACTGTCAGTGCAACTCCTTTCTCGACAAGCTTGGCTCCTAGGAGTATCGTAGCTGCCCCAGTAGCTGCTCCTGCCTGGAAGCCCTGCAGCGAGGCGACTCCAGCGAGCCCACTAAACACGCTGTAAGCAAGTATCCTCTCCACGTTGGAGCGGGGACCCTGGAGCCGTAGCCATCCAGTAGCGTTGACTACTATGCGGGAGCCGTGTACGACGGTCTCTATTCCCACTTTTTGATTCTGGTCTACATCCTTAGCTAGTATGTCTAGTTGCTCGAGCGTTTGACGTATTCTATCCGCCTCGGCTGGGTCTATAACGCGGAGCCGTACAAGGTTCGATATAGTGACCTCACGGTACTCCTTGGCGTCGAATACTGCCGTGAAGGAGCCACTTATTACCAGCGTTCTATTGTCTATTATCTCGACGCCGGCCCGTAGATCATCTACACGTACCATTTGTAGACCCATTCCCCTCAACATGGCAGAAGCCATAACGGGATTGAGAAACTGTTGTATCTTCTCAGCGAGCTGCTGTGCCTGACTACTATCAGCAGCTACGTAAGATGCATTGAACAAGCCAGTTAGCCTATAGTAGCCAGCATTGCTCTCACTAAAGGTCGCATTTATGCTAATGCTTAGTGCAGCAGCCTCTATAGAAATTGATACGTTGCCAGTCCTGCCTTGCTGTGAGAGCGCTATGCTCGTGTTAACCGCTGTACCGGCTAAGCCTTTAACCTCCTCGACAACTTCAGCGGACGTCACCACTACATAGTCTGCATGTTCGCCCGACGTGTTACCTTTGACGTCAACTTTCTCTAGTGCATACACTACGCCTCCATTGGAGGTAATGTTGCCAGCTATACTAGCGTTAAACCATACAATGCCATTGCCGTCCACTAGGATCTTTATATTCGCATCGTTGCTACCACCTAGCGCATGCATAGGAGCTATAGCTAGAAGAAACAGGACAGCAAGCAACTGCAGAGCCTTGATGCTAGACTTCAATGCTTGTAACCCAACAAACTTCGCGCAAATAGCCCCTTAATATAGGACATTTATCGGTGTACAACTATAAAGTGATAGAAGGAAGAGTGACAGAGGGCTATGATGAATGAGCCCCGCGCACAGTGCTAAGTCTTAGGCAGTCCCGCAGAGCCCGTTCAAAGGGCTGTGAAGCAGCTAGGGGTGGGCCGAGCCAGACTCTTCAAATATAGAACATTAATGACATAGTAGGTAGAGTGTCAGAGTTAAAAAGACATAATTAGGCGGCAGCTAGAGGAGTCTCAACTATCATTTAGACCGAGTCAACATAGTGTGACCTTAAGGATTACACCGTCGGAATGATGAGGCCTGCATCGGGGAACCCCCAGAACAGTCTGGGGGAGGCCCGGAGATCTTCCCTGCGGCTGACCTTTTCAATTACTTTCTACGTCTCTTTATACCAGCCGTCTCCTCTCATGATATTGTTACGCGTCGTACGTCATTATTCCCTCTCTTATCCTTGCCTAGTCCTTCTACGAGTATTGTATCCCTAGAGGCCAGATTTGCTACGTTCGTTACATGCATTGTCTTCTTTACAGCCACATTACTGATAAATGACTTAGCAAGACTATCCTCTACAACAGAAACTATTTCTTCTACTGAACGTTCTATAGAGGAAGGCTCATAGACTAAAGGCTTTATAGTTGGAGTACTTATCTTGCTTACTAGTTCGTAGATTTCATCCGCCGTAGCTGGTACAGCTATGAACGCGTTAGCTCCTCCGAGTGTAGCTGCAAGCGCAGAGAGTGCTAATCGACACAAAGCGGAAGACCTTGTTGCAGCAACATTAACCACTACCGTTGATCCATTATGCGATACGGCAATATCGACAGGAAGCATAAGTCCATCTCCAAGATTTAGATATGATGAAACCATGAACCCTCGCAGCTGAAGCTTACTAATCAGAAGCTCACGAAGCATCTTTGCATCCTTAGGCTCCTCTATGTAGAGAAGGTCTCTAACTATGCTGAGTAGAGTATGTAACATCTTCCCACTCGGTGTTAAGACGTAAACGTAGCGGTCTCTTAGCTTCCGTTTTTCTACAAAACCACGAGGCACGAGTAAACCCTCGACATACTCTTCGAAACTCTTCGAGTTTAGTTCTGCAAATCTCATTATACTAGTCTTTGAACTCGGGCCATTATCGCCGAGTACACGTAGTATGGATAATATTATATCTATGCGGTCTCGCCTGCCTGCAGCCCTATTCTGTACCAAAATTTCCTCCCCCAAATCCGAAGACAAAACATCACTATTTACGCCAAGGATATTATCTTCAAGCCAATGGTTAAACTACGAACGACTTTATGATGTAATATTGCTAGTAGATATCGTCTAGTCTTACATCTTTGATAAAAATTTGCGCCAAGCAGTTATTTCACATGCTATGCGACCATGATACTGTTAACATATATGTTGTATAAGATGCGATGTAAAGAAATATTTATAAACAGATGCTCTAATCATCAACATCCCTTTAAGATAACAAGTACGTCAGATTATAGCATATCGTATATGCGTCCCGCATTCCTCCTGGGACTATTAAGCCGCCTTGGCTGTCGGTGTTTCAATCAAATTGATGATACACGGATAGCAGAATTGCAAAGATTTGTAATTAAGAGCCTCCAGCCTACCCTGGCTATGGGGTTAGGTGTTTGCTGGGTATTGAGCAGATTTCTAGCGAATACATCATTACACGTATGGCTGTAACTCATACTCCTGGAGTTAGCGTTGCACTTCATGATCGGGGTAAACCACTCCTGCAGAGAGGATATGGATATCGCAACCTAGAGCGTGGGCTGCTAGCAACACCGGAGACTATGTATGGCATAGCCTCGATATCAAAGATATTAACTGCTATCGCTGTTATGCAGCTTGTTGAGAAGGGGCTTCTGAGTCTCGAAGATCCAGCTGAAAAGTATTTGCCTATCGAGCTCCGTGTTAAGGGGAAACCCGTTCTTGTATGGCATTTGCTAAGTCACACCAGCGGGATACCAGCACTAGGCTATGCTGAGGCGCTCCTTACTGGTTACCTTGGGCTTGGCGAGAACTGGTTACCTTTCTCTGAGCCCCGGGACGTTCTCGCCTGGCTCGAGAAAGGTGCCCGCCACTGGGCTATAGCCGAGCCTGGGGAGAGGTTTCTCTATCTCAATGAAGGTTTCGTTGCCCTTGGCGTCATAGTTGAGCGTCTCTCAGGGATGCGCTTTAACGAGTATATACGCAAGCACATAACAGGACCCTTAGGTATGAGATCAACTACTTTCGATGCCCAAGAGGCTTTATCTTCACCACTCTTGGCTACACCTTATGATACATCGTCTCGTCCCCCGCGACCTGTTAGGGTACCAACCGGGATAACAGCAGATGGTGGTGGATGGAGTACTGTAGTTGATCTTGCCAAACTCATGACAGCGTTGTCACAGAGTGGTCGCCTTAGCGACGTGGAGATATTGTCGAAGAACAGCGTTGAGGAGATAGAGCGGCCACGGATTGAGCTGCCTGCGCAGCTTTTCGGTAACGATAGCTATGGACTAGGTGTAACGATATATCCTAGATTTCCTAGCGGAACCTTAATTGGGCATAGTGGTTCACTTCTATTCTATACAGGTTTTGCAGGCTACTTGAAGGAAAAGGGTCTCTCTATAGCTGTTCTAGCTAACGCCGATCCGGGATCACCTCAGATAGCCATGACATTGTTAGCCGCTGCTGCGGGTACCGATCCATTGAAACTACCATTCAATATCGCTGACCGTGTACTGGGATTGCTTGAAGGCATCTATACTGGCTTTATGGGTACAGTAAAGGCGCGCCTCGAAAGGGTTGGCGACGCTTTAGTTTTGGAGAGCCTTGAGCCGCCTGGTAGGCGTGAAGTGTTGTTTCCAGAGAAATTAGACCCGGTGACCCCGGTATTTGTCTCAGCTAGAGCTGGGAAAAAGCTTCGCGTAGAGTTCCGCATAGATGTCGAGCGTGGTATGGTGGAAATGTTCTACGAGAGGTATCGGCTCGTAAAGATGATTGAGCAGAGGGTTTGACTACTTTGAAGTTAGCTGTTAGTCGTAACCAACGGTGTCCCGTATGTGGTAGAAACGGTACTATAAAGCTACGACTTGGGAGGATTACGGTATATGTGTGTAGCCAGGAACATGCAGAGCTTGTAGCCCGAAACCCAGCCCGTTATATTCAGAGGCTACCCGAGCCCATAGTGTTGCTTGAGCAGCATGTCTGTCCTGATACGGAATACGACGAGGACGAGGATATAATGGTGTATAGGGTTGGGTGTTGAGGCTGGTAGAACGGGAGCATAGAGCACGTAGCATACATGGGAATTAGTTCTAAGATACCTTAACGAGTTAGTACGGTGACGCCAAATGCTCAGCGTCAGAGACCTCGTCGTAGAAGTAGAAGGAAGGAGGATACTTCAGGGCATCAGTATGGATATAGGCCCTGGCGAGTTGCACGTAATCATGGGGCCCAACGGAGCGGGAAAATCCACATTACTCAATACTATTGCAGGTTTACGTCACTACAAAGTTGTTAGCGGCTCTATCATCTTCCAGGGTATAAATATAGTCAATAAGCCCTTATATGAGAGAGCTCGTAGTGGTATCGTTCTCGCACATCAGTTTCCTCCAGCTCTCAAGGGCTTAACTCTCCGCGAACTTGTGTCAGCGATGGAACGTATATATGGTAGTGCACGAGACGTCGAGTGGGCAGCAGATATACTTGATGTTAAGAAGTTTATGGATAGGCCACTCTTTGTCGGCATGAGTGGTGGTGAACGGAAACGTGTAGAACTATACCTCACCATTCTTCAGAGGCCACGTGTCGCACTACTCGATGAACCGGATAGTGGCGTTGACATTGAGACCCTTGAGCGGATAGAGGAGGTACTTGTTGAACTGAAAAAGAGAGGTGTACTAGTGCTACTCGTAAGTCATACCATGTATTTGCTTGAAAGACTAGCAGCTAGGAATATTATAGATAATGTGCATGTAATAGTTGCCGGTCGTCTCGCTGCTTCTGGAGACCCGAAGAAGATCTTCGAGATGTTAAAGGAAGCTGGTTTCCAGGGCATAGCAGAAGGCGCCAGGGTGAGAGGAGATGACTAGCCACAGGGAACGCGCACTGAAGGCTCTGAAGCGTTTGGGGCGATACGGCCCTGATATAGATGTTGAGAAGTTTCTGAGAAAAAGACAAGGTAAAGGTGACGGTGCCGAGGAAGCGCTCGATAGGCTCGGCTTTGGTAAGGAGGTTCTCCAGAGAGCCGGGTACGTACAGGTTAACGAGGAAATTGTACGCCGCCTAGTACTGCATAGACTAGAGCGTCAGGGCGTAGTAGTTCTCCCTCTCTACGAGGCTCTTGAGAAGTTCCCCTGGGTCAAGGACTACTACTGGCGTGCTGTCCCCGTTGATACTGATAAGTATACTGCCAGCGTAGAAGTGTATGGTAAACAGCTAGGATACTTCATTTACGTACCGCCAGGGGTTAAAGTTGAACAACCAATTTACACGTGTCTACTCATAACCGAGGAGCTTGAGGCACAACTAGTCCACAATATAGTGATAGTGGACGAGGGTGCCGAAGCCACGCTTGTAACTGGTTGTGGGGTCTCCCACAGGGTCGACAAGGCTCTCCATATAGGCGTCTCCGAGTTCTACGTAAAACGTGGTGCGATACTGAGGTTCGCCATGATACATTCGTGGGGCCAAGGAGTGCATGTAAGGCCGCGTACAGGGGTTGTAGTGGAAGAAGACGGAAGTTACATAAGTTATTACCTAATACACGGCTCTGTAGCTAGTGTACAGAGCTATCCCAGGATAGAGCTGCACCGCAACGCTAAGCTCTATAGTGCTTCAATAATAGTCGGGGAAGGCGGCTCAATCTATGATATCGGCACGCTCGCCCAGCTCCGCGAGCCCGGCGCATCCGCGGAAATAGTCTCCAGGGTGATGGCCCGAGACTCTGCCCGAGTGTACGCGAGGGCACGTATCGAGGCGTATGCCCCGGATACACGTGGCCACATAGAGTGCCTCGGGCTGCCGCTCTCCCCCAGCGCCGTGATAGAGTCTATACCGGAGCTAGCGAGCATGGTTGAAGGGGCTGAACTGACTCACGAGGCCGCTATAGGGAGGATAGCAGAGGAGGAGCTCGAGTACCTAATGTCCCGGGGTTTCACCGAGGACGAGGCGCGTAGCCTACTGCTACGAGGCTTCCTCCACATCGAGGTGCCCGGGCTACCGCAGCAAGTGCGTAGTCTCATACGCTACGTGGAGCGCACCCTGGCAGAGAAAGCTACAGGCTAATCCTCCCTGTGCTCTCCCTGTTTCTCCCATCCTCGGCGGAGACGGAGCATACCCCACTCGCTGGCAGCTTCTACGAGCCAGCCTGCTAGTATCGATGCTATCCTCTGGGCTGCCTCGTCCTCCCCTATTTCTACGCCATAATAGCGGCTCAGAGCACGCCTCGCAGCTCCTGGGTCGACTCGGGGCAGGAAGTAGTCCTGCAGCCTGGCTAGGAGCTGGTCTAGCCGGCGGAGCCCCTCCCTAGTGATGAGGCGCTGCAGCTCCTTGAAGTCCTCGTTGCTCAGTACGCTCTCGCCGGCGCGTTCGCCTGCCTCCTGCCAGTAGAGGTAGAGGGGCTCGTAGTCGCCCACGACCTCCCCCGTAGCGAACATGGGCCGTCTACGTTTACTGGTCTGTTCTTCCGTCATAAATCCTATTCCCTAGATAAAACTCTGACGCATAGGGGCCTAGATTAGCGCTATCCTAGTATCTCTTCCCCGAGTGGCCTGGAGCTACGCCATAGCACCTCTAGCCTTCGCTTGAGTGCTTTTGCAAACTCGCGATTAGTTATCGTCACTGCAACAACGTTACCACCGGTACCTGGTACTCCTATGACGACAGTATCGCATGCAACCATCATATCAAGCAATACTGCCTCCGACGCCCGCAACTCGGCTCCGGATATGCCAGCTATGGTCTCCAAGACGTGTCTCGGCAATGTTACGCCGGAATAAAGAATTATCCGTGCTCCACGCACATTCAATATCTCTAGGAAGTGTTGAAGTACTGGCCATAGATCCTCAGCTTTCTCCGCCGCCTTGTAGGCTAGCAGCCAGGGCTTCTCGTTGCACCTTCGCAGTGCTGCTAGAGCCGATGCGAAGGCCTGCGAGAGCCCCTCTGCAACCAATACGTGTTCTCTAGCAATGGATGCTACGTGTTCTTCAAGCTCGCGTGCAAGTAGACGTACCTCCTCTGCACGCTTAGCTGCCTCTAGTATGAGTTTCTCGGCTTCAACAGCTAGTGTTCTTGTAGGCGGTGTCGCCCTGTAGCCCTCCGGTGTCTGAGCTATAAGGCCTCGACGTTGAAGGCTACGAAGTACATCGTAAATCCTCTGTGGAGGTATCCCTGCCTCCTCTGCTATATCCCTCGGCTTCGAAACACCCCTTAGTACTACGAGATAAGCACGTGCTTCGTAGCCACTAAGGCCTAGAAGTCTTCTTAGCCTATCCTCTAGTTCATCCTTCGTTAACATTGCTCCCACTATTCTCCCCGTCACCGGCGTGTAATGCAGACTGGGAAGATTGAATAACGTAGCTCTGCTAGGCTATAGAAGGGCATAGTGAATCCCTTGGCGTTTAGAGGCTAGAACACTGCCTTCCGGGGACATCATATGAGTGTGCAAAAATCACAGATGGGGATCAGACGACTGGTGCTCCTTGACATACATGCTCCAAAAGCTAGTGAGGTCCTGGCAGCAGGCGAATTAGCTGTAGAGCATGCTATGAGGAGTAAACAGCCACACGCCGTAGTCCTAACGTGGCCCGAAGAGGCAGTCGTATACGGTCTCTATGAGGCTGTAAGGGATAACGAAAGCACGGCCATCTATCGAAGGATAACCGGGGGACACAAGGCCTACATGGCTCCTGGCCAGGCTTATATAGCCGTTGCGTTACCCTGGAGGAAGAGTCTCGAAGGCTTAGCAAGTATCGCACTCGGAATAGCCAGTTGCGCAGGTGGAACCTACGGTGTCACCGTTTTTGGCGAGACAGGCTACATAGAGGTACTCGGTGCCCGTAGCGTAGAGGAAGCACGGCAATGCCTCTTAGAGGCGTTAAATGTAGAGAAGTCCGTTAAAATGCACGTACCCCGTACAAGTCTCCAAGAGTTAGCTACGCTCTTCGAGTCGCAACAATGGCGTGAGTACATTTATCATAGAGGGGATGCAGAAGCCGAACGGAGGAGGGAAGGCGGCTACTGGATACGCATAAGTATAGAGACAACAGATGGCTATGTGACAGGCTATTGGCTTACCGGCGTCTTCTTCTCTGCGCCTCCCACCGAGGTATACAACGTACTTAATAGCCTTCGCGGAGCAAGGTTCCATGAGTTAATGCTTTACAACATAGAACTAGCTATTGAGAAACGCATACAGTTCCTAGGAATAACAAGCAAAGATTTCATGTCTGCAGTACGCGAACTATACGATGCTGTAGGTATACGCTATTACACCAGGTAATGGTACCCAGTTAAGGCAGTACAAATTGATGCAAAGACAAACTTATCATTGTATTTGTTTCTATAGTGTTTGAAGCATAGCTGCCGGGTTTAGGTTATATACGGTCAGCTTAAGCCACCACTCCTGGGTGGTGCTTCTCTGCGTAGTCATAAGCCCCACCTGCCCCGGGGACCCACAAATTATCTTGAGGAGCCGCGCATAAGGCAACTGTTGAGTGTTACAGATGAACTCGGTTATGCTGGTCCCGTAGAACACGTCCTTGAGGGTAAACCCTCTGTACATGATATCGTGGAGCTTTACCGTATGCCTCTCTGGCTCCTAGGCTCTCTTGCTCGTGCAGTTACAGATGCTATTACGGGTAGGCGTGTAGGCTATGTTGTGAACATGATACTCAACTATACTAACATTTGTGTAGTCAATTGCAGGTTCTGCGCATTCCGGCGCCAACCTGGAGCACCTGATGCCTACCGCTTAGACGCCTCTCAAGCCATAACTTCTGTTGTCGAACATTGGGAAAAGTATCACATACGTCAAGTGTTGTTTCAGGGCGGCGTAGACCCGTCGACGCCGCTGGAGTACTTCGAGGAGGTTTTCCGCGGTATTAAGAGCAGGACCCGCGGCGAGGTGGCTATCCACGGCCTCAGTGCTGTCGAGATAGACTGGTATTCGAAGCTGAACCGGATTAGCGTGAAGGAGCTTGTCTCTAGACTAGCCGAGGCGGGGCTAGATAGCGTCCCTGGTGCCGGTGCAGAGATACTGAGCCCTCGGGTGCGCAGCATAATCTCTCCTCTTAAGACTACTGCCGAGCGCTGGCTCGAGGTTATGGACGAGATTATGAAGCTAGGGCTCCCGGTCAGCACTACTATGATGTACGGGCACATGGAGACCCTCTGGGAGCGGGCTGAACACCTCCTCGCACTGCTCCGGCTACAGAGGCGTCGGGGTCTCATCATGGCCTTCATCGCGTGGAACTTCGAGCCAGGCAACACAGAGTTACAGGATACCGTGCCCTACCCAGCAGGGGGCACTGAGCTTCTACGCAACGTGGCTGTAGCTAGGCTCGTCTTCCGCCACGAGATACCCTGGATACAGGCTGGCTGGCTCACTGCTGGTACACGGCTGGGCCAGGTCTCGCTAGACTACGGTGCTAACGACTGGGGTGGCACGCTCTACGGCGAGAAGGTGCTGCCAGCGGCAGGGGTACCATTGCCACTTCTTGTCCGCAGGAGCATAGAGCGCGTAATAGGGAGCGCGGGATACGAGCCCTACGAGCGCGACAACTGGTACTATCCGGTTGAAACCACGCCCCGCATAGCGGTGAGTACCGGGGGTGTAGCAGGGTGAAGCAGCAGCTAGAGCCGCCCCGGTGGCTCGAAAGGCTGGCTGTCGAGGCTGGGTCGCCGGCTCTAGAGAAGGCTATTCATGGAGACCGTCTCGAGCCGCCAGCCATAGAGGAGCTGCTAGTGAAGACGCCTTTCCACGCCCTAGCAGCCGCCGCTGACTACTACGCACGTCTAGCGAAGCAGGGCCGGGGCAGCTTCATTGTAAACCTCTACTTAACGTACACTAATGTCTGCGAGACGCGGTGCAGCTTCTGCGCCTTCTACCGTGTCCCCAGCAGCCCCGAGGCGTATACCCGGGAGCCCAGGGAGCTGGCCGAGGCCGCCCGCCGCGCCGTAGAGGAGTATGGCGTGCGGGAGATACACCTGGTGGGTGGGAATAACCCGGAACTCCCCTTCAGTTACTATGAGGAACTAGTATCCTCGATCAAGCAAGCAGCGCCTAATGCTGTGCTGAAGGCCTTCACCGCGGAGGAGATATGGTTCATCGCTCGTGCTACAGGGCAGCGTGTACGGGAGGTGCTTGAGAGGTTACACGAGCTCGGGCTTGACGCTCTATCGGGCGGCGGTACTGAGGTTCTCGACGAGGAGCTCCAGCGCTTCATCGCGCCGCGCAAGATACCCCCAGAAGAGTATCTACGTGTACACGAGGAGGCACACCGGCTAGGGATAAGGAGCAACGTTATACTGATGTACGGGCACGTCGAGGAGCCTATCAGTGTTGCACGGCACCTCTACCGAGTGAAGATGCTCAAGGAACGTGCTCCTGGTTTCATATCGTTCATACCAGTTCGGTTCAATCCCGGCGATACACCGCTCGGCCGATCCCGGCTCTATCGTGAACGGGCCCGGCTCGACGGCCAGTATGATCTGCGTATAATTGCTACTGCCCGCCTGGTTCTGCTAGGGGCTATCGATAATATTGTCGCCTACTGGGTAAGCATGGGGGACAAGCTCGCGCAAGCCGCTCTAGCACATGGAGCCAACGACCTTGGTGGCACGTTCTACCGGGAGGCGGTGATCTCAGCAGCTGGGGGTGGCCCTGGCGGCAAGGAGCCAGCAGAGCTGGCTTACATGCTCCGGCAAGCCGGCTGGACTCCCTGGATGCGCGATACCTTCTACAATTACCTGGAGAAGGTCGATGTAGCAGAGCTTCCCTGGCTACAGTAGCTCCTCGCACACCTTAGTGTGAGGAGGCTGGAAATGCCCGTATATGTTGCACCGGGTTACCAGTATGCTGCACCTCTGCGTCGCTGGCTAGTATCACGGGGCTTCGTCGTCCATGTAGCTCCACCGCCAGAGACACTCCAATTGCTTAAGGATGGTATCGCTGACGCTGGGCTAGCACCACTAGGCCTAATAGCTACAAACACGGAGCTGAAGACATGTCCAGGCCCGATGGTGTACAGTGAACGAGAAACAATGAGCGTCCTTATAGTCTCGAGAAGGCCAGCAACACTCAGAGAATGCGACACAATAGCTGTAACGGGGGAGACGCGGACAAGCATCCTCTACCTCCGCCTTGTGCTGCGAGAGCTAGGACTCCAGCCTAGGCTCCTCCGGCTTAGCACCCGGAATGTCTGGATGCTTCTACGCGCCGCTCCATGCGCCCTAGTGATAGGCGACGAAGCCCTCTATGCCCTTGCACAAGGTCTCAACGTTGTAGCGGACATGGGTGTGCTTGTACGCGATATTCTGGGTATAGCACCAGTTTACGCCGCTACAGCAGTAATCGAGAACAGGAAATGCCCTGAAAGTCTTGCAGAACCACCATGGCCGCGAGCTCAACGCCGCGATGTAGAAGCAACCGCTATAGCTACCGGGCTCCCTCGCCGACTCGCTGACATGTATCACCGCTCGCTGCTCCGCCTAGACTACAACCCTGCCGCGCTAGAAGCAGCCTTACTTTTACTGAGGGACACTGTACGGTATTCGCAAGAAACGTCAGCAGAGCTGGGAATCTACCAGCGAGCCTAGAGACAAAAACCTGGTAATGCACATTATGGCCCTGGTCTCTGTTCAGAGGGTTCAAGTGTGTACCCGGAATACTGATTTCCAGCTCATTCATCCATACCTTATGAGCATAGTTCCGGATCTCGCATCCTCCCTCGCTGTCCTAACACCACACATTAATGTATGATAATGACGAATGATTTATTTATTAATAGCCTCTCTGCTTGCCACCATTCATGGATGCACACGTCTCCCACATCTGTACTAAGCATATGTTTCTTTAACGATAAATCATAATTAGTTGTTTACGCGAAGGGTCAAAATATCCCCCCTTAATCCCTTCTACGCGGTGCATACGGTGGAGTTCAAGTTACTCCGTATAGACCTATGGAACCAGAAGGTCCGCGAAGAGAAGATTGACGAGAAGATTCTCAGAAAGTTCCTCGGCGGACGCGGTCTCGGTGCCTACCTGGCTCTACGCGAGATACCACCAGGTGCTGACCCTCTAGGCCCCGAGAACAGGCTCTACATCCTAACTGGTCCCATAACTGGCACTGCAGCCATAGAGAGCGGTCGTTATCATGCCGTTGCAAAGAGCCCGCTTACAGGCATTCTTGGCGACTCTAACTCGGGCGGCCAGTTCGGCCCCTGGCTACGCTTCGCCGGTTACGACGGCATAGTCCTCGAAGGCATAAGTGAGGAACCTGTATGGATAAGCATAATTGACGGCGAGGTAAAGTTCCACGACGCCCGCAACCTCTGGGGCAAAGGTGTCATCTACACAGAGAAGGTAATACGCGAGAACGTAGGGATAACCAAGGAGGATCTTGGCAGCGTCCTAGCCATCGGCCCCGCGGGCGAAAACCTATCAAAGATAGCTGCCATAATGAACGATAAGTATCGTGCTGCTGGCCGTACAGGCCTAGGCGCCGTAATGGGCAGCAAGCGTGTCAAGGCTATATTCGCTTACGGTAAGAGGCAGATTGAGCTCTACGACCGCCAGAAGTTCTTCGAAGCCGCCAAGAAGCTCATGAAGAAGATACAGGAGCATAGCATCAGTCAAGCTCTAGGCAAGTACGGAACCGCCGTACTAGTAAACATTATCAACGAGCACGGCGGCTTCCCGACGAAGAACTGGACCCGCGGCACCTTCGAGAAGGCTTACGAGATCAGCGGTGAGTACCTCGCAGAGAAATACCTCAAGACAAACAAAGGCTGCTGGGGCTGTGTCATACGCTGCGCCCGTGTAGCCGAGGTAAAGAGCGGCCCCTACCGCACCCCCGTCAGCGAGGGCCCAGAGTACGAGACCATCTGGGCCAACGGCGGTAACACGATGATAGGCAACATGGAGGCTCTAATAAAGATAAACTACCTGCTCAACGATCTAGGCTTCGACACCATAAGCTTCGGCAACACGGCCGCCACGCTTATGGAGCTCTACGAGAAGGCCCAGAAGGGCGAGCTACCCGAGGACAAGGCTAAGAAGCTCCTCAGCCTCCTAGAGGACATCGAGCCCACCTGGGGCAACGCTGACGCAGTAATACAGCTAATATGGAGGACAGCCTACCGCGATGGCATCGGCGACTACACAGCAGAGGGTGCTGCAAGGCTAGCAGAAGCCTTCGGCAGCCCCGACTCTGCAGTACACGTCAGAGGCCTCGAACTACCAGCCTACGACCCCCGCGCAATCAACAGCATGGCCCTCAGCTACGCTACAAGCAACCGTGGCGGCTGCCACCTACGCGCCTACGCAGTGAGCTTCGACGTGCTAGGCGTACCCAAGAAGTTCGATCCACTCCAGGTAGACATGGAGAAGGTGAAGCTGGTAAAGTTCCAGCAGGAGCACTTCGCCGTAATAGACAGCCTCGTAGTATGCAAGTTCAACACATTCGCGGACAGCCCAGAGGACTACGTACCACTACTCCAGGCAGCAATGGGCTGGGAGGACCTCACAACAGAGGAGCTACTAACGATAGGCGAGAGGATATACAACGTGGAGAGGCTCTTCGCTGTGAGAGAAGGACACGGCTACAAGGATTACCTACCAAAGAGGCTAATCGAGGAGCCACTACCCGACGGCCCAGCCAAGGGCAGGACTGCAAAGGAGGCCATCGAGAAGTACCTACCAGAGTACTACAAGCTACGTGGCTGGGAGGACGGCAAGCCTCTACCAGAGACTCTGAAGAGGCTAGGCCTCGAAGAGTTCCTCTACATAGTATCCTAACCTCACAATATTTTTGTCATAACCAAACCTAGTCTTTCGCCGTTCTTTTAATCACACCTCAAGGGGGTGTGCAAACTCTAGTTGTTGTAGCTATGCTATAAGCTATATTTGAGAACTCCACATTCACATTATCCCAGACTCGACCACATGGGACGCCTAATCCCTAATGACCCCGTGGAATACGATAGGGTGACTAGTCATGAAGATTCGGGCTGTATTTATCCAAGAATTCTACGAGGAGATAGGGAAATTCTATATTGAAGTCGAGATTCCTGAAGGCTCGACGGTTAGAGATCTAATAGACTACATTGACACCAAGATTAAACAAGGCTTCCGCCGATTAGTATTGGATGATAAAGGTGAGCTTAAACACCCAGTAGAAATAGCTGTTAATGGCAGACGTATAGACTTCCTAGATGGGCTTGATACAGTACTCAAAGACGGGGATAAGGTACTATTCTCGCCTCGCGCCCTCTTTGTCGTCTAGGGGTATACCTGCTATGGGAAAGAGCAACGAATTAACCGATTGTCTTGATAAACTCTTTTCTAGCTGCCAGGATTCCATCGCATTACTTCAAGAGCTTTCAGAGGCCTTAGGTAAGGATCGTGGCAAAGGTAGTGGGATGGCAAGAGTATTGAAGAAGGTTGCTGAAGCGCTCGCAGAAGCGTTAGAGCCTTGTATACGTGGTTGCGGCGTAAATAAAGAATGGGATGAGCGTTGTCTTGTTGGTGAGATCGTTGAAAGGATGCAGAGAAGCCTCTTTGGCCTGTCTCTCCGTTTAGAGAAGATACCGAGACTCCGGGAGGAAACCGAGAAAGAACTAGCTGAAATGCTCGTGGATACAATATATAGCTTTGTTGAAGCCGTATGCATCGCCGCAAAGCATCTTCATAGCTAGCTCTTCTGATACTTTCTGAGAGCCTCTGCTTCTAGCCATTTGCCCTTCACGATCCATAACGCGGATAATAAGCCTGCTATCATGTTACTTATAGCTATTGCTATCCATACTCCTAGGCTTGTCATGCCTAGAATAAATGCTAGCGTGTATGCTAAGGGTAGTCTTATCCCAATTGTCCTTATAACAGCTATATATGTTGGTATCTGGTTTTTCCCAGTTGCAACTCCTATGCTCCATGCTACTAGGAAGAATGTAAATAGTGGGAGGCTTAGTCCAAGGAGAAAGAGGTATTGCCAGGCTTCCATAATTGCTGCTGGATTGTCTATGAACAAACCCGCTATATTGTAACCTTTTACTGCGAGGAGTATCGCAGCAGTTACTAGTGTTATGAACACCATCCAGGTTAAGGATGCTACTGCTGTTTCTGCACGGTCACGTAGACCTGCACCTAGTGATTGTCCTATTACTGCTGCAGCAGCCTGGGATAGGGCTGCTACTATTGAACGAAGCACATCGAGGATACGGAAGCCTATTGTGTAAGCAGCGATCGCTGCTACGGTTCCGAGCATCATATCTATTCTTGTTATAATGCCTACCAAGATATATTCACTAACATGTTGTACAGACATGTTGATGCCTAGTGGAGTACCGACAGATATCATTACCTTTAGTATGCGGCGAGATGGCAGCATCATCTTAGGATGGAGCCTAACTCCATGGAATCCTCTTCTAAGCATGACTACTATTACTATGGCGGTTAGTGATTTTGCAACTACTGTTGCTATGGCTGCACCTAATACTTCAAGGCGGGGGAATATCCAGAGTCCGAATATTAGAAAGGGGTCGAGAACTATGTTGATTAGCATAGATACTGTCATGAGTATCATTGGTGTACGAGTATCGCCAAGCGATGATGCAACATACCTAAATGTGTAAGTGAATGCTGCAACGGGTAACGCTATGAATTGAAGACGCAGATAAGTTGTTGCCGATATAGCCATCTCGCCGCTTGCACCAATCAGTCTCACAAAAAGGGGCGAAAGAACGAAACCAGCCAAGCCAAACATTAAACCCGCCAGGATACTAGCACCCAAGACCTTGTTCACGGTCTCTACTATTTCGTCTACATTTCCTCTTCCAGTGATCTGGCTTACAAGAGAAACTGCTGCTGTTAGGAAGCCTACAAGGGCCGTGTACACTATGAGAAAGGGGTAATAAGCTAGAGTAGGTACTGAGAATTCCTCTACACCGAGCAATCCAAGCCAGAACGCGTCGATCAACCAGTAGAGACTACTCACTAGATTGCCTAGCATTAACGGTGCTGATAGTTTCAGAATTGTTATAGTTACTGGAGCTTCTAGCACTTGCTGCCGCAGATCCTGTAGTCCTCTCTCTGTACACTGCTTAGTAGCCTCTGTCATAGATATATCACCTAGTACTATGCCTTAATACACGCCGACACCCGGGAGTATATCCTAGACTTGGTTAGCACACTGTAAGACGATCAAAGCCCGGGCTTAGATCACCGTAATGTATCTGTATAATTCTACACCGATTAACCGTAATACACTGCAGCAGGTATATGTACTTGGCCAATCACTGCACAAAGACGCAAACATGCATAAGAGATAATACTCGCCGGCCTACAATTCTTCTGAACTGTCATTGATATTCTCAGCTGTTTTTACTATCTTGGCGAGCGTCTCTAAGAATAGCCTGTTCTCGGCAGGTGTGCTGACTGTCACGCGTAACCAGTTGTCGCCCAGCGGAACACGGCGTACCGCTATGCCGTGTTCCGCTAGTCTATCTACCACCTTGGGTACTGGAGTCTCTACTAGGAGGAAGTTGGTTGCCGACCTGTATACCCGTATCCCGGGGAGCTTGCGGAGACTCTTGGCTAGCCACTCTCGTTCCCTCCGGATGACTTCTACCACTTTCGCTGCGTAGCTGGGCTCCTCGAGGGCCGCTATAGCGGCGGCTAGGCTCGTCCTGGGGAGGAATGGTGGGAGTAGGCTGCGAAGCTTTTCTGCTAGGCTGGGGTGTGCTATACCATAGCCTACCCGGAGCCCTGCTAGGCTGAACGCCTTGCTGAGCGTCCGCACTACTAGGAGGTTGTCATAGCTCTCTGTCAGGCCAGCGTATGTGACGCCGCTGAACTCGTAGTAGGCCTCGTCGAGTATCAGGAGTACTCCCTCTCTGCTCAGCTTCTCTAGAAGCTCGGCTAGCTCGTCTTCACTTGGCGCTATGAGGCTCCCCGTAGGATTATTAGGGTTATCGAGCGCCACCAGCCGCGCCGAGAGCGCCTCCTTGGTGAACCGGCTCCAGTCTAACTGCCATCTATCATCGCTAGGCTCAAGCTCTATCTTGGCCGCCTCGCCGCCTTGCTGCCTCGTGTAGACTTCGTACATGCTGAAGGAGGGCCAAGGATACACGGCCTTCTCTCTGTGGCCTAATACCAGGGTAAAGGCTTTCTCTAAAACCATGTCGCCGCCTAGGCCGACTATTATCTGCTCGGGGGCTGCACCAGTATAGGAGGAGAGCAGCTCCGTCAGGTGCTGGTACTGCGCTGCCTCCGGGTACCGGTTCCCCCGCGCCGCCTCCCTAGTCACCGCTTCTACTACCCGGGCGGGGGGTGGGTAGGGTGACTCGTTGAGGTCTAGCCGGGCCCGGATTACTCCATAACTCCTTGGCTTGTATCCCTCCTGGTTCTCGAGCCATGGTTTGACACGGACAGGCACAGCCTAGCACACCTGGAGAGGCGAGGATGGATCTATAGAGGCTTTAATAATCCCTGGAGCCGGGAGGGCTGTCACGTCTACTGGGCTGCAGGGTGCCGGCAGAAAGGGGCAACATACACGTAATAGACAACCCTGCTCTTCAGGGTATCCTCTTAGAGTTGCGTGACCGTTCCACCCCGAGGCACCGTTTCCGCGAGCTACTCGAGCTTGCTGGCCTTCTGCTAGGCTACGAGGCTGGCCGGCTACTCTCGACACGCCGTGACGAGGTAGAGACGCCGCTAGGAGTCCGAGCCCAGGGGCTACGGGTAGCAGACGAGGAGTTATCGGTGATAGCTGTCCTGCGAGCCGCTCTACCCATGGCTATGGGTGTTGTGAAGGTCTACCCTCGAGCCTCCCTAGGCTTCGTAGCTGCCTCGCGGCTGGAAGATACAGGCCGGAGAGTAGATGGCAGAATGGTCTTTGATGTAAACACGCCTTACTGGAAACTACCAACAATAGAGGGCCGGGATGTCATTCTCGTCGACCCGATGCTGGCAACTGGTAGCACTCTAGCCCGGGTAGCAGAGCGGGTAGCCAAGCAGAAGCCACGCCGAATGGTAATAATCTCACTCATAACAACCATGCAGGGTATAGAAAGAGTCTTGGAGGCAGCCAGTACCGCCTACATTGTGACCGCCGCCGTTGATCCAGTGCTCAACGAACATGGCTTCATAGTACCTGGACTCGGGGATGCCGGAGACCGTTGCTTCGGCTAAAATCACAACTATGGGGATGAGGATCTTTTTCGGGGAGAGCGACCCCGGGATAAGGTTCCGGGGGATGGCCTAGCGGTTACCCAGCCGACCCTCCATCACACTTCATTTGTAGTTTACAGCAATGCTACCATATTCTCATATTTCAGTTTAAGAAATCATAGCATATAAATTTAAAACAGTATGATAGTACTTGAAATTGACGATTGAGTATACTCACGTGCCACTTCTATTCAACACATGTGATGGGCCGTTAAAGTACGCTCTTAATACGTTCTCTTTGTTTTCTCAACTCATACCGCAGTCGTCCCAATATGGCACGACGATCTGCCACAATAACTACTAGCGCTTCACCTACATCATCGAAGAGCATGTAGCTATTACGGTACTCAATTATTACACCAGTTATTTCACCAAGATTTAGCTCATCTCCCAGACGAGTAGCCGCACCATAAAGTGTTGTGACCATTGCCGCTAACGAGTCCGGATCGAAACTAGCTTCACCCGTGAATACATGGTCTATGACAAAACCGTCCTTGGAAACTATTGCTGCAGCCTGTACACCCTCTATTCTAGTGAAATCTGTAAGTACGACCCTCATCGGCGAAGACACTTTTTGTGCACCAGTCTTTCTAGGGCTCTCTAGCTATAAAAACTGTTATCCATTAGCACTATAGCTTTAACTAAATTTTACTCCATATCTAAAACTATTCCCATAATAATAGAACTTTAATACTAGATTTTAAAAACATATTACTCCTTACACTATACTCCGCGAAGTAAGGCAAACATTAATCGCCGTCATTTCTGCGCCCTTTTAAATAAGCACTTGCCAGGCCAAGTGCTGCTGCTGTAGCACCCTCAGCACCCAAGCCTAGAGGGTAGAAGATTAGCATATTCTTCTCCTTAGCTACCTCTATCAGCGTTTGCAGCTCTCTAAGCCGGAGTGCGGCTGGGTGTCTCTCGTATAGCTCAGCAGCTTCTGCAAGTATCTTAGCTGCCTGGCGCTCACCCTCAGCTTCTATTATCTTGGCTCTTCTCCACCTCTCAGCCTCTGCCTGCCTGGCCATAGCCCGGACCATACCCTCGGGTAGCACGACCTCCTTGATAGTTACTGCTGTTACCTTAATCCCCCAGGGGTCCGTTAGTTCGTCAAGTATCTTCTGGAGCTCCTTGTTTAGTTCCTCACGTTTCATGAGCAGGTCGTCTAGCTCGCTTTTCCCGATTATGTCTCGTAGCACTGTCTGTGCTAGCATAGTTACTGCTAAGTGGTAGTTGCGTACAGTTAGTACAGCTTTAAGAGGGTCTTGTACGCGATAGTATACTACTGCATCCACAGAGACTTCTACATTATCACGAGTAATTATTCGTTGCCGAGGCACGTCCACAGTATGTATACGCAGATCTATCACGACTATCTTGTCTATTATAGGTATGACAATGACTATACCAGGGCCTTTTATGCCTATGATTCTGCCAAGTCTGAAGACAACTGCGCGTTCATATTCACGGATGATCCTGATACTATACATGAGTACTATGAGGACTACTAGTAGCCCGATGAGAGCTGCTAACATACCTTCTAGTTCGGTCGTTACGGCTTGGCTTGTAGGCATCTTAGAGTCGAGACCTCCGACCCACCACGTAACTTTATAATGATATTGGAGGCTACTGTATAGCTTTTCGTCTGCGGTACGTGTTGAACTCCATATACAATTTGTGATTATTATTTAACCCTATGCTCAGCGCAATATACTGACACAGTTCTATACCCCTATCATCACGTAAAGAGGATGCTAGTACGCTGCCACCTAGTTCCATGAATGGAAGGCTTTCATAGCTATATGTCAGATGATGTGAAGCTTATAGCTAGCTTTAAAAGGGATGAGTTACTGCTCCCACAGTCTGAGGCCTTAGGTAGTGGCCTAGGGTTCCGATCAATATAGTTGCGGGGTGGAGGATGTGGAGCTGGATTCGCGGTTACTAAGAGAATGAGAGAACCACTAGATCCTCTTGATTGCGTATTCTGTCTAGTCTACGGGAGGCTCCAGTTCCTAGCCGGGGATCGGGAGAGACAAGCACGTATGTTGGCTAAGGCAGCTGAGCTTGTAGCTAGGTGGCCTAGCCGTACAACTGTGTTCGTCGAATCCTACGATTATCTTGAGAAGCTTGTTGGAGTTAAGGATCTCTATCGTGACCGCAAGAACGCTCTCAACAAGGCTGCTTTAGAAGCACTGGGGGCACTTGACATCGATTCCATGTCTACGTCAGAGCTATTATCCCTTATGGCTGCAGCTAATGGCGTCGATATACCAATGCCCGGATATACGCCTGGAATAGAGAAGCTTCTGCGCGGGCTCCGAGACCGGCCTGTGTGGCTAGGCATCTCTGAGCACGATATCGATAGACTCCTTGAGGCTGCTGAGAGGATTGTAGTAGTTCTAGATAACGCTGGCGAAGCAGTGTTCGACATCGCTGCGGCATGGCAACTAGCTACAAAGTATGGTAAGCCGCTCTACATGGTGGTTAGAAGTGAGCCTTATGAGGTCGACGTAACCCGTGACGAGGCCGTAGGTCTTGCTGCTAAGATTGCACCAAGAGCGTGGATAATAGGTACGGGCGGTAGATACCCAGTCTTCCATCCTAGGGCCGCAAAGGAGGCACGGAGACTCCTAGGCCATGGTTCCCTCATCCTTGTGAAGGGTATTGCAAATCTTGAGGCATTCTTGGATTATCCTGAGACCGCCGCTGAAGCTTATACAATATTCCTCTTAAGGGCTAAGTGCAAGCCGCTAGCAAGATTGTTCGACGTAGGTCATGCTGATCCAGTGATAGCCTCGTCAACATGGTTGCTAAAGAAGGTAAGAGGTAGAAGGTAATCTCAGTGACGGAAACCGCTTCGGGGGCTGTAAAAAGAAAATTCCTTTTAGGTTGGAGGAACCTCCACTGCTCCACTCATGGTGGCGTGTGCCCTGGCAGTGCTACGTATAGCTCACACCCCCGATCCCGACGACGCTTACATGTTCTATGGAATAGTTTCGGGGGCTGTGAGGATACCTGGTTTTGACCGTGTAGAGCACATAGTGGAGGACATTGAGACGCTTAACCGCCGGCTAGTAGAGGAAGGCTGGGAGGTCGAGGTTACTGCTGCTAGTGCTCATGCATTCGCCTACATAGCTGAGCGTTATTACATGATGGTTGCTGGAGCTAGTATGGGCGAGGGCTATGGCCCTATAGTGGTCTCGCGAAGGCCACTAAGGAGCCTTGAAGGCGCCAAAGTGGCTGTGCCTGGTAGGTATACGACTGCGAGGCTACTTCTACGCCTTGCGACAGGGGGTGGCTACCAGGAGATCTTTGCCAGGTTCGACAGGATACCCGACATGGTGCTCCGGGGCGAGGCTGATGCAGGACTATTGATTCACGAAGCCCAGCTTACATACAGAGAGATGGGGCTCGTCAAGGTGATTGATCTCTGGGAATGGTGGAGCAATACTGCCAAAGGACTTCCCATGCCGCTGGGTGTTGACATCGTCTCCAAGAGGCTCGGCTTAGAGACTGCACAAGCTCTCCGAAAGGCGCTCCAGGAGAGTATTAGGTACGCGTGGAACCGTCACACAGAGGCGTTAGAGTATGCTAGTAGGTTTGCGCGGAGCGGCACTAGAGAGCAGCTCGACAAGTTTGTAAGGATGTACGTTAACGAGCGGACGCTAGATATGGGGCCGGAGGGGCGTCAAGCCCACATACTTCTATACCAGATGGCGTGGGACGAGAAGCTGATACCAGAGCCCGTCGAGCCAGAATTTGTCTAAGCCCCTTACTTTGTCTCCCCGCCTGCCCTATCTCAGCCTCCTGTGTCCCCCCTCCTAGTATTCTAGTATGACTCCTGGTGCTGGTTTCGCTCCCAGCTCCTCCGTAGATTCTTTCACCCCAGCACCTTGAATCAGCACCTCTGGGTCTATAGGTCCGCACCCAGCGGAGCGTGTAAGGCCATGAGCGAGTGTAGTAACGGCGTGACATGTCTAGGCGGTGTCGGCGGCCCCTGGCCGCGCCGGCTACGTGTAGGATTGCTAGACTCTACTCTACGTGAGGGTGAGCAGACACCCGGTGTAAGCTTCACTGTAGAGCAGAAGCTGGAGATAGCCCGGCTGCTCGACGAGATAGGAGTCTCGATGATAGAGGCTGGCCATCCTAACGTTGCTCCTGACGTCTACGAGGCCGTTAAGAGGATTATAGGGATGAAGCGGGAGGGCGTGATAAGGCGGGCAGAGATCGTCGCTCACAGCCGGGCTGTTAAGAAAGACATCGAGGTCGCCGCCGAGCTCGAGCCGGACCGTATAGCTATCTTCTACGGTGTCAGCGATGTCCACCTGAAGTATAAGCACAAGGTTACCCGGGAGGAGGCCCTCTCCATTATAGGCGAGATGATAGAGTACGCGAGGCAACATGGGGTAAGAGTGCGTTTCACTGCCGAGGACGCGACTAGGGCTGACTACAGCTTCCTCCTGGAAGCCGTGAGGACTGCGCGCGAGGCAGGCGCCGACAGAGTATCGATAGCCGACACTGTGGGCATAGCGACTCCTTATGCTATACGCAGACTCTTTGAGAGGCTTACACAAGACGAGCCGGGAGTAGAGTATGATATACACGCGCACAACGACCTCGGCATGGCTGTGGCTAACAGCCTTGCTGCTGTCGAAGGAGGTGCAACGATAATCCATGTGACCGTTAACGGTCTCGGTGAGAGGTCCGGGATAGCGCCCCTAGAGCAAGTAGCTGTAGCTCTCAAGCGACACTACGGGATAGACGTAGTGGATCTACGCCGTGTAACCAGACTCTCGAGGCTCGTCGAAAGGTACAGCGGTATACCCGTGCCACCCACCGCGCCTGTTGTCGGCGAGAACGCTTTCGTACATAAGGCAGGGGTACACGTAGCCGGCGTTCTAGCTAACCCGGAGACCTATGAGCCATATCCGCCAGAGTGGGTTGGGAGGAGCCGCGACTATACTATAGACAAGTATACTGGGCGGCGTGCGCTACAGGCTAGGCTTGAGAGGCTCGGTGTAAGAGTCTCCGAGGAAGAGCTAGTAGAGATACTTCGAAGGGTTAAGCAGCGCAGTGGCGCAAGGTGGCTAAGGGATGAGGATCTGCTGGAGATAGCTGAGGAGGTTACCGGGCGAGCGCTACGGCCCAGGCCACCAGAGGAGATAGAGGCCCTGGTTACAGTTAAGTGTGAGGCCAACATCTACACGACTACTGTAGCGAGGCGCTTGAGCATTATACCCGGTGTCGAGGAGGTCGCCGAGGTCACCGGTGAGAACGATATACTCCTAAGGGTGAGGGCTAAGAATCCCGTGGAGCTTAACCAGGTTGTAGAGGCTATACGTAGTACGCGGGGTGTGCGAGAAACCTATACTATGCTAGTTCTCCGCCGTATACCTATGGAGCATCATGACAACAACGGAAGACTCTCTGCTAGCTCCTAGTGTTACGTCTCCTACTTCTCATCTATACTTGCCCTAACACTATGGAAGAGTTTTTGAGGGGCCTTACACTACTATAGCTACTAAGGGATGGTTATTCTAAGCTAATCTTGAGGGCATGTAGTGTTCTAAAGCGGAGCAGATAATATTGTATGAGAGGGGAGTATAGCCTTGAGTAGACCAGGTGAGGTACGCGTGATAGACTATGCTTTTCTCAAGCAACTCGATGAATGGGTCCGCATGCAGAAGAAGCTGCTGGAGACCTTCCGGGAGACCGCTGAGAAGGTCGAGCAAGGCGACAGGCTAGACCTTATAGTAGCTACCCGCGCAGCATTCCAGCACATGATGCGCACGATAAAGGCTTTCGACAACTGGCTCCAGGATCCTGTCATAATAGCCCATGTGCCTAGAGAAATGCTGGTAGAGGTATGGAAGGTTATGTATGACGTACTCCAGCAGCTCTTGGAGATAGACATCAAGCATACAAGTGATGTGAGGAAGCTCCTCGAGGAGCTAGCACGGGAGGGTAAGCTCAACCCGCTAGTTGCTGCCGTGAAACAGATTGGCGAGGAGGAAGAGGCTGCTGGCAGAAGACCATCAACAATGATGATATAATGATACTAGTTTAGATCCCCATCCCTCGGTTTACTCTCATTCTTTAGTCATATAGTCTGGGCTAATTTGGTTCTAGACGTTCTCCTGTAGCCACATAATACGCCGCTGATGCTATGTAAACTGCGTGATCAGCTATCCTCTCTAGGTGGCGTAGAAGGAGTAGCCTAGCGACCTCACAGCGATCAAGGCTCTCGCTTCTAGATAGACTATCGAGAGCCTCTATGTATACCCGGTCTATCTCTTCGTCGAGCGCTAGTACCGAGCGGGCCTTCTGCGCGTCTTCGCTCTGGAGCGCCATGTATGCCATGGAAAGCATTTCCTCTACTTTCTCACGGAGCTGCGTAACTTCCCTAGCTGTATCTCCGCAGTCCAGTGGCATGCGTTCATAGAGGCGGGCTATCTCGAGAGCGTAGCGGGAGACACGGAAAAGGTCGTAGGATGCCTCCATGTATGCGGTTATTCTCCTAAGGTCGCTAGCCATTGGCTGGAACCTGGCAAGGGCCTCTACTGATTTTTCGACTATCCATTGGCGTAGTTTTCCAGCTTCACGGCTGTGCTCGGTTACCTGGACAGCATCCCTCTCTTCACCGGATACGAGTTTCATAGCCTTGTCGAGAGCAGCCATTGCTTCATCGAAGAGTTTGTCTAGCATTGACGCTATATCCGAGAGGACTATTTCGAGCGGCCTAGTCAAGGCTATCTAAACCCTCTACATCATCTAACACTATGGATAGGCTATACTTGCCTGTCCTTACTGTATCTCTTGCCCCCGGGCTACACTATATACGTTGCCGAGGGCGAGACCCAGGAGATAGGAGGTGAGCATTCTACGGCTAAGCCTGGCGCTGTACTCCAGCCCCCGCCACGGGTAAAGGTGCTTGAGGCGCTAGGCGCTATCGCCGATGGACGTATAGAAAAGCTTAACAAGAATATATACCGTGTAGTTAGTAGTGAGGGGGACCGTGAGTACTTAGTCTACATAGACGTTGAGCGTGGGCTAGCTTACAGCAATGATAATGGGACTCGCTTCCGAGGCTACGTAGGCTACCCGATTATAGCTGCGCTGATTCTGGAGGGCGTCTTACCCTTCGAGGAGAGGGTGGCAGAGGCGCTACGGGGTATCCCGTGGAGGAGGCTTAACGAGCAGTACAAGCGCTACTTGCTTGTCGAGAGCCATGTGAAGAGAGTGGCTGCAGAGAAGGGTGTAGCGCCTAGGGAGATAGACGAGTTAGTCTCCAGGGTCTTGGCGGCTCTACGCCGTCTCAGTCTCCGCTACACCGGGTCTCCCCCGCTAGAGGCTATGGGTGCCCACCGTGTCCACGAGAAGCGATGATATCTGCAGGATAGTTCTAGCATTGGCTAAGCTGGGCGTAGCCTCGGTAGACTATCTGAAGGCTGTTACGGGTCTTCCACGACATCGTATAGAGATGATACTCGCCATGCTTGAGGCATACCGGCTAGTCGAGAGAGTCTCCGACACGAGTGAAGTTGGCCCGTGCTCCCGGTGTCCATTCGCCGGGCTCTGTGACGCATCTAAACGGAAGAGGATACGAGAGGTGAAGTTCTACCGGGTTACCACCCGGGCACTAGAGGCTTGTAAGCGGAGGAAAGGCAGCTAGTCTATCTACTATTATCCCTACACCAACTATTATTCCTACTGCAAGGTTTATGTTGAAGGCCCGGGGTATAGCTTCTAGTCCGTGTCTCGCTAAGAGTACATGCTGGTATAGTATCAGCAGAGACGCTAGTATCATCGATGCCAGTGCCACAAGGCCTAGCCCGTAGACCGGTACTGAAGCCAGCAACAGCACTATACTGGCAGCATGCATGAGCCT
This sequence comes from Pyrodictium delaneyi, assembly GCF_001412615.1. Taxonomy (NCBI): domain Archaea; kingdom Thermoproteati; phylum Thermoproteota; class Thermoprotei; order Desulfurococcales; family Pyrodictiaceae; genus Pyrodictium; species Pyrodictium delaneyi. The sequence goes on along the minus strand of NZ_CP013011.1, from coordinate 1,747,223 downwards.
CGAAGCCCATAGTGCACCACGTAGGCCTAGGCGTGCCGGGATACTGCCTAGGTTCATCCGCCGGTCGAACTCCATATCCAGGATGGCGTAGAACGTGTCAAAGCCTGCAACCCAGAGGGATACCGCTGCAACGTAAAGCCAGGGTGCACGAGCCAGCACATCTGCTAAGCTGGAAGCCTGGGCACCGTAAGCTGCTACTGCGCCGCCTAGAACCACTGTGCCAAGCACCAGGCCTAGGTGAAGGTGTGGAAGCCAGTGTAGCCTTTTAGCATGGGGGTACGCCATAGCCATGAGCCAGAGTAGCGGGGCTAGCATTAACGCATACCTGTTCAGCAGCGCCGCCGAGACGAAGTACAAGACAGAGCCAACTACGACCGCTGCCCAGGCGTCGCGGAGGCTCACAGCCCCCGTCACGAGGGGTCGGTTCCGGGTCCGCGGGTTAGCACGATCTATGTCAAGATCCGCGATATTGTTGTACGCCATCGCGGCTGTACGGAGACCGAGGAGAGCCAGCGCTATCAACACCACTACACGGGCATCAATGCACTCCAGGCACGCAAGAACTGCTCCCGCATACGCGAATGGGAGGCTAAACAGCGTATGCTCTATCCTGACAAGCCTCATAACTGCGTGTAGCCGTGAGCCCCTCGAAACCCTCCCTGGATCCCAGCCGCTACTACGCTGCACCATTAGCTCAGCCCCGTACACCCCTCTGAACTCTGGAGCCACACGTTAAGGAGCTCAGTGCTCAACATTTGTTATCAGCGTTGTATACAGGGCACATGTATGTGCTACAGTGTTATCAGTCTATGCCCAGGCTAGACCATAACGCGTCTATACGCCTGGCCACCTCGGGGTCTGGCTCTACTTCTTCGGGCCAGGGGCGGCCCTGGTTCTCCTCTGGCAGTTTCCGCGTAGCGTCTATGCCTAGCTTGCTTCCGTAGCTGGGTACCGGTGTTGCTGGGTCGAGGTGGTCGGTGTGAGTATTGGGTACCACTAGTACGTCACGCTGTGGGTCAACATTAGCGGAGACAGCCCAGATCACCTGGTTCATGTCATGGACGTCTATATCATGGTCAACGACTATTATTATCTTGGTTAACGCCATCTGGCCGAGGCCCCAGAGAGCCATCATCACCTTCTTAGCGTGGCCAGGGTAGCGCTTCCTTATCGAGACGATTGCCATGCCCTGGAAGACGCCGTACTCGGGCATATTGAGATCCACTATCTCGGGGAGGAGCATCCGGAGCACGGGGAGGAAGACACGCTCCACAGCCTTGCCTATAGCCGCGTCCTCCATAGGTGGTTTGCCCACCACTGTGCCAACATATATCGGGTCGCGGCGCATCCAGATACGCTCCACAGTTAATACCGGGAACCGGTGCAGGGGCTTGTCGTAGTAGCCCCAGTGGTCGCCGAATGGCCCCTCCTCGGCCTCCCGGCCAGGCTCGACATAGCCCTCTATCACTATCTCGGCCGAAGCCGGTACGTGTATCCCCGATGGGAGCCGGTAGACCTCTAGACCACGACCAGCCATAAAGCCTGCGAAGAGCAGCTTATCCATAGGGTATGGTACGGGCATGACACCGGTAAGCATTGAGGCAGGGTCAGCTCCTATAACTATCGCTACTGGCAGCTTTTCTTTCCCCCGCTCGGCTGCAGCTAGGTAGGCATGACGGCCCCGCTTGTGGAGCTGCCAGTGCACCACCGCCTCGCGGGGCCCCCGTATCATCACCCGGTATACGCCTATGTTTGTGACGCCCTTCTCCGGATCCACGGTATAGACTTGCCCAAAGGTTATGTAACGGCCTCCGTCCTTCGGCCACGTCTTGAAGACTGGGAGCTTCTCTAGGCTTGCTTTCTCACCCTCTAGGACGGTGTCCTCGAAGGCTGCTCTCCGGACCCGGCGAGGCGTGTAGCGGCCTACGTCTAGCACATCGCGGAGACTGCGGAGTTTCTCGCCGAGGGTAAGGGGAGGGGCACGGGCTGTTAGGGAGACCATTCGCTCCCCGATATCCTCGAGTCTGTCGACCCCTAGTGCTAGCTTTATCCTCTCGATGGACCCAAAGAGGTTGCCTGCGACACGCCAGCCGGGGTAGCCCTTGACGTTCTCGAAGAGGAGCGCTGGGCCTCGGCGCTGCATTACTCGGCGGAGTACTTCGGGTATCTCGAGGACTGGGCTTAGCTCGGCTCGGATACGGCGGAGCTGGCCCCTCTCCTCTAGGGCCTCAATGAAGCTGCGTAGATCATGGTATGCGGTCAAGCCTTCTCAGCCCCAGGCTCCTCCCTCTGTAGCATCTGTTGCATCTGATTGTGCCCCGGCTCTTCAGCCGGCATGCTAGGTACCACTACCACTAGGACATCGTTGCGCTCTATTACCATGTCGTCATCGGGGTTGGGTATCAGCCTGCCCTGCCGCCTTATAGCCACCGGGGTCATGCCCTTACGGCGTAGTTCTAGCAGTACGTCTATGTAGCGTCTCCCGGCGTAGGGGCCAGCCGGCATCTCGTGGAGCTCTATGGGCCTCTCCTCGCTCCTCGATATGTTCTCGACGAACATAGCCGCACCCGGCTCTAGGAGGCTTGCCGCGAGCATCCTACCGCCTAGGTCGCGTGTCGGGACCACTATGTCTGCGCCGGCTTTGTGGAGTAGCTCTACGTTCTCCGGGTGTAATGCCTCAGCCACGATTCTCGCTGAGGCGTTTAGCCCTCTTACAGCGAGCACCACGAGCACCGTCTTAGCATCGTCATTGGTGCTCACCATAACCATGTTAGCACGGGGAATATTAGCGCGTAGCAATGTATCGCGGCGTGTCGGATCACCACGAACTATGGTTATGCCCTCGATGTCTATCTCCCTCATCACAGCCGCCGGCTTCTCTGTTACCAGCACTATGTCGCCGCTATAGCCGCGTCCACGTAGCTCTCTTATCGCAGCCTCGCTCGCAGGAGTCCAGCCTATCACGACTACGTGGCGGACGCCACGGTACCTTATGTAGCCCTGCCGTCGCCTTTCAGCAGCTTCTACTATGGTGCCAGCTGCTACCGAGACTAGCGCCGTGTAGACTGCTATACCGGAGGCTATAGTGAGCATTGCTATTACTCTACCAGCATCCGTTGAAGGCACTATATCGCCGTAACCGACGGTGGTCATTGTTACTAGTGCCCAGTACAGTCCAGTCCAGACATCGACACCTTCTACGAGAGAGAATGACAACCCAGCTATAAGCCAGACGAGGACTGCTATCAGAGCTATGTCGAATATGATGTTTCGCTGGAACTGCCTGATAACCCGGTATACAAGCTTTTTCAAGATACTAGCTATTGCTGCTACCAGCGGCAACTCGTAGAAACCCCATATAGCCGCTAGGAATGAGGAGAAGAAGCCCCCTTAAGACTTATCACTAGAAGAGCGCGACTTAAAAATCCGCTGGTCACGCCTTGCTGATCTCTTGTATTTCTCCTATGTATTGTAGCCAACGACCATAGAGCCTTAGTGCCCAGAGAGCCCGAGCAGCTCTTGCCTCACCAGGATATACTGGTATGCCAGCGACTTTTTCGAGGCGTCTTGCAATACTCCAAGCCCTAGCGCCACCAGTTACCGACGCTACTACTGGTATACGTCTATCGCTGTACTCGTGGAGAACTTTGGCAAGCTTGTCTGGAAGCTGGTCAGTTATCCCGGAGAGGTTAAAGTATGGGATAAGCAATACGGCGTCCACTTCGCCGCTCTCAAGAACTATGCGCAAGCTCTCAACCATGTGCTCATCAACTGCCGAGCCGGTCACGTCTACAGGGTTGCGAGGACTGGCTATCGGTAATAGGACGCGGCGAAGCCTCGCTTGCGTCTCTGGGCTAAATTCGGGTACGTGGAGACCCAATTCACTAAGCTCATCGCTGGCCATGACACCGCTTCCACCGCCAACTGTAATCACTGCTACACGATCCCCAGTCATGGGTGGCTGCAACGCTAGGGCGAGGGCAAAGTCGAACATCTCCTCAGGGCTCCTAGCAGGCACTACCCCCGTTTGGCGAAACACTGCCTGGTATAGCTGATAGCTACCAGCTAGGCTACCGGTATGACTGGCTGCCGCCCGGGCCCCCGCATCACTGCGGCCCGCCTTGAGCACAACAACGGGCTTCACGGGAGTCGTCTCTTCGAGGGCTCGTCGAAGCCTACTGCCCTCAGATACACCCTCAATATACATGGCTATACTCCGTGTCTCGGAGTCACGACGGAGAAAAGCTAGAAGATCCGCCTCGTCAACATCAGCCTTGTTGCCTACACTCACGAACCTGCTTATACCGATACCCCGTGCTTCAGCCCAATCCAGTACAGCCGCGCCAAGGGCTCCACTCTGACTTATAAAGGCTATTGGCCCGGGCCCAGGTAGCCCTTGTCTATTAGGGTCGAAGAACGTCGCGTTGACACCAGTAGAGGGAGAGTATACACCTATACAGTTAGGCCCGATGAGTCGCATTCCATGTTTCCGTACAATCTCGATAAGCTTCTTTTCAAGTGTAATACCCTCACCACCTACTTCTCTAAACCCCGCGCTAAGCACAATTACACCACGTACTCCCCGTCGGCCTGCTTCATCTACTACACGGAGTACCGCTTGAGCCGGCACAGCAACAACAGCGAGATCGACCGGATCTGGCACATCCAGTATACTTGGGTATACTGGTAAGCCTAGCACTTCACGAGCACGGGGATTAACTGGGTAGAGTGGCCCCTTATACATTGACTTGAGATTGTAGAGAACCATGTATCCGACTTTTCCTGGTACTCTAGAGGCTCCAATAACAGCAATACCCTGAGGCCGAAAGAACACCTCGACCCCATCACCAATAGGTGGACGTATCAGCGCCAAGAGCTACCACGCTCCGCTATAATAGAGCTACGGCATGGAAGAAAAAGAAGCCCGCGAGCCATACAACAAGCTACGGAGAAGAGTCAGCTTCGTAAACGAGGACTAGAGACCAGGGACAGCTAAGGGGCATGACTACGGAAACCAAGACGTATAGGAATTGAGAATAATTACTGTCAGGTTAAAAAACATGTGAGTCTCAAGCAGAGGCTTGTAGCCCAGAATTTTAGGCTGCTATCTTTCTGTATACTAGTATGGCTGCTACAATGGCTATAATCATACCTATTATGCCTGCTACTAGGCCTACCATAGCGAGACTAGATGCACTTCCCGCCTTGTCAGCTGCATCCTTCACCTGAGTCTGTAGCTGGCTCGCAGTCTCCTGGAACGTGTTGACGCTCTGCTGCAGCTTGTTTATGGCATCCTGGAGCTGGCCTATACTCTGGGTAGCTGCCTCTAGCGTGTTGACACGGCTCTCTAGCGTGCTGAGCTTATCCTGGAGCTGCTTGAGCCCGGTCTCTAGTTCACTCATCTTGGCTGCTAGCTGGTCAACCTTGCCGGCTACCTGGTTTATCTGAGCAGCTAGCTGGTCTACAGCAGCCTGGTCAGCCTTATCAGCTAGCTGGTTCTGTATACTGCTTACCTGAGCCTGGAGCTCGTCTAGCTGGCTCTTGAGGCCGTTGAGCTGCTCCGCTAGCTGGTCTACTGCTGTCTTGTCAGCTTTGGTGTCAAGTTGCTCTGCTATGGCCTTTATCTGGTCAGCTAGCTGCGTTATTGCCTTGTTTATCTGGCTTACCTGGTCAGCTAGCTGGTCTACAGCAGCCTGGTCAGCCTTATTGCCTAGTTCCTCCTGTAGCTGCTGTACCTGGGAGGCTAAGTCAGCTATCTGAGTAACAGCTTCCTGTAGACCGCTTATAGCCTGTTCTAGTTCAGCGAACTTAGCATCTATGCTTACTATCTGTATCTCACCTAGGTCTACACGCTGACCAAGCTCAACAGTGACATCAGGCTTCACTGTCTTGAGGTAGTTGGGCTTCTCTACACGTACGTTATAGGTGCCCGGTGCCACGTATACAGCGAAAGTACCGTCACTGCCAGTTGTAGCTGTAGCTACTACTTCACCGTCGCTGCATACATACACCTCAGCACCAGCTACTGGGTTGCCATTTTCATCTACAACCTTACCAGCAATCTCACCGCCAGCCTGTAGCTCGACCTGAAGCAGCTGTGTCTCGCCAGTGTCAGCGTTCTTTACGAGTATAGTGTAGGTGCCAGCAGGGAACGTGTCGGTGGGCTGGCTGGGGAACCGGATACTCCAGGTGAAGCTGCCATCGTTGCTGGCCTTTAGTTGATCAATGACCACTGTCTCGCCGTTCGGGTTCTCTAGCTTTATCACTATTACTGCGCCTGGATCAGCAGAACCGCTCACTATGAGTTCGTCACCAGGTACATAGATGCTCTTATTCGTCGAGGCTGTAAGTGCAGCAAATGCTACCATTGCCTGTGCAGCTACTATTAGTATCAGTATCCCAGCTACGAGGCTTGCAAACCGCCTCATTTTATGCCACCCATTTTCTCCTTCTCAACCATATATTGCCCTCATTATATAGGGCTTATAAGAGGTTTAGGGCTGTGAGCGAAACACAACAGCAGTGTACATGGCAAAAATCAGGTATGGTCATCATAATAAAAAGGGGTGTGGGGGTCAAAGCCCTCTCAGCCCCGGAGTATATCAAGCTATACTGGTTACTCGACGGTTATTGTTAGCTCTATTGGCTCCTCGCTTACAGGGTTGAGGTCCTTGAGGCTGTCTACTAGCACTATCTTTACTGTGTAGGTGCCAGGTTCTAGAGCTGGTAGTGTTACTGGTAGGTCTGTTACGCTGTTGGCCTTTAGCACGTTGACGCTGAAGCTGAACTTTACTGGTACACCGTCCTTGTATATTGTCACTACGGCGTAGACCTGCACGTCGGTGCTGGCCTTGTTCTCTACGGGCACTACTACTAGTACCTGCTTGCCAGCCTTAGCTGTTGTTACTGGCTGTAGTGTTGCCGGGTCTAGTAGCTCGCTCTTCTCTGGCTGTGGTACTGCAGGCCTGCCTGCTACAGCGCTCTCTACTACCTTGAAGCTGCCCTCTACTGGTACATCGGTCTCGCCGTTAGCGGCTAGCTTGTCTACGTACTGTACATAGACTGTGCTGCCAGCTGGCGCGTAGACTGTGTTGGGCTGGCCTATCTCTTCGGGGTTGTCGGTTATGCGTATCACGTTGCTGAATACGCCGGTGTTCTCGCCGGTCTCTATTAGTTTGACTGTTGTCTTGATCGGTAGAGCGCTACTCCATATGGTCACGTTTACGTACTCTACCTCATCGGCCTTGGTGTTGGCGTCGAAGTCCTTGACGACTATCTCTACTGTTGTACCTGGGGCTGCCTCCTTTGGTAGCTCTAGCTGGCCAGTCTCAGTGTACACTTCGACACTCTTCACAGTCACGCTTGTACCGCCGTTAGCGTCTACTGGGTCCTTATAGACTATTGCTACTGTGTCTACTGGGTTTACTAGAGCATCGCTTAGCGGTATCTGGAATATGAATGTGCCGTTATCGCTTGGCAGGTTGCCTGCCGGATAGACTGGTGTTATTACAGCAGCGAAGGCTGTTGCGTCAGCCTTGTTGCTGGAGGCCTTTAGTAGCTCGTTGCTGGTTATGTAGCTGGCTGTCTTGCCTGCTAGGTCTGGGTCATAGATCTTTACTGTTATTACGCCATAGGGGCTTACCTTCTCTGGTGTTACTGTTACCTCTGCTGTGTGACTTAGTACCTTGAAGCTTGCACTGGCTGCCTGGCTTACTATGGCGCCCTGGACGCTACCAGTTACTACTGGGTCGGTGTAGGTTAGCTGTACTGTCTTGCCTAGACCGTCTACTGGGTCTGGGTATAGTATGTCTAGTAGGTCCTTAGCGGGTATAGTTACCTGGAAGACGCCGGGCTCTACTTCTTCGAAGGTGTAGCCGGCAGCCTCTATGTCGCCTACTGTTAGTGTTGCCTTGGTTGCGCCTTCAGCAGTTACTGTAAACTCTAGGCCAGCAGGTAGTACATCATTGCCAGCGCCGGGTATTACGTTGAGGTCGTTGTCCTTGAGTGTTATCGTTATGTTGTCGTCTAGCTTCTCTGCTACTACTGGTGTTATTGTGAGGCTTGCTGTATCAGGTGTCCTTATCTTTATCTCCTTGGTTATGTTGGTGCCCACGCTCGCATCGTAGTACTTGATTAATAGCTTGCCGAATGGTAGGTCGGCCTTGTCTAGCTTTATCGGTAGCATTGTTGTGCCGTTTGTGACCTCGAATACTACTGTGCCGTTGGCGTAGAAGGTTATGTTGAATATGCCCTCGAATACGCCAGTGTCTACGTCAGTCTCGTTGAAGTATACCTTCTTTTCTATGATGCTGCCATCCTGCTTTACGAAGTCTATGTATACAGTTGCTAGGTCGTATCCGGATATGTTCTTGTTAGCGTCAGCGTCGTCTATCTTTATAGTGAATGTTCTTACTACGTCACCGCCGCTTGCTACTGCTATTGGTAGCTCTGTTATGTCTACCTCCTCGCCGTTGTAGAGGAATGTCATCTTGCCCTCGATTACCTTGACTGGTATCTCCTTGACTATTTCTACGCCATTGAGTAGGTCCACATATGTTATCTTTATGACGTCACCGTCATTGAGGCTTGGTAGGTTCCTTATGTATACGTATATCGTGTACTGGCCGCTGTCTGCTGCGCTCTCGAAGAAGCTGTGCACTATGAATAGGTCACTTATGTATGGTGCTATGTCGCTTGCCTGTCTCCAGTCTAGGTTCTCGCTGTCGTATACGTCTACATAGATCTTGCCTACTAGTACACCGTTGTACTTGACCTCAGCATAGTTGGTACTGCTTACTGGCTCTACATAGAGTACCTCGCGAGCATTGGGGTCTAGGTTGAAGTTCTGGGATGTTAGTGTCACATCTAGGCGCGCGTCAGCGTAGGTCTCTGCTGGTGTGCTTATGTCTACTGGCCAGAATGCTACGCTGCTGCTGGCTAGCCTTGTTACCTCGCTACCGCCTGCTCCGTACTTGTCTACATACTTGACCTCGATGCTTGCGATACTGCTATCGACGTATATTACGCCGTTAGCAGCATCTACTGCTGGTGAGCCTAGGAGTATCTTTAGGCTGCCCTGGAACTGGCCCTCAGCAGTCTGCTCAAGGTCGAGAGTGCCGCTTGCCGCCTGAATGCCATCGGTCTTGTAGAGTGTTATTTCTACACTTACTGCTGGTGCGTCAATGTCTTCTACGCTTATGCTTAGAGTTTCGCCAGGCTTGACAGCGGAGGTTACTGTAAGCACGCCAGTCTGTAGCTTTATGAAGCCAGTTATGTCGCTGGAGACGCCATTCACGTCTGTTAGTGTTACTACCACCGGTGCATCATTGACGCCATAGCTCTCCTTGATGAAGTCATAGCTTGGTATGTCATCGCGGCCAGGCATGTATATGCTGGCTGCGAAGGTACCGCTACCAGTTGTCTCTGCTGTTACTTCCTCTATGAAGGCATAGTCCTTAGCATCACCTATGACCTCTACTACCGAACCGTCGTCAAGTGTTATTGTCTTCTTGCCAGTATCGCCAGTCCAGCCGTTTATGTTGGTTACTATGCTAGCTGGCACCACTGTAACCTTTACAGAAGCTATGTTTATGTTTGCGAAGCCTGCTGTTAGGTTGATACCGGTCCAGTTGAATACTAGCCTGTTCATCATATCGCTTGTGAGGACTATGTAGGCTGTCTTGTTAAACCACTGATCTGTGCCGTTATAGTATGCCTCGAACTGTATCTTGACGAACACAGCTAGGCCATTTGGTATGTTTGATGCAGTTAGGTTTAGAGCTGTCCAGTTTGAACCACTACTGACGTTTGCCTTGATCACTATATTGCTTGTACCGCCTACCTCCGCAATTGCTGCCTTAACAGCTGCGTCTGCTGCAGAACTGTCAAAGACGGTCGTTATGTTTGGACCAGTGCTGTTTGTTGTGAGTGTCATGGATGTTGTGTTTACGAATGTTAGGCTGTTAACTGCTGTGGGGTCAGCAGCTATTGTTGTAGCCTCTAGTGTTGCTGTCACTGTCTTCTCAGGAGCCATGTTTAGATAGTCAGTTGTTATTGCTTGTATGCCGGCAGGACCTACTGTTATTGTTACGCTGGCTGTGCCTAGGTCGCCTGCGTCGACAGTTATCTTTACACTACCACCATCTGGTATGTTTGTGTTTATAGCGTTCACTATTGGCCATGCTTGTGTTAGGTTACCGCTTGTGTAGTTAGCATTGCCAGTTAGCTGTGTTATATTGGCTACTAGTTTGCCGTTTACTGCTAGCTCTGGTGTTGTCCTAGAGAGTGGTGTTGGAGATGCTAGTCCTACCTCGGTATAGAATGTGATGTCGCCGAGATCGCTGGCCTTGTACTCTGTACCATCTGTTAGACCTATCTTCGTCGATGATGTGTTAGCATGAGCGTAGCTGAATATACCGGCCTCGAATGTCTTGTTAAGTGCTATATATACATGCCAGATACCACCACCTATGTAGCCTGCTATGGCCATGTATGGGTTGACGTCTGTACCAGCTATTACGTTACCTAGGTCATCGTAGAGTGTTAGTAGCACTGCTGGCGGGGTGTCACTTGGAAGACCCTTAATCTCGAGGAGTATGACGTTGTAGTCTATTTGCTGTGCCGATACTTCTAGTGTGAAGCTTGCGGCTGCTGCCGGCTTTACTAGCGGTGCTACTATCGGGGCTAGTAGGAGGGCTAGTGTGAATATCGAGGCTAGTACGCGCGTGTTCATGGTTTACGCACCCTTTGCCTTGTAGGTTGTACCTTTTGGGCCGGATTGTGTGGTAGGGTTGGTGGGGTTTTTGGGGTGTATGGCTGCAGGTGTATACACTAGTATACACTGGTGTACTCATGTCCCCGGATGCCTTAAGAAGGATCCTCATCCCTGCTATGCCTCCCCCTTCCGCTCTTAGTTTCGGCTCGCCCCTCCTCCATGGACTGGTTGTGAACTTGGGGTAGTCTCTGGAGTGGGCCTTGAGGGGGTATGGTAGTCTCTTTGACGGTGTACTCTTGGCTTCTATGACTGTAGTTGCTCTTGCTGTCTTGGCTGCTGTTGTCTCGCAGGGTGTTGCCGGGGTTCGGAGTGCTGCGGAACATGCTGCGGCTTTGTCGGTGCCTCCGCGGATGACGCTTGAGCCACTCGGCAGCTGCAATAGTTCGGGATGGCTTAGTGCTCAGCTGAGGGTTGAGCCCATAGTGAAGGGGTTTGAGCCGGGGCTTGTCGAGGTTTTTGACGCGTCTAGTGGCAAGCTGCTGTATACCAGGCAGTTCGACAGGAACAACACTGTTGTCGTTGATATACCTTGTAGTGGGTATGTTGAGCTTGTTGTTGTAGGGCGTAGTGGTGGTGCATGGCTTTACCGCTACGAGCTTGACCCTAGTAAGCCGTGCCTGGAGGGGTCTCGGGTAAATGGCTTGGAGCTGCTGTATAATGCGACGTCATGCGCTGCACCCGGCCTGGATACTGCATCTATTGCGGAGGCTACAGCAGATGCTGTTATCGAGAAGGTTTTAGAGATAAGCTATGGTCCATTGCTGCAGCCTGTGTGGGCTACGGCTCCTCTTCTGCTGGGTGTTAATCCGGTCTCTGTAGCCGCTAGTGGACTGCTTCCCGGCGTGAATGTTGACCCGGAGCGTACTCTCGTCACGGCTATCACAGGGCTGCCGGTTAGTGATGTGCAGAGAAGCAGTAGTATAGAGCTGAGGCCTGGCCAGAGGAAGACGATGTACGTCTACGAGCGCATACTGGAGCCGCTAGCTGGTGGTCTTCTCCTGCTGCGCCACCGGGAGGCTGCTGTCTGGGTTAGTGTCCCAGCCAATAGCGGCTATTGCTGGCGACTAGGAAACCCCTATAGCTACGGCTCTAGACTGCCAGGATTATCGATAGATGCTGCCGGGTTTCTACACACGGGGGATGTATGGAGGAAACGGTATAGCCGGGGCTCGTGCACTGGCTATTGGCAGCATTTTACCGAGTACAAGGTGCCTGGCTACATACCGCTTACTGGTGGTGTAAAGGTAGGCTACGAGGCTGTCGGGGTTGCTGGCTCTCTCACAATACCATTCCTAGTGACAAAGGATGCTAACCCGGAGACCATAGTGGTAACACTAGTGCCCAGGCTACAAGGGGCCAAGGTTCACGAGTACTTCATTAAGGATCCTTACCGCTGCTACATTACTTCACAGATAATCCGCGACAACAACTACGTGGGTACAGCGAAGATCAGCTACCCACCGGTATACGTGTCGATAAAACTCCATGTATTCCCCGTAAATACATACGATCCAGGCAAGCTAATAGTGTCCCCAACGAGCAGTCTTGACCCAGCATGGCTTCCTCTTGTACAGAAGCCCGTGTACACGGTGACTGTGCTGAGACCAGTAGCGCTCAGCAGCACGATAGTTAAGGCTATAACTATATCGCCTATGATGCTTAAGTACTTGGGTTATACCGCGGCTGCTGGGGTAGTAGTCCTGGAGATAGTATACGCTGCCGGGATAGGAAGCTGGGTGCCATACCTTGTAGACCCCGTAGACGTCGTCACTATGGATGAGCACCTAGGCTACGTAGCGCCAGTTGGCGCCGAATTCCTATTATATCTAGGTCACAGCCACAACGAGACCGCTAGGACTAGTAGCATAGCTGTACCTTTCAATATGCATGTAGAGCCCTCTAGCTTGGCTAAACTAGTTGCTACAATAACAGTGCTAAACGATACGACCACATTCGCAGGATGCAATGGCGCACTAGTGGTAGAGAGGACTACCACGCTACAGGACCCCGGCATGATAGTCTACGAAGTAGTCCCTGGCTCACAGGTAGAGATACGCTATAGCACCCGCGCACAGCCAGCACTTGCGAAGACTACGTCAATAAACTACACCGGGTACAATGAGGCTCCGTTTCCGCTCAGTATTATACAAGAGGTGCTAAGAGACGGCTCAAAAGCTCTAATAATTACGTGAAGTATAACGATTAGCCGGGGATAGCGGTAACCAGGGAGGTCATATATCAACAAACATTCTAATGTTTTCTTCCCGCTTACAGCATTCCGTCCTATCAAGCCTATATTGGGCTCTGTTGAGCTAGACCTAGTACCTTAGCTACTGTCTCAGAGGTTAAGACAGGGAAAGCATACGTTCTCACCACTAGGAGTAGAGGAAGCAAATAATAGGCTGATATGAGGTAGATCATCCGGTAGAGGGGTAGTGGTCAAGCTGGTTTCACAGCGCCCTCACATTAGGAATCAGATATTACTCTATTCGAGGGTTCCGTTCCTCGCTCTCGGTTGACCTTTCACGCAATATGTATATCTAATGGAGTGAGGGGCCTACATGCCGGGCTCGAAGGGCTCGAAGAAGCTTATAGCGGTTCCAGAGAATATCCTCAACGATCTAGCTTCTATAGCGAAACGTTCTGGACTTACAGTGTCTGAACTTGTTACTCTTATCTTGTCTTTTGCTGCCCGTGCTTTCCACGGCAAGGATAATATATCCTCTATATTTACTGAAGCGATTCTACTTACCGACATGCATCGGCTTGGAGGAGTTATGGTACCCCAACGTGGCCTATCACAGCTCATAGATTCTGCTGATCCTACTACTCGTGACAAGTTTATAGCAGAAATACAGTCATTAGCAGCATCCATAGCCGTTTCTGTGAAGCTGCGGAACATGGACAACGTTACACCCAAGGACATCATATACTTATTCATACCCAATGCTTCCATTGACGAGATAGACGACGATTATAACGGGAAGATAGTTATCACACTAGCCGAGCCAGTATCAGAGAACATGATAGAGCTTCTGAAAGCAATTTCAACAAAGATACTAGAAGCGTGGGGACTGCGGGTTAACAACGTGGAAAGTTATAGCTCTATACTTGTAGTAGAGTATACCAAGCCCACTAAAGAGCAAGGAAAGAAGCATTAGCTCTCGGGCTTTGAGGGTTGAATAACCATGACCTCCACAGGAGGCACCACCAGGAAACGTAGGCCGTTAATGATAGACTCTGAGTTAGCCGACACTATAAAGGACATAGCTGCTAGACACGGAATGACTATATCAGCCTATATGCGTGCTCTTCTGACTGGCGCTATTGAAGCAGAGACCAACAACCTATTTGCACCAATAGTATTGAGGAAAGCGCTTATATATAGTAAGCTTCATCGTGCTGGTGTAACCTTCTTACCGATATCCCTGCTTGATAGTTGCAATAACTCCTCCCTCAGTGAGCAAGCACGACTTGAGGGAAAGAAGCTAGGCGCTCTCCTCAAGAGCCTAGGTGTTGGGCTAGAGGAGGCACTTGACATTATTCTAGAGGATTCCAGGATAGCAATAAGAGAGCGCGACAAGATAGTCATACTGCCATCAACTAGACCTAGCGAAGAAGCTGTAAAGAATATTGTAGAGGGTATTGCAGAAAGTTATGGCGCAGAAGTGACCAAAGAAGATGCAGGCATAACTATAGTAAAGCTTAAACGTTAAAGTCCATAGCTCATCACAAAACTTTGACTCCATCTAGGTTGTACACTAGCCACAACACGTTGCTCGATTAGCCTAGGTGCCCTGTGCATATTGCTAATACTTGGCTCACGAAGTGATACAACTGCTGTAAAGGGGCTCGTTACAGTGACATACAAGCTAGACCCTATTACGCTATCTTGGCTATAGAACAGCGAAAAAGAGTGTCCTGGAAAGACAATACGCGAAATCTTGACTGGCTTCATAGATTTGTTTACTATATTTATAGCTATAGTGGCTCTACATTCTTCACTCTTAGACTCTCCATAGACCCTAGTCACTATATACCTAGATAGTATTCCACGACTGGGCGAACCGTAGAGAGCATATTTACACATACCTGTGGACGGAAAGGCGTCTACGATTTCATAGCTAGTGGACCCGGAACCTACAACGGCTACTACATCAAAGTCTACGAGGGTCCAGAACTTCTCGGAAGAGCCTGGTTTAACTACGATAGGTTCTTTGAAACGTATCATTATATAATTGGTTATATGTTCTGGATAGAAAATAGGTGGCGCAGGATAGATAGAAACACTATCACATGGAACTATGACTGTTGTGTTACCTCTTTTATACCTACATCTGTTATCTTCTAGCACCGATACTGATAATGTATTCCCACATACCCTACGCAGCTCTCCTATAGCTAGGTGTCCAAACATCATACTTCTAGCGCCCCAAGCCGTAGCTACTAGTTGCCATTACAACTACTTCAGCGAAACCAATCAAGGAACTACTATACAGAATCCGATACCCCCTTAGCTGCCGAGGTGGTCCGAGAATTCATTAGACAATTGATTAGTGACACCCTAAATCACCCATCAGCTTGCACCATGGTCTGGTCAAGCCAAAAATTACGGAAGAAGCATGTGGTACATCAACGATTTTGATTATTTCTGGGGGCTACATTGACTCGCTATAACCTGGCTATAATCTGTGTCTTCACTCTGCAGCTATCAGTGTAACTGTACGTAGAACACCTGGAAGGGTTCGTATCATAGTTACAGCTCTATCTATTTTACGTAGACCATCGGCCACTATCTTTGCAGCTACATCATATTCCCCATAGACTACATACGCTTCTACATCTACACCAGCTTGCTTAGCTACTTCTCGTATTTTCTCAGCTACATCATATTCTTTACCTATTTCAGTAACAGCTAGTACAAAAGCTACAACCCTCTCATCTGCCATTAACCACACACCTCGCCATTTTCATATTCTGGAGCCGAAGCTCTATCCCAAGATAGCCCGAGCCGCGGCACCTCCTCATCGCAGAATCCTCAGCATATAGCCCGCATGTCACAGCCCCTCATGGGGCCGGTGTTCTGCCTCATTTGCCCCCGGGGCTCCACCCGTAGAATATAGTAATGGTACCCACTAGCCTACTTAAACAGTTAACTACTACAGCCTCTCCAATGTATAGCTAAAAAGGCTTCATAATTATCTTTTTAGTAAAGTGTCTGAATGCATGAATGATACTAGATCTATTACTTTTAGCACATTTTACTGGAGGTTTCCCCAGCCTATTTGTCAGATGGACAAACAACAATGCTACGTGAACTGCATCACTGAGAGGATCGTGAAATCTCCGCCGTGGCAAAACAATCCCGAGAATTACTTCAAGAGCATCCTCAAGCGTAAAACGCCCACGTTTTCTAGCTTCTTCTTGCCAGCAAGGTATACTTAGAATCCACGAGAGTACGTCAACGTAACACATCTCTCCGATACTGATATCCCTTCGTTTAGCCTCCTCTACGATAAACTCTACATCATGCCTACCATAGACTATAAGTATGCGCTTCTTAATGGCCTCAATAATGTCGTAAAATGAACCAATACCTATAGTTGAACGGACAATTCCATGTATAAGTGCCGATGTCCCTGCATTACCTCTAGGAGGCTCAACAAAGTAGACCGCCCTAGAAAGGTCTATGCCTTTATCCGAGAACGGCAACGCAACCGCTGATACTAGCTGACACTTTCTAGCGTTAAGACATGTAGCTTCTATGTCGAGCGCCACATAACCTCTACGTACTACTATAGTAGTTTCACCTCCTTCTAGCATAATCTACGAGGCGTTGCACAGAACGTAGGGCAGAACGCAGAACAGATCTCTCGAAGCCGCTTAACTCGCCAGTATCTATTCTAGTGCTGCCATGTAGTGCTTGAGCCCATACAGTAAATGCGGAAAGGGTACGATAAGCTTCAACAACTTCTGCAGCCAAGTCGCTAGGAATTATGTTTCTGGCTACAAGGGCTGTTAGTCTATCCAGCGTGTTTACAGGCTCCCAGATGGACTCTGCTATTGAAAATGCCTTGATAGTGTATACTATAGGTGCAAGACCATGGGCCTTCAAGTCGATTTCATGGGGCAATCTACCCGCTAAACCTAGTTTAGGCCTATACATAGTCATGGTGCTCAGAATGTAACTCTTCGAACTAGATAGCGACTCCGCTATACTTCTCCGCAGCCAACGCGCAGTATTCGAATCACCGTAGACGGTAACAGCATCAAACATCAGGCTCATTAAGATTATGCTCTCGTTTACGAGATTAGATGACATGGAACGTAATTGTTCAGCCAATTCCTCTCTACTATAAAGGAGTCTGCGCGCAGTATATCCATGTCGGCATCCCGGGAATCCAACTCTATCAAGTATGTCTTCAATAGCTTCAGCTAGTCTCTGCGCTTTCTGCCCACTTATCTCCCAATACACCATCATGGTGTCTCTATCGCTTGCCAGAAACTGCTCAAGCCTACCATTACTACCAAGTGCCAGATAAGCAAACCCGCTCTCCTTGATGTCGAGCTCTTTTACAGCTAATTCAACAGCCTTCGACATAACACCTCGTAGAGCCAAACTCGCCATACGAATAAGGTGAACAGCCTCGCGACCCCCACCACTAGGATGTAACCGACGCGCCTCCTTTCGGAGAAGCTTGACTAGTTCACGGTAACGTGCTCCAAGTTCCTCTACAGTGGAGGCGCTACGTATGCGCCGAAGCATGTAAAGGGGACCAAGAGCTTCAGCATAGGCTATATCACGTACAGTAATAACTCCAGCAACCTTACCTACATCATCCACTACTACTAGGTGTTTGACGTATCTATTCATCATCATGAAGGCTGCTTCCATACATGATGCATTAGGCCCTATAGTTAACGGTCTAGGGGTCATAAACACGGATATAGGCTTGGACAAATCTTTACCGAGTGCAACGAGGCGGCGGAGATCAGTATCAGTAAAAATACCTATAGGGCGTCTTTGCTGGTCGACAACGATTATCGAAGATACACCCTCACGATGCATTACTCTGACTGCTTCAATAACGGGTGTATGGGGTTCAACTACAACAGGATCGCGGTAAACAAGATCTCCCACCGTACATGTTTCTTCTTCTCCAAAGGTTAGAACTATACGCGCACAATCGTTATCAGCGTAGATAATGATCGATTCTTCCACTGCTTTGACGCCGTGTTCGGATACCACGTAGTCTCCGGAAGATAGAAGCTGGGAATCAGCATTGACGAGACCACTATAGACTATGTAGAGGCCAGGCTTTCGTGTCTCTTCATTTTCATGAAGCAACATAATCTTGCTACATAGGAGTAGATGTTCGAGAAGCTTAGACGGTGTGTGGGGAAATACGTGTGATTGTAAAAAATCAATATGTCACGTGGAACAGTATTTTGGTTCATGAGGTTTCCCCGTTTATTTCTTCACTGGCACCTTTATCTGCTCGACTAGCTCTTGTACCCTCTTTGGCGGCTCACTAGTCATTAGCGACACTACTACATTGACTATTATGTTTACTAAGAAGCCTATTACGCCCCAAGCTATTGTGCCTATCTTCTGGCCTGCAATGCTTACAGGCTCCATATACCCTAGTGATACACCAACTACATATGGCACCGCTACCGCTAGGCCTGCTATCATACCTGCTATGGCACCCTCCTTGGTAGCTCTCTTCCAGTGGAGTCCAAGCACCATCGCCGGCGTTAGTGTCGACGCTGCAAACGCGAAGGCCCAGGCTACTGTCTTAGCTATGTATGCCTTTATCACAGGGTTAGCAGCCATCAGATATGCTAGCGTACCAGATACGAATGCTATTATCACCATCGATATCCTGGCGACCATTAGCTCTTTCTTCTCTGTAGCACGCGGGTTAATTATGGACTTGTAGATGTCACGTGTAGCTGCTGTGGTCATTGCTAGTATTAGACCATCAGCTGTTGATAGTGCTGCCGATATACCGCCTACGAGTATTATTGATGCCACTATTGGTCCTAGACCGTACATGTCAGGTAAGCCTAGTACAGCGATGTCCTTGTGTATGCTAAACGTGTCTACACCATACTCGAATATACCATCGCCATTCTTGTCAGCTATCTTTATGAGTCCTGCTTCCATCCACTTCTTTACCCATGCCTCCTTCATTAGCTCCTCCTTCACAACGTCTATAGGCTGACCGCTGAGCTCCTTCACCATTGCATGGAGCATGTATTCCTTCTCGCCGGCTAGTGCAGCGTATACTGGGGCCGTCAAGTATAGCAGGCTTATGAAGAATAGGCTCCAGGCCACGCTCTTACGTGCGTCACGGACGCTTGGCACTGTGTAGAATCTCATTAGTACGTGCGGTAGACCCATTGTGCCGAGCATTAGTGCTAGTGTGCTGAGTAGCCAGTTTAGCTGACCTGTACCGCTAGCGTAGGGGCGCCAGAATGGCTCCGTCCATGCATGGCCTTTGAGCTCTAGTACAGTCTCGTCAACCTTAGCAACGTGCTCGCCATAGGCTATGTGCGGTATCGGGTTCCATAAGTGCCCCATCAGTACTATTGGCAGCCAGTACGCGGATATTAGTACTATATACTGTGCCACCTGTGTCCAGGTGATGCTCTTCATACCACCGAAGCTGCTGTAGAGCAGTACCAGCAATGGCGCTATTAGAGTCATTATAGTCGCATCTATTCCGAATGCTCGAGCCATTACTATACCTACGCCTAGCAGCTGACCTGTCAGATATGTCAGTGACACGACGTAGAGCATTATCACGGCAAAGAGGCGGGCCTTCTTGCTATAGTAGCGGTCCTCGAAGAAGTCCGGTATAGTGTACTTGCCGTAGCTGCGTAGGAACGGGGCAACGAGCATTGCCAGTAGCACGTAGCTGAGGCTCCATCCTATTAGGAAGACGCTTGCATCATAGCCTAGCGCAGCTACAGCACCGGCCATTGATATGAAGCTTGCACCACTCATCCAGTCTGCTGCAGTAGCCATACCATTACGTATTGGTGAGACCCTGCGTGCAGCAACATAGAATTCTTCGGCTGTGAAGGCTCTAGACTTGTATGCTATTAGCATATAAGCTATTATGGTTGATATGAGGAATGAGACCGCTATTACATCCATGCGGTCTCACCCCTTAGGCTTCTATTCCAAACTTCTCATCAAGCTTGTTTATCACGTATGCATAGATAAAAGCCAGTACAACACCAAGAGCTATGCTGATCTGTATCATCCACCAGTTGAGTGGCGCGCCATTGATGCGCTCTGGACTCCCTGGTGGTGCGTAAAGACTCTTGGCGGGTAGGTGGAAGCCTATTGCTATTATCGCCCAGGCGATGAAGAATACTATTGTCGCTGCTGTAAAGGCTCTCTTGTAGCCTTCTCGGTCTACAGGAGTCGATGCTGACAACGTACTGTACACCGGCTACTGACGCGGTTTTGGTAGAAGTATTTAAAACTAGTTCTTATAGTTCCTAAACAGTCCAGCAGTATAGAAAATGTAGAATAATATCTTCACGGAGCATACTATAACATCCGCTAAACATCAAACTCTATAAGTAAACCTCTCCATAATCCTAGCACTAGTTATACCGATACTTCATTAGAACTACATCTAGGCAGCGCAGCAGCATCATAGCCATAAAGGTAACTATGCACCAGTACTAGTCAGACTACATTTAACCTATAGGTGGAGCCTTCAGCACGGATTAATACCCGTGAGGCTAGTGGAACCGAATGCTGAAAAATAAGTAAGCGGCACCGCGTACGCGGGGGGAGTATAGAGTCTTGCCCTCTGTTGAAGAGTGTCTCGAGATTGTCGAGAAGCTTTACAGCCAGGGCATCCCAGTAAAGGAGATAGCAAAACATTGTGGCAATAGTATGAGCACCGTCTATAAGGCGCTTGACAGACTCGAGGCTATGGGCCGGATACGAAGAAGAAAGGGGCGATACCGCCGACACCGACGTCTAAGCGACGAAGAGTTAGCGCAAATACGGGAGTTATACCTCAGCGGCGCCTCGGTCTACGAGATAGCAAAAAGGCTCGACCGACCAGAGTCCACTATATACTATGCCCTCAAAAGGCTCGGGCTAAAATAGGCTAATTACAACCATACATCTTCTCAACTATTATCACATGCTTGTTGTGTGCCTCCCGATACGCCTTTATGATCAGCTCTCCTGGGTGTATTTCACCGTCCCGACATAACTCCTTGATAAGCTTATGAAGCCCATCCTCGTACCCCTCTGCCACTACATGCCTTAGGTGGAGGCCCCAGACTATTACGAGTCTACGAGCCCTAGCAACGTCACCTACACCTATGATAGTTTTAACGAGAGGCCTTGAGGCTGCTATTTTGGGTGGAAGTGTACCGCCGATGCTGTAGACGAGTATGTGACTGGCGTTAAGCCTCTCAGCGGTCTCCACAATACTGCTAGCATAAGCCCATTGATGATCCGAAGGAGGGAATTTCTGTGGAGGATATCTTTCCTCAATACGCCTTATTATCTTACGCAGCCATTTTACGGCCTCCACAGGATATTTTCCTATAGCCGTCTCGCCTGTCAGCATTAGAGCATCCACACCTTGTTTCACAGCAGTAGCTACGTCCATGACCTCGGCTCGCGTGGGCACGGGATTATCTATCATGCTTTCAAGTATCTGAGTAGCAACTATGACTGGTTTACCGCGCCTCCTAGTCTCGTAGACTATATGCTCTTGTAGTAGGGGTATTTCCTCTAGGCCATAGTTCATACCAAGATCTCCACGCGCTACGATCACTATATCCGATTCCTCTATTATTGATGAAAGGTTCTCTACAGCGCTTCGGGTTTCAATCTTTGCCGCAACTCCTACATCTCCTCCTTCGTTAGCTATAAGTGTTTTCAATACAGCTATATCTTCTCCGCCGCGTACATAGCTCAAAGCTACATAGTCTAGTTCATTGTCCAACGCAAAACGTAGACATTGCATGTCCCGCTCTGTTAGAGCCGGGAGTCCTGGGTCACGGTTCAATATGACTATGGCTTTACGAGATGTTATCCGAGCCGGAGTTAACGCTTCGACACGGATTCTCAAACCCCTTACATCTATTACTCGGAGCTTCACCCTTCCGTCATTCATTACTAGTATATCGCCTTCCTCAACCACCTCGAATACACGACGCAACGGCAGTGGTATGATGCGCTCCGAGCCTCCCTTAGCCTTCTCCCCATAGACTATCTCTGCTACATCACCTGGGCTAAGCGTTATTGGTTCTTCGAGAACACCTATCCTTATCGATGGACCAACTAAATCTCCTATAATGGCTAGTGGGCGTCCTATACTCTTTTCGGTCTCGCGTATGATTTCTATCCAGCTCTTCCAGAGGCTTGGTTCTCCGTGTGCAAAGTTTATCCTAAATCCTGATACTCCAAGGCTAGCAAGTTGTTCTATGACCTCGAATGATGATGAGGACGGGCCAACTGTAGCTATTATTTTAGTGTTCACATAACCCGTCATAGATTCATAACCGTTTGGGAAGTTGTAAACTCAGACCCTATTACATGTAGCTATACTAGTCTCGTCTAGCTGAGTTAGAGCTCCATAGCCATGAGGTACGCGTCTTCGCCATCGAGGTAGTACATTGGGAGTACTCGGACTTTCTGGAAGCCTAGCTTCTCGTAAAGCCTTATTGCAGGCTCATTAGAGACACGAACCTCGAGATATACTTCCTTGCAGCCATACTTGTCGCGAAGAGCCTCAATAGCTGCTTTCATTAGAGCTGCTCCTATGCCACGGCGGCGGTAACCCTCTAGTACTGCTATTGAGACTATATGGCCCTTCTTGATGAGCGTTCCTTTAGCTATATTGGGCGCGCCATACTCTACTCTTGACATAACGTAGCCCACGACTTTGCCATCGACCTCGGCTACGAAGAACGCATCACCCCATTTCTCAAGGTGTTCACGCCAAAACCATTCGGGGTAGTTCTCGGGCAATGTAACTCTATTGATCACAATTACCTTTGGTATATCCTCTAGTGTTGCCCTTCTCACTACGAAACTCTTACCCTTGACACTATGAGGCCCCCGTGTACCGGCAATGTGTTCCACTTCTAGTCGCCCCCATGAGTACTACTGACTTAGCCCTAGGGAAGCTCTCGAACAGAAGGGGCTAAGAAACAATACCCGGTATCTATAGAGGGTTCAGGAGAGTAGTCTAGCTCGTTATCAAAAAACGCCAAAGATCTCCTTGAGGACAGAAGCTCAATCTGAAGGTCTACGTGATCGTACAGGGACTATCTTCTTGGAGAAAAGCTTCCTCATACGCCTATCATCTATCAGGGGTGCACCTCCATTAACTGTTATGGATTGACGTGCTGGCGGGTTCTCTATATAGTACCGTAGACGACCTTGCAGTCTTTCTTCGAAGCTTGGCACTAGAGGGTTATGGTAGAATACGCCAACTGGTATACTGGCACCCCACTCCTGTGCTTTTGCTA
Organism: Pyrodictium delaneyi; assembly: GCF_001412615.1. NCBI lineage: Archaea > Thermoproteati > Thermoproteota > Thermoprotei > Desulfurococcales > Pyrodictiaceae > Pyrodictium > Pyrodictium delaneyi. Next base: position 1,723,924 of record NZ_CP013011.1, on the reverse strand, counting down.
TTGCTTTCATCTTTTTCTCATACTCCTCTGAGGGATCGCGGACTATCGGATCCCAGTTCGACTCGTCATCTAGCCTGTATATTGCCTTACGATAAAACTGAACTGTATATACATCATTGTATGTAACGCAAGGCTGAAGCACATCTATGAATGACGCCCCTTTATGCATTATAGCTTGCTTTATTATCTCCTTCAAGTGTTTTACGTCGAGCGCAAAGGCTCTAGCTACGAAGGTATAACCGCTAGCTATTGCTAGCACTAGCGGGTTCAGCATATCCTGTATATTGGGTTTCAGCAAGCTCTTTGTGCGCATGTCACGCGGTAGTGTTGGAGATGCTTGCCCCTTCGTTAGCCCATAGACTTGATTGTTATGCATTATTACTGTCAAGTCAATATTACGTCTTCCAAGAGCTACGAAATGTCCAGCACCTATGCCTAATAGGTCGCCGTCACCACCTTCAACTATTACGGTGAGACTTGGGTTAGCAAGCTTTATCCCGGTGGCAAACGGTATGGCTCTGCCGTGAAGTGTATGCACACCGCTAACACGGATATAGTGCGGTGTCTTACCAGAGCAACCTATGCCAGACACTACTACAGTCTTGACTGGGTCTAAGCCTAGCTCCGCAATTGCTTGAGTGAGCGCTGTCAGTATACCGTAGTTACCGCAACCAGGACACCAGTCTACCCATAGATCTGTGCGATAGTATTCAGGTTTATGCGCCATAGTTTAACACCACTTTATCCCTTCCGTCAAGAATGCGAGAAACAGCAGTGGCTAATTCATGCATGTATATCGGCCGCCCAGTGAATTTCACTATCTCTTTTCTAATCATCTTCCCGGTATGCATCGCTATTAGCTTCGATATCTGTGCCTCGTAGCTATGCTCGACCGCAATAATGTTCTCGAGCCCAATTTTGTCTATGAGTTCGCTTACACGCCTACGCGGAAACGGACTCATATAATGGATATGCAGGTAGCCTACCCTTATGCCCTTTTTCTCTAACATCTCTACAACATCTATCGCTACTCCCTTGACGCTACCCCAGCCCACGAGGAGTATCTCCGGGTCATCACTTCCGTATAACTGGGCTCGCTGCTCCTCGGGGATCTCTCTATCGGCAAGCTCTATCTTCTTCATGCGTTTCGTATACATCTCTATACGCAGGACCGGATCCTCCGTTATATGCCCATACTCGTCATGCTCGTTACCAGTATACCACATCACTGCATGTCCTAGCGGAGCCCTCCGCGAGACGGGTCCGTCCAGGCTGAAGCGTTTGTACTCGAACGGGTTCTCTACATGTGAGATCATTTTTCCTCGATCTATTGTCATGTCGTGTGTACTCGGTACCGGTATTGTCACTACGCTATTAGCTAGGAACTTGTCTAGTAGATGTATAACTGGCAGCTGGTATCGTTCTGCTAGGTTGAAAGCCTCTACCGCGTCATGAAACGCTTCCAGATGATCCCCAGACGCTACTACTATTCGAGGAAACTCGCCATGACCGGAGAAAACTGCGGCAAATAGATCGCTCTGGCCTCCCCGAGTAGGTAACCCTGTGGAGGGGCCGCCACGTTGATAATACGTTATTACTACCGGCACCTCGTTTATCCCAGCCCATGAGAGGCCCTCAACCATTAAGTCGAAGCCTGGCCCGCTTGTTGCTGTAGCTGCTCTAGCACCAGCTAACGATGCACCTATGGCTGTCGTTATTGCTGCTATTTCGTCCTCAGTCTGGAGCACTACAATTGAAGCCAGTTGCTCGCCATCCACTACTAGCCTCTCGTAATTCTCTAGAAAGAAGCTTTCATCTTGTGCCGGAGTTATTGGGTAATAGGATTGGAACCTAACTCCTCCGACGATCTTCCCCATAGCTACTACATCGTTACCACTCACTATCATATACTCGGTATACGGCAGCCGGCTTTCCTCGAGAGCTAGGGGTGCACCATAGAGCTTTCTAACTATCTCCGCTACCCTCATTGCTATGTATACGTTTGGCTCGACTAGCTTCTCCTTTCCTGCAAACTTGTAGGAGAACCCAACGTGTATCGACTCTGCATCTAAACCTATCAGTCCAGCAATAGCACCAACAACTATAGAGCTAGTGTAACGGACAAGTTTTGCAGGAGGAACCCCGTACTTCTCACGCAGCTCGGAGACAATTTCTCTATAGTTGAGCCCTAGGGTCTTCACACCCTTCGACTCGAGGTAATTTACTAGCTCCTTTATTATCGGTTCTACCCCCTCCCGACTTAGCTCCTCTTCTATACGCTCACGTAGATGCCTTCCCATGCTAACTATTTTGCCTACATGAATGTCTTCCCCGCCAATATCGTATATGAGGAAACCCCCAGCCGCTAAGTCGTTATAGTGAGTGAACACGGTCTCAGGGTCTATCGCGGCTAAGACTTCTACAGGGTATGTGAGACTCCGTGGAATCTCGTAAGAAGAGACGCGAATTAGTACATAGCTATGTCTGCCGATTATGTTTGAATGGTATTCGCGACCAGAGAGGACTCCGTACCCATTGTGGGCCAGGGCTGTAGTCAATACCTGTAGTATTGTTTCAAGTCCTGCACCTTGGGGACCCCCAATGACCATTTTTAGTTCTCTTAAAGACAAATCTCTCTACACCTTAGCTTATATCACATAAATGACTAAAAGACTCTGCTATACTATGTTAGGACGATACCTTTAGAGGTTAAACTAGTTTACGCGGGTTAAACAATACTCTACACTCGCGCACTACTTTCTAAACCACTAGGAAGGCCTTGACTCAATTTCCTCCAAGCAAAACAATTACTTGGTTTAGCATGCCTACGTCTTTTAAACCAAGAATCATTATCACCAGAATAGGTGCCTCCGGGGGGAGCTGCTCTGCAACAACACGTCAAGCGCATGAAGCTGTACACTAGGTCTGGGGACGACGGGTATACAACATGCCTAGCAGCTAAAAGTCGTGTTCCTAAGACTCACCCATGCATAGAGTTTGTTGGCGCCCTTGACGAAGCTGAGGCTGCACTAGGGCTGGCCCAGAGTCTGTTAGAAACGCTTACTTCCCGAAAAAACGAGGCCGTAGATGAGTACTCCAGGATCCTTGAATACATGCAGCTACTGCTCTTCCGTACGGGTTTCACTGTAAATGGGAAAGTATGCATAAGCGAAGATGATGTAAAGCAACTCGAAGAAATTATAGACAATTTATCAAAGTTCATCGAACCATTCTTTACACTCAACGGTGGTCATCCAGCGGCTGCCGCTACATCTTATGCTAGAGCTGTTATACGTAGGGCGGAGCGCTCCCTATGGCGATGTATAGAAGCTCTGGATAAAGAACCACAAAGAGAGCACAGGCTAGCAGCTCGCATCCTTAATCGTTTGAGTGACCTCGCATATGCGCTCCAGCATGCTATAAACAGTAGCCTTGACATACCTATAAAGCGAGTTGACTGTGACAAGGAAGACTTGAAATAGTTGCCAGAGAAACAGCGAAAAGACTGTCAGTAGGGGACAGACTAGTCGTGAGAACTCCCATATCCACCCCTAATGCACAACTGTAGCCAGTGAGGAACGATGGGCGGCCAGATCCCGAGGTTTCCAACAAACATCCTCGGGGATGAGGATACATTGTAGCGCCGAGGCACTTCCCATATATCTCGGGGGTGCTTTGTGTCACTAAGACTGGCGGCTTATAGGAGAAGTCTTCCTAATACCGACAACGACGCTGACATCCTTATTGTAATAGGCTCGCCGCCAGAAGCACGAGATATAGTAAGACTTGAGAAGCTAGGGCGTCGTGTCTATACTCTACCAGGTAGAGGTGACGACCATTACGTTGCACGGCTATTCTCTAGCCATTCCATAAACATCGAAGGCCATATTATATACCATGGCTCCGGACTCTATATAGCTGGCATAGGTGGTAGAGAACCATTAGCTAACATTAAATCCATAAATCGTGAAGTTAGTGAGCTAAGCCCCAACAAGCTAATTCTTGTGAGCGAGTATCCACCACATGGTATATTTGATTACTCACAGATAGGTGTTCGGCACGGTCTCTTTGAGGTAAGAGACGCTATAGAATCGTGGAAGCCGAGTCTAGTAATTATGGGTACTTGTTCTGATCCAGGAGTAGCTAGAGTCGATAATGTACTATACGTGTGCGTCCCCCTTCCTGCATGTGTTGCTAGTGTAACATATAGTGGCGATAAGTTCTACGCAGAGGTATCTTGTAACACGACTCGGATCAGGGAGCCAATATAGGCGAGGACAGGGGTGTATAACAATGGCTAGTCTAAGCGCTGGAGAGTTGTTTAGGTTAGCTCTAATGGAGAGTAGTGAAGAAGCACGAGAGAAACTAGCCGAGCGTCTTGTTGAGGACATTGAACATGGGCTCGAATCTATAGCTAGGCGTGTCGGTGGAGAAGCCAAACCAGATACCGTTATTGTTATGACTGCTCTAGAACCCGTAGTAGCTGCTGTAGCCTATGCCTGGCAGGAAGGGAGGCGTGTTCGTGTCATAACATCTAGTGAGCCTCTCCCTGGATGGAGACCACTTAACAAGATTATTACTATCCTTGAAGAGAAGGGATTCATCGAAGTCTACCGTATGCCTCTAAAGGCTTCCTCCAAGCCTACAGCACGCGACATCGTTAGACGTGTTGCACGCCTTGCCAAGGGTATTTCAGCGAAAATAGTTGACGTTACTGACGCGCCGCCATACGCTGTTGCTGGACTCTATGCAGGCGGTGTGAGGTCATTAACAGTACTCGTACATCTTGGTTATGTTGCCGTGTTCCAGAGATTTGGTTTTTCCTAGAGAGCTTCCAGAACAAGACCAGGCGTCATTAACAGTGCTTGAAGTACGCACGCTATACCTACGCGTTTTAGTGTACCTGGGTCACTGTCGACTAGGTATGCATAAATGGTCTTGTTCAGAACGCCTGCTATCGTTGCTACAACTGCAAGACGGGCAACATCGATTTGTGCTAGGCTGCCAAGCGAAAATAGAACAAGTATCGTAGCACTGCTTGAAACAAATCCACCTGCTATGACGACAACTGCAAGACTCGCTAGACCACTATGCTGGACTAGATACGAGACGAAGGTTATGATAAGATACAACGCGGTACTCTTTGCTGCTGTGCTGAAACGTAACGGATTTTCTATGCGTACAGTGGTTATGGGAGCACCTCCACGAAGCGAGCGAGTCCATGAGAATAAAGCTGGCATTATGGATAGAACCATAGCCATCAAGATCGGTGCAAGGTCACTAAGCTGAAGTGGTTTTGAGCTAACGAAGTAGGCGGCTGCTACTGCTATGACAACGTTACGCAGTATCATAGCCGAATTAGTGAGCACTGTTATATCAAAGGCGAGGACTCTTCGCAGCTCGGCAGGAACAAGTGCAAGAAGGGCCATTAATGTAGCCTCACTGTTAGCTAATCCACCGAATAGGGCTGCATAGGCTAGACCCTCCCCGCCCTTGAGCCTAGCCATAATGTAGCCTATGTAGGATGTCGCCAATACAAGTGCGAAGAATAAGTACAAGCTCCGGAGACTGACTCCATAGAACTCGTATTCTGCTTCGAGAAAGAATGGTCCTATGACTACTAGTATTACGCCAAGCTCTAGTGCCCATAAAAGTTCCTCGTACCGTATCTTGCCGACCATTCTTTCAGCAGGCAGTTTTATGGCCAATATGAAAGTGGTTAATACAGCAATGCTTGCAGCCAACAACACTTCTCCGAGACCAGCCAGGAGTCCTATAACGAAGTCCATTAACAAGACGACTATAGTAGTTATACCAGCCATTCTCGCGACAAGAAGCCGATAAGCGGAGAATAATGTTACTACCAAACCGAATACTGCAAGAAGAGTAGATACATGCATACTATCTATGAGGTTACGGTTCCACATTATGCCGATGACCGCTGCATATACGGCTACAAGGCTAAATGTTCGGAGCCCCGGAAACTCTTTGACTACAAATTCTTCTATACCTATTCGTTTCTGTTTCCTTCTTGCAAGCGCTGCCCTAGCTTTTTCACGTTCAATTCCTATAAGCATACCGGAGAGCAAAGCAACAATAATTCTACCAAGCAGTCCCACTTCAAATCCTGAGATGACTGCCTCAGACGCCATCAGTCAGCCCACCGTAATATGGACATCTCCTTTATCATCCTTACCATGTACCGGGAACCTGGATCACGATTTCTACAATAAACGAAATACCTACTGAAAAGTTAAATTTATGATGCCTAAATGATAACATCATCATTTTATATCTTAATTACAATATGGTATACCATCTATTTGCTGCAACTTTCACTTTACTGCCACGAGAGTTACCCGGCCTGGAAGTATAATCTCGTATTCAGAGAGGATGCATAGCAGAGAGTACAATCACAGATTGCGTAACATTTTACTAATACATACAATTCTTGTAACTTGACTTCTTTAGACTATCTTTCTACGTACCCTAATCTCTATGATCGGTACAAGCCTTCTGCCACGCTGTATACTGTCTATGCTTACTCCTACCAGTTCTACTCCGTCCTGAAGTCTATTGACTAACGCATTGTATACATCAACAGCTTTGCTTACATTAGGACCCTGGCCACGTATAGTAACTTCATCGTACCCCTCATTGAATAGAAGTATCGTTGCTAGAACATAATCGGTGACCGACTTCTTACCAACAATAACGACATTCTCCTCGGCCGCCATGACAGTCTACACCTCCCTTCCACGCCACTGCAAGCTATTCATCAAGACTCTTTAAACTACTCGCTTCGTTCCCCGATAAGCACAGAAAATACACTAAATCATGGCACTAAGCGTCACATTTTACTAGCTTCATTAACTATGTCTACGACATAACTATTTAATAGTCTAGCTAAGTTTATTAATAATTTCATCAAAACATCCTCTAGCTCTATCAGCGACTTCAGCAATACCCTCCGTCAACGCATCAAAGCTACAGAGTACTGGCGGAAGAGCTGCTGGATCAACCATCATCGCCTTCTTACAGTACTTCAGTAATAGGTCTCTGCCCCGTGCTTCTCCGAAGACTGCACCACTACTACACGTCTTATAGAAGAGAAGCCTATTTCCAATACTACGGTATATAGTATTCATACTACGCAGCTTTTTCACATCAATTCTTTTCTTCATGGAAGCTTTTACTTCGAAAGTAGCAGTATCAGCGTAATGGTCCACAAGCATCTGAAGGTAAGCCGCTTCCCTTACGGGCGCACGTAGTATAAGCCTCCTCGCTACTTCATCATGATCTATTATCGCTACATTACTATTTTCCTTAATGTTTGCCAGAAGACTTGCAATAGACGCTTCTAGCTTTACATGCATTATCAACGTTATGAATACATAGTAGCGCACCATGCCAGCTATAGCCTCCTCACGTCTTTACAGCCGCGAACAAAGCTTACTCAGCCGGGGATAACATCTTCATCCCTCCTACACTTTATGGCCGTGAGGAGGGTAAGCCGAACGCTCTTCATCATCCAATGATGTTAACACATTACATAGTTATATCGCATAAGCTTCACCGTACCTGGCTGCTCTGCAACACGGACCCTCATCATTGGACGCTTGTTGATTTTCAGTAACTCGTGGCGGTCTTCATCGCAGCCGGTACTCTCAAGTATGCTTCATTATCTGGGCGTGTCTAATACTATACGGCAAAAGGTAAGATGTTGCTAAGAGTTTTCATGCTAAAAGTCAGATCTAGAACATCTTATCGACTATTAACGGTGGTGACAAAAACTATAGTATACGTTAGAATATGGGATTGTTCATTTGTATCTTCTGTATCAGCGTTGCAGCATTAAGCACTAAGTATGGCACAATTTCACGTGGGACGTACTGGTATTTTGGCGGTTGTCCTTCATAATAGCCAGTTAGCGGAACTACCTTTAACTCGTAAATCTCATTAAACGGTATCTGCTTTACCACTTGGTCCGGTTTTTCTATCACATCACCTAGCCTAACGATAGCATGTATTAGGCTTCCTGTTTCATTCTTTACTAGTAACATGTACAAGCTATCCTTGATTGGCGGATCAAATGAGGATGAGAATTCTTCTGAGCGTACTATCTCTGCAGCATCCTCTACTAGTGCCCAGCGTTGCTCGCCAGTATCCACGTCTATGAAGTTGAACACTCTGTATAGCGAGGATGCTTTACGCATGTCGCGAAGCTTAGCCTCTATAAGGTTTAGTGGAAGTCCTAGCGCTTCTGCTAGTTCTTCAGCTGTGAATGCCATACCCTTAAGAGTCTCGGCTATGAGTTCATCTACATCGCTTATCCACGGACGTTCAGGTAGTTCCTTGGATACTATGCGCGCATAGATGCTCGTACGGCCATGGTTTACCTTCAGTTTTACTCTTCCCTTGCGTAGACCTTCTAGTAAAGCCCAGGCTGACTCCGGGTCAAAGTACTCCTGGAGAGTTTGCCGGATTGCTTCCTGGTAGACTAAGGTGTCGCTCTTACGCAGTTTTCTTGTTATGCCAAATACTAGCTGTATGTTGTGAGCTACTTCTACAAAGAATGGCGACCTACTAGCTGCTTCCCATGCTTTTTCCATGAATTCTTCTCTATCCATGCTGGTTAGGAATTCGAAGGGGTCAAAGTCTAGTGAGTTCGCAGGGAGGCTGAAACCATAGTGTGATATCCTTGTATATACGTCAGAATTGTTGCGATATGCCTCAAGCATTACAATGTAAGCCAAAGTTCTTAGAACCTTCTCTGGTGCTAGTGTTATGAATGCTATCTCGTCAGACAGCCTTTCAATGATTATGTTACCTCTGTTCGGTGCTGGATAGCCGTATTTCTTAATCTCGCCTATGAGCTTCTTGAGAGCTTTACGCGCATCGTCTGCTAGTACGAGACCCTCCGGGAGATCTAGCGAGCCCTGGTGAACTTCGTATATGACTTGTTCTAGCTCGGAAAGGACTAGCCTCGATGCTATTGGGCCTTGTCCTTTCCAGAAGGGTACTGCTGTTGTTTCGCTCTGTGTCTCGGTCACCACGACTTTGTTAGTATGTTCATCGATGTTTATTACCTGCCAGTTTTTACCGGCTAGTCTTATCACATGGCCTATTCGTAGCATGCGTATAACATATTCTGAATCTAGCTCACCTATAGTCTTCCCGTCAGCAGTCTTCACCACATATGTCTTCTTTTCACCCATAGTTGTGAAGAACTCTGAGAAGTTATGCACCCACCAGCTGAAGCGACTATCGCCAGCATCAAACCTCCATATGCGATAGAACTGGGCTCCACCGGAGAGTTTGCCTTCTTCATTGATCTTTATCATCTTATTGTCTAGCAAATATTTTACGAGTTCATCAAATTCTTCGCGAGTGAGTCCGCGGAAATAATAGACGTTGCTAAGAACTTCATAGGCGTCGTCTACTGTGTACATCCCTGACAATGCCATACCTATAACTGCTCTCGCAGCCATGTCCAGCGGCTTTAATGGGAGTTCAGGGACCTCAACTTTACCCTTAATCGCTAGCCTAGCCTCTGCTATAGCTTCGAGTAGTTCTAGCTCATCTGTAGCTATTATTATCCCATTTATCCTTCCACCTATAGTATGCCCGCTCCTTCCAAGCCTCTGTATGAGAGAAGCGACTTTTCCTGCAGGACGGAACAGTATTACACGTTTAACCGAGCCTATATCAATGCCGAGTTCTAATGTCTTCGTAGCAATTATCATCTTTAGTTTTCCTTCCTTAGCCATGCGCTCTATGCGTCGCCTTTCCTCGCCAAATACCGAAGCATGATGCACGACTACGCCTTCAATACCCATCTTCTCTATCTCACTGTGTAGTCTCTCAGCTACATGTTTCGAGTTGACAAAGACCAGCGTCAAGGGCTCCATGTATTTTAGTAGTTTCTGTGCAGCTTGTTTCCAGAACTCAGTACTAGGTGCGTCAACATAATCTACTACTATTTCTAGCTCTTTCCTCTTCTCAACTGTGACTATAGATAATGGGCGCTTTGAGCTGCCAATGAAAGTTCTACCAGTTAGACTTGGCTCGCCTACTGTGGCTGAGATCATTATCAGCTGGAAGTCTCCTGCTAGTTTTCGGAACCTCTCTAGCAGTATTGCTAATTGGACTCCACGCTTTGTCGAAATGATCTCGTGAACCTCGTCTACTATAACCCAGCGTAGGTTACGGTAGAAGTTACGGAATTTAGACGCCCAGTCCAGGTCTATCTCAAGACTCTCTGGAGTAGTTACTAGAATATGCGGTGCTCTCCGTAGCCTTCTTGCTCGTTCAGAGTGCGGTACATCGCCGTGCTTCCTGGCTACTATAAATCCTAGCTGCGAAGCCCACCAGTTTATCCTTTCATATATGTCGTTGATGAGCGCTCTCAGCGGTGTTATATACAGTACTGTGACCGGCTCTACGTCCTCCTGAAGCATCATAGAGAGAACCGGTAGAAGGGCAGCCTCAGTCTTTCCGTAGCCGGTAGGAGCTACTATGACTACGTTATGACCCTCTAGTATAGGCTTTATTGCTTTTTCTTGTATCTCAGTTAGCGTCTCCCAACCCTTCTGGCGTATAAGCTCACGTACCTTCTCGTGGAGCAGTTCTAGCGAACTGCTGATACCTGTCGTCTTGAGCGTCATTTCCATCAACCTCTCCTATCTCACCATCTACAACTCTACCATGTAGACCTCTCTCACGGTGGCATTTCTGGCCTCGTGTGTACACTAATTCACCACTTGAGCCCGGAGAGTGAACCCTAGCAGACAACCGGGAAACGCAATAGGGTTTAATATAATTGTGGCACAGTCATCCATGACGGTAGTAGTGTTATGAAGGTGAAGCGCTATACATGCATAGTATGCGGCCGGGTATTCCCCCAGGGCCAGGGAATAGTATTGAAGAGGGCTGGTATAGAACTAGTATTTCATAGCAAATCATGTCTCACAAAGTTCTTCAAACTATTTATTGAACGTATCGATGAAGGAGAGTTCAAGAAGGCTGCACGTGAAGCTATAAAAGAGTTTGAGGAGCTAAGGAAGGCAAAACAAGCAGTAAAACGAATATGACAGTAAATATGAATACGTTAGTATATCGCTAACCTGTTAGTTTTGACAGTATGGCGTCTAGCCGTATCTCCTTTACCATAGTTATTGCTTTTTGCCTAGCATCTTCCACGTCTTTGGCTGTCACGTTAAGGTATATTGATGTACCTTTTATCCGGAACCGATAGCGCTTTTCTCCGAGAAGTTCGTATTCTTCGACAAGCTCAAGCTCTATTTCGTTCAAGATTAGTGCACCCCGCTGGGAACACTCCTAGCTTAAGCGGCTATAGAGCCTCGTTTTTATAGCGAAGTCACTGGTCCCCCTTCCATGGCTAGTTAGTAGCGAGGCTGAGAATTATGTCGGAGAATCTTGAGAAAGCTATACTAGAGATTCTCTCTAAGAGCAAAAATGGATTAACATTTGATGAAATATATAACGCGTTATTGGAGCATGATAGCAATGTTAAGAAGGAGACCATACGTGAGACATTAGCGGGGCTGGTTAGAAGAGGTATAATTATACGGGAGCCCGACTATGAGAGAAAGAAGATGGTTTTTAGGATTGCAAAGAAGTGTTGACGTACAGGAGCTAAGTAGAGAGATTGAATCAATTCTATCATTAGTTGATGATATTTCTCGTCAACTTCTTTACTTCAAGACGAGTCTATTCAATGGAAGCCTTGAGGATACATTATCTAGTCTAGCCAAGCATTTAGATAATATAGGCCGTATTGGAATTACAGACGCGTATATCTACGCGGAAAAGGCGAGGCTTCTTTTAAGATATGTCAGAGCGTATAGAATGAGGGCTGAACAGTTACACACGTTAAGGAGGCTTAGCGATGTAAGAGACGATGTGGCTTCACATATAGCAGACATTAGAGCTTTCGTGAACAGACTAAAGATATACTTTATTGGTTAGTCTTTAGTTACATGTATGACTTCTTTAAGAGCCTCCCGTAGCGCTTTGTACGTCTCCCTAACATCTTGTGATATGACTTTTACTCCTGCTATTACTGGCATGAAGTTAGTGTCACCATTCCATCGCGGCACTACATGGATATGTACGTGCTTGTCTATACCGGCACCTGCAACACGACCAATATTGATGCCTATGTTGAAACCATGCGGCTTTAACACTTTTCGTATTACAATCATTGACAGCTTTACTAACTCCATCATCTCTGTTAGCTCATCAATAGTTAGATCAGCTATATCAGCTATATGCCTATAAGGAACCACCATTACATGACCAGTATTATAAGGGTATAGATTCATGATTATGTAGCTATAGCGACCCTTGTATAACACTAATGACTCGTCCTCAGGCTTCTTAGGAGCTATACAGAATATACATTCTTGTGGCTCTTTCTCAACTGTAGACTTTATATATGTATACCGCCAAGGTGCATAAAGCACGTCCATCTGGTGTGCCATTCTACCGTCCCTCCCTCTAGCTACATCTTCCTGCCTAAACTATGAGTTTTCTAGCCTACCATTGGAATACTGAGGCCTAGTACACTGAGCAGCAGACCATCTCCTAGAATTAATGTTAATATGTATGCTACGGTAAAGAGCGGTATACCAGGCACCCCATATGTAGCCCATACTTTGTCATTAGGCTTGACGCAGCCTCTTTGCATGGCTAGGCTAACTTCCTTCGCTATATCTGGCGGATCCATATATATGTTGAACCTTACGCTATATTTACCACATAGGTTTAGAGGATACCACCATCCAGGGTTTTGAGAGAGTTTTCTCGCTCTAATTGGACGCGCTATGAATGCATATATTAGCCTATACTTAGCGGGCAGTCGCGCCAAGTCGCGCCTATGAGCTGTGATATTTACAAGCATATTAGTAACCATAAGGATCATCGTCAACAAAACATAGTAAATAATCACCATCAGCAAGGGGGGCATAATGATACATTGTCCTTCAGCGAGTGGTGATGCAACTGTTATCAAGGCTAGTACCGCGACATCGCCCCATCCAAAGTAACCTAGCCAAGCTATTACAGCTATCATACCAAGAAGCACTATATCCACTACAATGTAAAACCACAATGGCAAGATAGTGTTGAAACCTATGACCCTGTATTCTGCGATTCTGAGAAGGACTACGATAGCCAGAGAAGCATATACTAGCTTATCCGGGAGCTCTCGCGTCTTTACATCGTATATCGAAAGAGCCGTGAGGACTAATATTGCTACTATCTCCGCGTACAATGTTGAAAAGCCCTCGTAGGCCTTTCACCGTTTGGCCTGGTGAGCATCGTGCACCCAGATATAGATAAGCTTTTAGAGGCAATTAGTATTGATAAGCCAGTGGTGTTAACCAGGAAGGGTAATATAATAAAAATACCATACGAGACTAGAAACATCGACATATTTAAGCAAATTATAGCAGATAACTTGTTTCGCGTAAGAATAGGCAACAATAATTTAGAATTACTCCTCTTTGTAGATGAATCCAGCATAAGTAAGCGCTATTATGTTTGCATAGGCTCTAAGGTAAATGTATCTACAAAGTGGGCAACTGTAAATGATGTACTTAGCGGACTAAGACTTAGAGTAAAAGTACCAGCAATAATAATTGATGATTGCATGATTGAGCTTGAATGGAGTAAGTCACGTTTCGTACTAACTCCTGCGTCTGTCAGGTCTTGCAGACGTTGTCAACGTGTCGTCCTATAGTGCTTTACAAATATTTTCAAAATACTTGTGTTAGTTTACCTAATGATCGGATTAGTCCTCGGGGTCAGCTATACCGTAGTCTGTTATCATGAATACTGCTTCACCTTCCGGCAGGTGCGGTGCATCTACTATTCTCGCTATCCTCTTGTTTCCACGACTCTTCCTTAGTTGTACGCGCACACCCGGAGCATGATACAAGACATGCCCACCTACTGCCTGGGTTGGGTCACCATAGAACACATCAGGCTTCGCCATTACCTGGTTAGTTATTATTACTGCAACATCATATATCTCCGCTAGCCTTGAGAGCTGGTGTAGATGCCTATTTAGCTTCTGCTGCCGTGCTGCGAGGTTTTCCCTTCCCGGGTATTCCGCACGGAAATGTCCAGTAACAGAGTCTACTATGACTAGCTTGATGTTTTCTTTCGGAACTATGTTGAACAGCTCGTCCACTATGGCCATTTGATGGTCACTGTTTATAGCCCTTATATAGAGTATATTACTCATTACCTCATCTGGGTCAAGTCCCCATCTCTTTGACATAGCCTCAATACGTTCCCAGCGGAAAGTCCCCTCTGTGTCTATGTAAACTGCTTTGGCTACCTTATCTGGCGTACTTAGCCCACCCTTCTCAACCGGTAGTTGCACATTTACAGCTACCTGGTGGCAAATCTGCGTCTTACCACTACCAAACTCGCCGAAGAACTCCGTTATGGTTTTAGTTTCTATACCTCCACCTAATAGATCGTCAAGGTTACGGCTCCCTGTAGTTATCTTGCGTGTTTGCATGCGTTCCTTTTTGACCTCGAGCGCTGTTTTGAAGCGAATATCGAGAGCTTCTCGTGCCGCCTTTATGATGCGCTGTGCTGTGGTTATTGGTATCCCTGCTGCTGCGCTTAGCTCTTGTGGCGTGGCTACTGCTATTGCTTCTAGTGTCGCGTAGCCTGCTTCTATTAGCTTGTTAGCTGTTGCAGGACCCACTCCCGGGAGATCTGTTATCGACCTTACTTCTCCTTTAGACATACCCTTCTATCCCGGGAGATGGGCGGGCCAGTAACACCCTTATATAGGGCTCTTTACCTAACCGAAACTATTCCATAGCTCATTAGGGATGGGCGTCTATATTATCTTTTTTACCAACCATGGAGCCTAGGCTACCCTTGGGTATACACCTCAAATACTTTACAACGACGGTGCACGGCTATGCGTATACTACTGATACACGCCAAAGAGTTCTCCTTCAAAGCTAAAAGCAAGGCTATAGCTGACGCAGAGTCGGTAGACCTTACACCTTCTGAGGCGTCCGTAGAAAATGCCCTTGTAGTGTTTACTACAGTAGAGGATGTTGACACCCAGAACCTTAGAGAAGTTGTCGAGAACGCTGTAAAGGATATAATCGATGTAGCAGAGAAGGTAAAGGCCTATACAATAGTCATTTATCCTTATGCACACCTCTCTAAACGATTGGCGCCACCTAAAGTTGCTAAAGAAGCACTATCTCTCCTCGAGGAGGAGCTAAAGAAACGTGCCGAAGGCAAATATAAGGTCGTAAGAGCCCCATTTGGGTGGTACAAGGAATTTAAGATACACTGCTATGGTCACCCTCTATCAGAACTCTCAAGGGCTTATGCACCAAAAGCTTCCTCAAAACCACAAATAGAGAAGAAGTATTTCGTACTAACGCCTAATGGCGAAGTCTACAAGCCCGAAGAATATTTATCAAAAGCAGATGAGGAGTTTAGAATACTAATAGAGAAAGAGGCCCTCGGCAAGGAAATTGGCGAGGTAGAGAATCCAGTCAATGCTCTCTGTGCAAAGTTCGGGTTTGAATGGGAACCCTTCTCAGACTACGGCCACATGAGGTATGAGCCTCATGCCACACTAATGGTTGACGCTGTCTCTGAATACGCGTGGAAGCTTGCACGAGACCTAGGCATACCAGTGCTCCGTATACGCGGCACAAACATGTTCGACTTATCAGCCAAACCTGTATACGAGCACGCTGAACTCTTCGGGGACCGTCTATACGAGCTATGGACTGATAGGAAGCACCTAGTAATGCGCTATGCTGCTTGTCATCAACAGTTTGCAATATTGCGTGACTACGTGTTAAGTTATAAAGATCTACCACTTGGCATGTTCGAGATCGCGGATAGTTACCGTCTAGAGCAAAGCGGTGAGGTAACCCTCTGTTTCCGGCTAAGAAGGTTCTATATGCCCGACCTACACATACTAACACGTGATATAGAGGAAGCTGTAAATGTCAGTAGAAAACTGCAAGAAGTTATACACCGAGAAGCTACAAGGCTTGGCCAAAAATACTACGCTGTATACAATGTGACTGAGGACTTCTGGCAAGAGAAGCGCGATCTACTCCTGGAGTTAATAAAACGTGACGGAAAACCAGCCATAGTGACGGTCTACCCTGCAGGCATATACTACTGGGTAGTTAACGTAGAATACCACATAATAGATGTTGCCGGCAGGCCTCGAGAGATAGCTACTTTCCAATTCGATGTAGGTAATGCTAAACGCTTCGGAATAAAGTACATCGACGAAAACAATGTTGAACGCTACCCTGTAATTATACATACGGCACTGATAGGCTCCATAGAGAGATATATCTACATGGTGCTAGACTCAGCAGTAAAGATGGAACGACAAGGCAAGAAACCGTATATACCTACATGGATGGCACCAATACAAGTCCGACTCATACCTGTCGATCCCAAGTCAGAGAAGCAGATGCAACTAGTAGAGAAAACTGCATCCCTACTTGAGGAGAATCTGATAAGAGTCGACATAGATGATAGAGATATAAGCTTAGGCAAGCGCATACGCGATGCTGCACGAGAGTGGATACCTTACATAGGAGTTGTCGGCGACAGAGAAGTTGAAACAGGTACAATAAACGTCACCATCAGAAGGTCCAATGACCGTATAGCCGTAAAGCCAGAAGAACTAGTAGCAATGGTTCTGGAAGAGATAAGGGACTATCCACGCCTCCAGCCTACACTACCCAGATACGTATCGAAGCGTCCAAGCTTTGTCTATCTAGAGAAGCCCTCTACACCGAAACAAGACAGAGCTAAGCACTAATGCCGAGCCACCCTAATACATGTTTGTTTCTTTATCCCTATTCGCTATGCTTTAAATAATGTTCGATACACGTAACACTTCAGCACGTTACTAGCAGTTTTGGCAACCATGCTTCATTTCCACCACTATTCAGAGCCAGAAGGCGCTATAATGCGGTGTCAGTACGCTGAAGGCCGCACATGCTAGTTTTCGCAACTGGGGTTCACTCTTCATCCACCGCCAGTTACGTAATAGCTTAAGCCTCTATAACTAATATACTGTAGTCGCTGTGTTCCTTCAGTGGCAGATGTCTAGTTAGAGTCATAAGTAATTGCAAGATCTTATGCTCAGGGGAAGGGCGTATAGGCTATGTGCGGCATAGTTGGTATTGTAGCAGACCCGGATATTATAGGCAATGTTGCACCAATACTTGTTCAGGGTCTTAAACGCTTAGAGTATAGGGGTTACGATAGTGCTGGCTTTGCTCTAATAGAGTGTAGCTCTAACAAGCTTTTGATATTCAAGGATAAAGGCCGTATCGACAAAGTTGTTGAAGAATATAGTGTTCACAAGTACTGTGCTGTATGCGGCATCGCTCATACACGTTGGGCTACCCACGGCGAGCCTAATACTGTTAATGCGCATCCCCATGTAGATTGTAGGAACGAAATAGCTGTAGTACACAATGGCATAATAAAGAATTTTGCAGAATTACGCCAGTTGTTAGAAGAACGAGGTCATAAATTTAAGAGCGAAACTGATACTGAAGTTATAGCTCATTTGCTAGAAGAATATCTGGAAAATGGAGACTCCATGTGGGAGGCCTTTAAAAAGCTTGTCAAGGTCATAGAAGGTGCGTACGCAATAGCCGTAGTCTATGCTTATGAACCTAATCGCATCTACTTTGCAAGAAAAGTGAGCCCTCTTGTAATTGGGCTCGGTGAAGGTTTCAACATGATTGCAAGCGATATTCCATCAATGCTTCAATATACTAAGCGTTTTGTAGCCCTAAACGATGGCGAGTACGGGTATATAGAACCATATAGGCTCTATCTCGAGAAAAGCGGTACTCCTGTCGAATGGCATCACCGTGTCATGACAGTAACTTGGAGTATAGAAGATGCTGAAAAAGGCGGTTATCCTCACTACATGCTTAAAGAGATAATGGAGCAGCCACGTGTACTGTATGAAACGTACACAGGGCTTATGTCTAGCCGTGAACTTGAAAAAGCTGCAGAGATCCTCGCTAGCGCCGACCACATATTTGTAACAGGTGCTGGAACTAGCTATCACGCCGGCCTCGTATTTGCATACTTCATGGCACGTATAGCTAGAAGACCAGTAATCACTTTCATATCAAGTGAGTATCTCGCCTATAGAAGCTTAGACCATAGCAATTCGGCGCTTGTAGCTATAAGTCAAAGCGGCGAAACTATCGATACTCTTCAAGCTGTAAGATCATTCAAGTCTAGCGGCGGGAGGGTTGTGGCTGTATCAAATGTTGTCGGAAGCACTATTCCACGCGAATCGGACACCACCGTCTATACTAGGGCTGGCCCCGAGATCGGTGTAGCAGCCACCAAGACGTTCCTTACACAGGTATTAGCACTCACAAGTATAGCGCTAGCTCTAGCTGTCCATACAGGCTCTCTTACCAAGGCGGAATACACGGAAGCAATGAGGGAGCTCAGGAATGCAAGCCATGCAGCCTCCTCCGGAATAGATCGTAGTATAAGACTTGTAGAACTACTCGCTTCAAGTTTACGTAGTAAAAACAACATATACGTGCTCGGAAGAGGACTAGGCGTTCCATTAGCCTATGAAGCGGCCTTAAAGATCAAAGAGGTTAGCTACATACACGCTGAAGCTTATCCCGCCGGAGAGAGTAAACACGGTCCAATAGCACTTGTAGAGGAAGAATTTCCCGTCATATTTGTAGGCGTCCCGCCAGAAGACGAGCTCCTAGAAAAACTCCAAAGCAACGTAATGGAGATGAAGGCACGTGGAGCTTCAACCATAGTAATAGGTACCTCTAGTTATAGAGAGCTTGAAGGAGTAGACTTCTACATTGATGTCGGAAACTATAGTGAGATACTTGCGCCTTACGCCGTAGTTCCGCCGTTCCAGCTACTCGCCTACAAGCTCGCCGTAATGCTCAACAGAGATCCCGACAAACCACGCAATCTAGCTAAGACAGTAACAGTCGAATAGAGGCACTAATATTGTAAAGTAGTAGCTGCTAATTAGTTGCCGAACACTCTATAGCCGTGAGGAGAGGCGCAGGCCTCATGATAGGCGTTGTTCTTGCTGGCGGATCACCTAAGTTATTAAGACTCGTCTTGGGAGATGCTACCTCTCGCTCATTACTAAAATTCCCTAAGGGAACACTACTGGAAACTCATGTTAAATCTATGCTTAAACATTTTGATAGAGTTATTGTAGTTTCAGATGATCCTCGTGTAGGTAGCGTCTGCAGCACCTTACCTGGATGCATGTTTGTTGAACAACGTTCACCTGGTATTGAGGGAGCCATATGTGATAGTTTTTCAGCAATTAGTGCAAGTGGTGAAAAAATCGTAACAATACTTTATGGTGATATATATGCTCCATCAAACATGATAGATTCACATATGAACATTGTTGCAAGATACTATGAACCCGTAATGACTGTTACTCGGCCTGTCATGCTTAGAGGATCATTCTTACAAGTTGACATAGACCCTATAGAGATGTCTATAATAGGCATGGGCAGAGGGCAACTAGTATTTGCAGGCTTAATGACTGTTAATGTCAACGAATTAAGAAGCCTTATATGTCAACAAGATATGTCACTACATGATGCGCTTACACACATCGCTAAGAGACAACGCATACATGCAAATATGTGGCTCGGAGAATGGGTCGATCTAGACACACCATGGGATTATTTACTCGCAGTTAGGCTGGCTCTATCTAGTCTGAAAGGCGTTTATGTAAGCGACCATGCTACGATTAAAGACACAGCTATTATAGAGCCTCCCGTTTTCATAGACGATGACGCCTTCATAGACCATTACGCAGTGCTAAAAGGACCAGTCTTCATTGCCCGCGGTGCTCGCATAGGCGCTCACTCATTTCTAAGGAATAATGTAGCTGTATATGAGGGAGCTTTGGTTGGAGCCTACTCAGAAGTTAAAAGGAGTATAATTTATGACAGGGCACGAATAGGTTCACATAGTTATATTGCCGATAGTGTCGTTGGTAAAGAAGCCCACGTAGCACCTTATACTGTGACAGAAAACGTACCATATACTGGTGTTGCAGGAGAAATAGTAGTTACATCAACTCATCCTCTCGAGGGTCTAAAGGTAGGAGCTATCATAGCCGCAAACAGTAGAACCACACCTCATAGCGTACTTAAGCCTGCATCGATTCACAGATAACGAATGATAAGATGATGGTAATAGAATCCCATAGTAGGGGCTCAGCGCTTTGGCCCATCTTCATACACGTCTTGGCTGTGTCAGACACCCGGCCCTTCATAAACATATATCAAGGAATATAGGGGCCGGGATCTCCTATAGTAGACACACCTTCATAGCCCCTAGTGTTTTCTGGGAGACAAAATGCGTCTAAAAAGCCTCCCACCAACTACCCTACAACATCAATGGGGGTATACGTGGAGGAGCAGCGAAGAGAGCGAAGCAAATTCCTCGGAAGACATTTAATGGTCAAAGGCGAATTTGTTAAGGACATACTATCTGGCAAAAAGAGGACGACTATTAGGCTTGGTAGGGTGCGTGTAAAATATAACGAGTTAATTGTTCATGGCGGTGGGAGGCCTGTTGCGAAGGTACGTGTAACTAATGTTGTATACAAGCGAGTTTCCGAACTCACCGAGGAGGATGCAAAAAAAGATGGGTTTAAGAATAAAGATGAACTCCTAGAGGCTCTTAGACGTATGTATGGCGACTTCAACGAAGACGACTACGTAACTATTATAGAGTTTGAAGTCGTTCAAGATCTCTCGTCGCTTGAGCCCCAGGATCCATACCTGGGTTTAGAACCTGCCGATATTGCGAGACTTGGACTACGCTATTTGTCAGACACACTCTCCGAGGAGGAGAAGAAAATACTGCGTGACTTGACTACGACAAATAGTATACGCTCTACCGCAGTGAGACTCTATGGTAGTATAGAGCGTAGATGGCGTGTTAGACGAGTACTTAGACGTGTTCTCAATGAGCTTGTGAGAAGAGGATTGATAAGAGCTAGAGAAAACCCGTCCTCAAGCGGTAAGAATAGGGGTAGAGGACGTCCAAAGCACTGGGAGAGGAGAAGGAAGAGATAGAAAGAGGGGTTATCCGTGACCAAGTGGTTGTTGAAGTGTACTTCATGTGGTAATAAATGGGAGCTTGAAGTAAGTTTTGATTTGACGAAACTCTCTAGTGGAAAGCTTTATCATTACTGTAGATTTTGTAAAAGGAATACATTCCATGAAATTATTGAGAGAATAGAAGAGGAGTAGATACAAGGGAGATAACCAATACTTACAGCTATGATGTTGTGATGAGAAAGGGGTTCTGACCCATTAGACTAGGGGATGGTGATACCTGTCTCAGCTGAACTCTATATCACTTAATCACTTAGAGAAGGCTGGGGTCAGAAAGGAGAATGTTCTTCATTGCGAACGCTCTTGAGACCGTCGTTTCATCATCCTCTTCTTTTTACGAGTCTACCTCTTACGCAACTCCAATTATTTGGTACAACTTCTATTACTGGTACAAAGGTCACGATAAGTTTCAAGTATTTGGCGGGGAGTACTCGTCCCTATTACGTCTGCACCTAGTGAGAGCAGTATTGCTGCTTGTAGTCCGGTTCTTATACCTCCAGCTGCCTTGATTTTTATAATATCTCTCTTTCCGATCTTTCTGAGCGTACTGTCTATTATCACTATGTCGTCCGGCAAAGTGTGTCGGGGGCCGAACCCTGTGCTAGTCTTGATAAAGTCTGGCTCATACTCAGCTACGAGCCTTGTTACCTCTTTTATCTGGCTTTGAGTTAAAGCGGGGGTCTCTATTATTATCTTGCAAGTAACTTCTGCTTCTCTGCATATTGTTGTCACTGCACGTATCTCATTAGCATACTCATCCTTTCTGCCAAGCAGATAGAGCTGGGTATTAGTTACATAGTCTATCTCTCTTGCTCCTAGAGCTATTACATCCTCTAATTCTTTTATCTTGGCTTCTATGCTATGATATCCGAAAGGGAACCCTACGACTACGCCTAGGCACTTGCCCGTAATTCCATGTGCCTCTCTTAGGAGTTGTGGACTTAGTATTAGGCATCTAAGGTTAAGTTCCTCAAGATCGTTAATCGCTTGTTCTAGCTCTTTTCTAGCCAACCATGGCTTTAGTATGGCGTGGTCTATCCGCGAAGCTAACTCGCTACTACTAATACTGCATAGTTTCTCGTGCAACATTATCATTACCACTGATAGGAGAGCTTTCATTTGTATGGGTAAATAGCTGTGACGGATTCATGTTTCTCGAATCTACTCTATCCAGTCACCGGTCTCGATTTTCTCTGGCAGATACTTATCAGCAAGGAATCTTAGACCTTTGCTAGTCATTGCCTCTATCTCTAGCTTTGCCTTCTTCTTTAGGAATATGTCTATCTCTATTTGCCACTTCTTTGTCTGGAACCACCTGTAGTTGCGTAGTTCGTATGCCCTCTTTATGTCGGCATCCTTCGCCTTTATTATGTAGTTGCGTCGTTCCTGCTCAGTTAGGTATGGCTTTTTCTTACCATGCCCAAATATATCTGTCATGCTTACTCCTATGAATCTGGCCTTTGGTGTTGCGAGGCGCTCACTTTCGTAGCTCAATGTTATTGAGCCTATCTTAAATACGCTGTATATGTACCATCCATAGGGGTCAGCGTCTGTTAGTATGTATACTGGTAGCCCTAGCTCCTCGTTTAGTCTCCTTACGAATCTTCTCGTAGCTCTGTCAGGCTGACCTGCGCTCGTTATTAGTATCGCTTTGTGCCTCTTCCAGAAGCCTATACGGTGTAGTTGCTGGAATACTGCGTCCTTCTCCACCACTAGCACATATTCAGCGTCGACATCTATGAACTCTATGAGGTCAGGAGTAGGCTCTATGGCATAGGCTCCATGGCCCATCTTGCTGAGGTCTATTATGTCGTTCCCGCTTCTTATTCTCATGTTTCCTACTACTTTCCCCTTCTCCTTGCTGAGTATCAACATCTCTTCGCGGAGCAATCCTGTAAAGACTTCTATGTCTCGTATTACTGCATCTGATTCGCGCTGCTCGTCCCACGTGTTTTCTTCGTGTCTACGGCCGCCTGGCTCACGGTACACTATAGTATGCTTGCCTCGGTAGTAGAGGTCACGGATTGTCGGATACTCATCTCTCTCGAGCGCCTCGTATATTATTCTAGCCATTAGCAGTGTCTGCATGAACTTCTTAGACTCATGTAGGTCGAAGAAGCTTCGGCGTAACTTTTCTGGGCCTAGTAGTAGTAGCTTCCTCTTCTCATCGTAGATGGTGTTTGCTAGAGTTCTCTTCGGCAGCATTATGGTTGGGTTTTCTCCTCTCTTTATCTGCTCAAATATCTCTTTGAATCGTTCCCTAAATACCTGCAGTGCACGCTTCCTAGCCTCAATGTCAGCTTTATCTATGTACTCGTCTATTGTGGACACGACTTACCTCACCCCCTTTATTCTTCTATGTTTACCTCTAGCCCTTCTACTAGTTTTGCAAACTTCTCATCCTCTATCCGCAGCCTCTTTTTCATGGCTGTTAGGAGCATTTCCCTTATACTATTCTCATCCACGCTGTAGTCCTTCAGTATTGTTGCTAGACTCTTTGCTATCTCGGGTGTATACTTCATGAAGGTTATTACGCGCTTCTTAGCTTCCTCTTCCTTCTTCTTCTGCAGGAGATATTCTCTAAGTTTTCTAGCTGCTTCTCGAAGCGCGTTACGGAGCTCCTGCTCTATCTCCGGCACGTCGGCAACGCTCTCCTTTCCTACACCTTTGTATGGCACTTTTGTACTAGCTATATGGGTCAATACTGCAACGGGTGCTGGGAATACTACTAGGTAGTTTCGCCAGTCGAAGTTCTTTGGGTCTACAACTTTCCATGCTACGTCGGATTTCTCGTCATAAAGTAGAGGTATCTTATTGGCATATCTTAAAAGTATAGGCTCACTAGATGGTGGTATTTGTCCCCCGTAGGCTATGCCAACCTCTACTATGAATGAGTGGCCCTCATAGGCTCTTGGACGCCTAGTTACTGCTGCGACAAACTCGGGCTTTAGTATGGTCCTTAGACCTGCTTCTATGATTTCTGGACCGAAGGGGGAAAGCGCGTCAGCGCTCGGTGGCCTAAACCTCTGATACTCTCTTAGCTTTCTTGCCAGTTTCTCAAGCTTTCTATCATCTAACTTATGAGGATCGAGGTTCTTGTCAAACCCAGCCCAATCGAGGAATGCCTCAGCAGTTTTACGCCCTACACCTTGGAATGCATCTATTAAGAACTCAAGGAGCGTAGTTGCTTTTGATTTTCTTATTAACTGTTTCAGCAGCTCTATGTCCACTCCCTGGGGATGTGGCTTTACCTCTCTAGGCTGTTTAGGGAGTTTGTCTATAGTCCTATGGTATACCGTTATATTACCGTCAGGGTCTATGAATGTTATATTAGCATAGGGTGCTGCTATAGCTGTCCTTCTTATGTACTCGTGAACACGGTGACGGGCCCTAGGCCAGTCGCCTTCTATTACGACACTTACACGTGTTCCATGCCAACCACTTGGATTAGGATATTCGCCTTTAGCTAGTACTATTGGCTTGTTCCTTTCTATATCTATTTTTATCCGGAAGAAGTATATCTTAGAAGAGCCTATGGGTGATGTGTATACTTCTACTGGTTGACCTGTCTTAATCTGCCCGTATAGTATAGCCATTTTCGCGCCCAAGCCAAAGCGGCCACGGGCCTGCCGGAGCTTGTACTTTGAGCTGTATAATACCTGTCCAAACGCGTATGGTACGTGTTGTGGCTGAATACCTATACCGTTATCTTCAACGGTTATTCGGTAATAACTGGGGTGTTCGGGGATTTGCTCTATTACAAGTGTTATGTCTGGTAGTATACCATGCACATCTGTTGCGTCAAGAGCGTTCTCAACTAGTTCACGTACAGTTTGATATAGCGCGCGTGATGGACTGCCAAAACCAGCGACCTCCCTGTATTCATAGAAGAATTGCGATGGTGTCATGCTACGGAAGCTTTCTTGTTGAGCTACTTGCTGTCTCTTAGCCATTACCCTAGCCCTCGTTTGTTTTCAGCACTAGAGACCTTAAATAACTAGCCCGAAACTACTTCTACAATTAAAAGCATTTCTAACAATAAACTGCTACTACAACCCAGTAGAGAAATATAGAATCCTGGAGAGAGTCATGAGAGCGCTATCTCCTATACTCTCGGCAGTAATACTACTAATGGCAACACTAGCCGCAGGTGCAATAATGTATCAATACTTCATAGACACCATAGAGACTGTTGCTGACAAACCAATACTCTACGCCTACAACGCTGAATACCTCCAGGATTTGGGCATCGTATATGTGACACTAGATAACAGTGGATCGCAAGTAGTAAACATAACCGCTGTACATATAGATTGTGCTAACGGTGAAGCACTCGACATACCAATATCTCAAGTAATAGACGCAGGAGAAACAAAATCTCTTCGTGTATCAATAAATAAGACAATATGTCCAACACCATCAGTTATGGTTATAGAGTATGATATGGGTGACAAAACATATACTACAGAGCCTATAAAAATATCTTGACGTAAAATATTTTTTAATAATCTTAAATATTATGTAAAAACATAATTCTAAGTCTAAATATTCACTGGGGCCAGTGCCTTGAACTTCAAATTTACTAATCTGCACGGGTTGCATAAGAACAACAGGGATGATCTAGATATACTCCTAGTAGAAATGATTAAACCGCTAACTTGTAATGACCGCATTAAAAACACTATTAGGAAATATACTGTTTCCGGTGTCGTGGATATAGTAATAGGTGTCAATAGGGAGGACGAAATAATCTATTGCATAAATGAGCCGGTAATCGGCGATGATGAATTTCTAAATACTGTAGCACTGATAATAGAAGGAGTCATAGCCGAAGGACTGCAATCTTTACCCTCAAACCATACTGAACTCAAGAGATTCGCAGAAAGATACGGAATAGACTATGACTTTTTGAAATCGAACTACACAGTAATGAGCTATCTAATAGCTAAGGGTTTAAGTGGATACGGACCTCTTTATCCACTCATAGAAGACCCTAATATAGAGGAAATAGCTGTTAATGCTCCTAATACCTATGCATATATAGTTCACCGTCACTTACCAATTGGCTGGATAAAGACAAACGTTTCCCTACACGAACAGCTGCTGGACAACCTCATAATACAATTGGCTAGAAAGAGTGGACGTGATGTAAGCTTTGCACATCCATACCTTGAAGCATTACTGCCGGAAGGTCATCGTGTAGCAGCAACATTCTCTAAAGAAATTAGTCGCTTTGGATCCTCACTTGTTATAAGGAAGCATCGCATAGAACCATTACCTATTACGACTCTAATAGCTGATAACGTACTTTCTGTACTTGCTGCAGCATATCTTTGGTTCCTCATGGAGTATAGACCTGCAATATTAATAGTAGGCCCTACGGCATCTGGAAAGACAACTTTCCTACAAGCATTACTCTCATTAGTGCCACCGTATGCCCGAATAGTGACAATAGAGGATACTCCCGAGCTTAACTTGCCTTACAGTCAGTGGGATAGCCTTGTCACGAGGTATACGTATAGCGACTATGAGGGCGAGGACATAGACATCTATAAGCTTGCAAAATTTGCGCTAAGGCGGAGACCAGATTACTTCGTTATAGGCGAGATGAGGGGCGAAGAAGCACGTGTGTTCATTCACGCAGCGGGCAGCGGACATGCTGCGTTAGCCACATTCCATGCCGATTCTCCTGAGTCTGCTCTGCAGAGGTTGCGCAGTAACCCAATAAATCTAGGCGATAGCTTTCTGCAGCTATTATGGCTCATAATAGTACTCAGAAGAGTACGTTTAGCGAGCGGCATAGAGGCCCGTAGAGTAGTAGAGATCGTTGAAGTAGTGCCAGCCAACAATACCATAGACTTCATAACATTGTTTAAGTGGAATCCGCGCGAAGATCTATTACATCCTTTAGACGTAGAGAGCCTTATAAATTCAAGTTATCGTATAAGACTTATAGCTGAACTATACGGTTTAGACTATAGTTATATACAAGATAGGATAGAAAAATTTACTTCATTGCTAAAATCATGTATATCATGTGACTTTAAGAGTCTACGCTTACTAGTTGAAGATTATTATAAGTCTCAAATAATCAAAATATTAACGAATAGATAGCTGGATTAGGAGGATTAGTTATGCTCAAAGTAAATGGTTACTTTTATTCCAAAAATATTAAGATAGACGAAGACAGGCTTATAGCCGAGCTACCCTTGTTAATGCTCTACTCTCTATCGTATGCTGGCGGTAGTAAGGCTCCTCACGAGGTTTTCAATGATATATCTAATGATATTAATCTTCAAAAATTGTTCAGAGAAATTAGTAAAATCTCTAAGATATATATTAGGTTTGTTAAGAAATATGGGAACAGCATATTTGCGCTAGAGAGGACAGCTGATACTGTCTCAAGTGTAACGTTTTCGAGACTCATAAGGTCATATATAGCATCTTATGTGCTTAGAGGAAGTCCCCTTGAAACCCTTTATCAAATGGCCGTTATCTCTGCGGAGGTGTTCGAACAGAAGCTTAGGGATAAGCTCGAAGCGCTTATGCATGGTATAGAGCTTATAGCTACAGCCACAGTGGTCGTACTTATGACTGTTATACTTTCATCATCATTGTCTGCAAACTACGTTGCATCATATATAGCATCACTGGTAGTTATTGGCTTCTCCTTTGCGATTGCAGTTTCTACACGGATTAGAGTACTCTCAGTACTAATGCCACAAGACAAGTCTATATTACTGGATTTACTGTCTTCGCTAACCGTAATAACGTCACTGATATTATTACTAATTGATAAGTACTTGTATGCCGTTGCATTATCTACATTAACAATACCGTTATACATATATAATATAGCTGTTATGAAAAGCATTATTGCCCGACTATCTAGGCTAACATATACTGTACGCGTCATAACGGATGCCCTAGCGCTTCGTTTGACAAATATAGACATAGTAGTTTCTATAATCAAACACGGCGAAGGCCCCGAGAGGCCACTCATATATGCATTAAGGACGGGTAGAGCAGCACCAGGCAATATCGAGAAATGGCATCTTGTCTACTTGCTTTCAAAGACTATATCTGCTATTGTTAGAAGTGGTAGTAATGCTTCAAAGGTTGCCAGGATAGCCAATACCATTCTAGAGTCGATAAGCCTGAACATGAGAATACTCTTTAACAAAGCTATAGCTATAATGATTTTGTTGCCTGCGATAATGGTAACTATAACTGTATCCATAGCTTATGCCACACACGTATTCAACTCTACTAGCTCGATTGCTACCTCGCCTCTAGGCTCTACTTTCTTCATCACAATAAACAAGGGGCTTGCAGTCAAGTCCATAGCTGTGACTGGTGTAGGCGCCAGTTTCGCAATAACTTATGCCGTATGGGGTTCTTTAGCATATAATATTGCAGCTCCACTAATAGTAGTTGGCACGAGTATCATAATGCTACTATTGTAGAGAACCGTAACCTAGTACGCGGTTAGATAGAAAAATACCCTATTACTCATCTCTATCGTTTTCCTTTCACAATACGAGCAATTGCCTCCCGATACGGTGGAGTTATTATACCCTTTTCAGTTATTATTGCTGTAACTAGCTCCGGCGGAGTTATGTCAAATGCCGGATTGTACACGTCCACGTCCTTTACAGTTATGAGTAACTTTCCTAGGATAGTTCTAACTTCATCCGGATCACGCTCCTCTATAGGGATATTATCGCCCTCTATACTCATGTCAAACGTTGATGTCGGGGCAGCCACATAGAATGGAACCTTATGCCTATATGCGAGGACTGCTATCATGTAAGTCCCTATCTTGTTCGCTACATAGCCATCCGCAGTTATTCTATCAGCGCCTACAATCACCTTGTCTACGAGACCTTTGTACATCACATACCCAACCATGTTATCCGTTATGAGCTTGACCTCGATACCCTCTTTCTTTAGCTCCCATACCGTGAGTCTTGCACCCTGAAGAAGAGGACGCGTCTCAGTGGCTATGACCTTTATACGTTTACCTTCCTCTATTGCAGCTCTCATTATACCCTCAGCAGTACCGTAAGCAGCTGTTGCCAAGGCACCAGCATTGCAGTGAGTAAGAATAGTGTCGCCATCGTCTATTAGCTTAGCTCCTATGCGGCCAAGCTCTATATTGGTTTTGACATCCTCTATATGTATCTTTTTTGCCTCATCCACCACAGTTCTTATAATATCATCTACATCACTGCCCCGCTCTAATTGCTCCCTAGCCTTATTCATGACCCTATTCAAGGCCCAGAACAGGTTATACGCTGTGGGTCTAGTTGTTGCGAGTACTTCTCTGGCTTCTTGTAGCTTGTTCCATAGCTCCTCGGAGCTTTTAGAGTTTGAATATACGGCTGCGAGTGCAAGACCATAAGCTGCTGCCACACCTATAGCCGGCGCACCCCTGATCTCCATGGACTTTATGGCCACAGCAACCCTCCTGTAGTCGCGCGTCTCTCTATAAACCTCCTCCCATGGTAGGAGACGTGTATCAAGCCAACGAAGCTTAGGCCCTTCGCTATCATCTTCAATCCATTCAATAGGCTTTATCTTCAGCTTCTCTAGAAGCTCCATGATATACCAGCCAGGTTGAATATGCAAACATCATGAAGAGCCCTTTAAAGCTTGGCAGAGCTAATCTTCACGCATCATTGTTGTACAAGCTTTTTCCAACCGCTATTCTGGTAGAGCCAACGGGGGATATACCACAGTATACGGTTACGACGCGAAACCCGGGGGAACAAGTTGACAATAGAGTTGAAGATAGTTGACGAAAAGACCTTGGAACTTGTGATAGTAAAAGGCATAGATGAAGCGCTGAAACATTTACCATATGCAAGTATACATAGGCTTCATCCTCTCGAGGCTCTATACCTGCTGTACAACGGCGTAGCTACAGTCATAGGCCACGATGGCAAGAATTACACGTTTGAAGACTTGATTAAAAAATACAGCCGGCTAAACCCCTATGCCTGGGTTGAGTTTGAGGTATACCTTGACCTACGAAAGCGTGGTAGGCTTCCAGTTCCTGGGCCAAGGCCTCATTCCATTCTACTAAGACGTAGAAAGAGAGAACCAAAGTATACACATTACATACTGGTACTTGAAGAGAATAGACCTGTAAAGCTTGTAACACTATACTCCTTCGTGGAGGAGGCAGCAAAGAACGGCTGGGAACCGCTTTTGGCCATAGTTGACCGATACGGTGACATAACATATTATACAGCTTCAATCTTCAGACCGGGTTTAACAAGGCTACCAAGAGAGGGTGGTACAGAGCCTTGACGCAGATAGTCCTAGAGCCTCTTCGAGGATTTAGGGACATTCTTCCGCCCGAGTCGAGAGCGTTATCGAGGCTTGCAGAGATCTTTACGGAAGTAGCTGAGGCATATGGTTATAGGGAAGTTAAGCCGCCAACACTCGAGAGATTCCAGCTATTCGCTGTAAAGTCTGGCGAGGAGATAAGGCGCTCCATGTATGTATTCAAGGATAAAGCCGGAAGAGAAGTTGCACTAAGACCAGAGGCCACTGCAAGCATTGCAAGAATATACCTCAAACATCTACGAGGCGAGCCGAAACCACTAAGGCTATATTATGTTGTCAACTGTTTCAGGTATGAAGAGCCACAGAAGGCGAGATATAGAGAGTTCTGGCAAGCCGGCATTGAGCTTCTAGGCGAGCCATCGATCCTAGGAGACTTTGAAGTCATAAGAATCTTGGTAAAGTTCTATGAACGCATAGAAATGCTTGACCATATAGTCTTAAAGATAGGTACTACAAAGCTCTACCGTCACCTCTTCTCAAAGTACAATATAAGCGAGGATATCCAGGACCACATACTCCACCTTATGGATAAGGATCTCTACAACGAGGCCATAAATGTTCTACTCGAGACCGACAGTCCAGAGCTTGCCGACCTGCTAGAGCAGTTATGGAGCAGAGCTAGAAACAATATCGAGGAAGCGAAGAAGATTGTAGCAAAAGCTTCGGAGGAGGCGGCAGGCATACTGGAAGAGTTCAATAAGCTAATCAAGATGCTCAGAGAGTACAATAACCAGCTAAGACTCGATGTAGACTTAGCGTTTGCACGCGGCTTAGCATACTATACCGGTACAATATTCGAAGTCAAGGTTCCCGGTTTCCCTGTAAGCATAGCAGGTGGCGGCCGCTATGATAACCTAATTGAACTCTATGGCGGGGAAAAGGTGCCAGGGACCGGGTTTGCTATAGGCCTTGACAGAACACTAGCAGCGATACAAGAGCTAGGATTGTCACCTAAGCTAGTTTACGAAGATAAAGTCCCTATAGCTATAATAGTTCTTGATGAAGCGCTTGCAGGATACGCAGCTAGAGTGCAGGATATACTCGCTGCAAAGAGTACAGTAACAACATCAATGTATGTTAGCCCAAAGCTACAGAAGATACTACCAAAGTTAGCCAAACAAGGTTATCGTTATGCTGTTATAATAGGGAGAAAAGAGGCTGCAGAAGAGAAAGTTGTTCTACGCGATCTATTGCAGCGAAGACAGGATATAGTAAGTCTAGATGAACTAAGCAATGTAGAGTTTAAGTAAGTATTTGGGCTCAATAGGCTTAGTGACCTTCGGTATTAACTTTGACTCACTAGTTATGGTGACTATTTTACGAGGAAACACCCAGCTACATAACCCTCTCTCATTAACTGACTAGCCTAGTGGGGAAGAAGGATATTGAGCAACATCGATGTGGACTACGAGGAGCTTACTAAGAAGGATATTGAGGACATCGGTAGACGCGTTGCAGAGAACTTGAAAGAATATATACCATCCAACTTTAGCAAGTTGCTAAGGAAGCTCAGCAAGGGTATAGAGCGTGCAATAGTATCTAGGCATAGACGATTGCTTGTCATAACAGGCAGTGACCCCGTAAAGGTAGGCGCTGCCGCTGCTAGAGCACTACTATTCTATGAACGCGTATATCGCAGGGTAAAGGGTAAGGAAGAGCTACCACTACTATACGTATTTCACGACGAGTTTAAGGATGCGAAGATACGCAAAGAGATAGTTAAGAGAACCGTAAAGTCTAGAGCAAACATGATAACTCCAACGATAGCTAGGTATGAAGAAAGCGACCGGTTCCTCGGCACAACATTCAAGCTATTAGTCATGGATCTTGTTAACGATCTGAAACCTAATGACGTTGGCAGACTTGTCGGCATAGTGGAAGGCAGCGGCCTAATCATATTCATGGTACCACCTTGGATCAAATGGGATAAATGGATGACTATATTTAAGCAAAATCTCGTAGTGCCGGGCTATAGAGAACCGCGACACGTATTCATAAGATGGTTTAAGCGCAAACTAATAGAACATGATGGAATTTATATATATGATGTAGACGAGGGCGATACCATAAAGGCTGACGACTACCCCCTCCGCCGTTCCACAGAAAGTAAAATAGAGATCCCAGAAAAGACACTCTTCCCACGCGAACTCTACGAGCTAGCTCTTACTCAAGACCAGGTAAATGTCATTAAAACCATTGAATCACTCTTAGAGAAGGCTAAGAAAAAGAAGAAAGCCATAGTAATCACGTCAGACCGAGGCAGAGGAAAGTCCGGAGCCGTAGGAATAGCGTCAATAGGCCTAGCACTAAGGCTGCGCCGTGAACGGAGGAGAGTACGAATAGTAGTCACAGCACCAAACCTGGCAAATGTCCAGTCCTTCTTCTCGTTAGCACTTAAGGCCGCTGAAAAACTTGAGATAAAAACCCGTATAGTCAAACGCGGTGAACGCATACTAGAGCTGCACGGAGAGGGCTTCAGCATCGAGTACTGGGAGCCGATACACGTACCAAAGCTTAAGGCGGACATAGTAATAGTCGATGAAGCCGCTGGAATGCATGTACCCCTACTACACCGTATATGGCGTAGCCACAGCCGAATGATATTCGCCACAACGATACACGGCTACGAGGGTGCCGGGCGTGGCTTCTCCGTACGGTTCCTACCATTGCTCAAAAACGATCCAAAGACCGAACTGATACTAATAGAGATGCATGAACCAATACGCTATGCGCAAGACGACCCTATAGAGAAGTGGCTTTTCGACGCACTACTGTTAGATGCAGAACCAGCAGACCTTGACGAGAAAGATATAGAAGATATAAAGCAAGGCAAGCTAGAGTACGTCAAGTTCGATCCATACTGGCTCTTCAGCCCAGAGGGAGAAGAGACCCTTCGCCAGCTTTTCGGAATATACGTTCTAGCCCACTATCGGAACGAGCCAGACGACCTAGCAATACTAGCAGATGCTCCGCATCATATTGTGAGAGGTGTACGACTACCCTCGGGGAAGATTGTTTGTGCCCTCCAGATAGCTAACGAGGGTGGCCTAGACGACGAGATGATTGAGGAACTCCTACGTGGTGGTAAGACGCCTGGCAACATTATACCCGATCGCATGCTTAAACATCTACGTGTTAGAGAGTTTGGTAGAGCAAGGGGCTGGCGTATAGTACGTATAGCAACCCACCCCAACGTTCAGGGCAAGGGCATAGGCTCATTCGCGCTAGAGCATGTCTGGAAAGAAGCTGAGGAGGAGGGGCTCGATTGGGTCGGAAGTGGATTCGGCGTTAACGAGCAACTCCTAAGGTTCTGGCTTAAGAACGGATTTCTACCAGTACATATGTCCCCAGACAGAAACCCCGTCAGCGGCGAGTACACAATACTCGTTCTAAACCCCATCAAGGAGACTATGAAGAAGCTAGTAGCTATAGCAAATAAGGAGTTTCGGAGAAAAGTACTCGAAAGTCTTCACGACCCATACCGTGATCTAGAAACAGACGTAGCAATACAGATTCTGAAGAGCGGTGAACCAGTGTTTGAGGACTACTATCCAAGACTCACACCAATACAAGTAGACCGTCTCTGGATATACGCGTACGGTCCTATGACATACGAGGCTGTCGCTGACGTCATACACGAGGTTGTGAAAGCCTATTGGCTCATGTACCCCAAGACTAAAGGACTCAGTCTATCTAAGCGTGAGGAGTACATAGCAGTGGCTAAAGTGCTACAGGGAAGGAGCTGGGAAGCTGTAGCAGAAGAACTACGCACACGACCCCACAGCATAATGGTAGCGCTTAAAGACATCGCTAGAAAGGTTCTCAAAATATACTATGGACTAGACTCGGAGTCTGCTATAGGTATAGAGTCTTCAATCCTATTAGAACGCATAGAGAAGGGGAGACTATTCGTCAAGCCGATTACACTGCGTAAAACCAAAGAGTCCAAGAAGGGCCGCGATGAGCCGGAGAGCCAATCGAGAAGCCGAGAAGCCTCAACTAACGAGGATGGCTTGGTCACGACAAAAGGCTCCGGAGCCAATGACTAGAGCCTATTTATTGATCCTTAGTAGTATTATTCATAGCTTATATCCGCTCCCTTATTGCGCGGCTTCAGAACCATTACATTATCATAACCGTGTTTATCTCTAAGTACTCTAAGTGCTGCCATAGCTGAGGCCTCATCGGAGAAGAAGCCGTACACTAATGGCCCCCAACTACTCTGGCCTACACCCCGTGCACCCAGCTCCTGGAGACTCTCAGCAGCCTTTTCGGACTCAGGGCAACAAAACAGTCCTCCCTGAGCTACAGAGAAGTAAATCCCAGTCAAGCGCTGTATCTCTTCGATTCCTTTCGCAAATAGTAAGAAATCATGCTCCACGATACCGGGTACAACCATGCGGAGAAGAGCATACATGGCTCTGCAGCATAGCTCCATGCCGCCTTGCGGTATGCGCATTAAGGTGTCCTCTTGTTGACCCTCGCTTATACGCCAATTTGTCTCAGGAACTATCACGACAACGCGCCAATCTTCGGGAAATTTCGTCCTTAGAGCTGGGCGCGCAATCTTAGCCTCCGCATTTACGCTTACACCTGCATCCACTATGAAACCTCCATGGAGGAATGCTCCTACACCTATTCCGGAATACGGTCCTCTCTTGGCTGCTTTTACGGCCTCGTCAACGCTCTTGCCGTTTAGTATGGCTATAGCAGTGTATAGGGCTAGCGTGAGCTGAGTCGTAGACCCTAATCCCACGTGACTTGGTATACATTTCTCTATACGTATTTTGACTGGGTGTTTTAAGCCAAGCCTGTTCTTTGCTTCTATGAGTGCTTTGTATGCTCTGTCGCTGTCGCAGCCTTCGATTTCATCGCTGCTAGCTATCCCAGCTTCTACTACATAACCGATTCCGTCTACTGCTAACCCTAGGCCTCCTAGTATCCTTTTGTCTTCACTACAGAGCCCGTAAAAGCCCAAGTGTATACGGGCTCCGGTCTCAACACGGACAATAGTAGGCTTAGCCAATGTAGCCACCTAGCAACACCGCTGCTAGGGCTCCGTGTCTTCAGCCGAGAACCGAGTCATCACCTAAACTTGACTCAGCACAATACTCCTTCATCACAAGCCCTCCACTGGTATACCCTTCTTGAGGGCATAGGCAGTAAATAGCCGCATCATTCCTTCGGCTATGTGTAGTTTACGTACCTTCTCCGGCCAAGGAGGAATACTTTTCTTCAACCACGGCTTAGACCACCAGCCAACTCTCTCCCTGGTATTCATGCCGTAAAGCGATATCTTAGAGGCATCACACATCACTGCTAGACCAAACGCCCTATCACCGTCAGTAAATCCTGAGGCCATATACGCTAATTCTGACACCATACACTGTACAGTGCCAGCTACACGTTCTATCCTGGGCACAACCGCGCGAAGCGCAGCTATGTTGTCACCGTGGGCATGCACTAGTACCACTGCCCCTGCCCTACTGGCCTCTAGTATGTAGAACCACGAGCCATCCAGATCTGTAACTATTATGTCAGGTCTCACTCCATAGCTTGATAGTAGAGCTACAGCACCATCCACGGCTATTACTCTTTCACACTCATGTAGTAGTCTTATCCGCTTCTCGAGGCTCTCCGAGCCCCCTGCAATACATACATGAGTGTCACGAATAATGTTGCAGACTTCGCAGATACTCCTATATCTTCCTTCGAGACGCGCCTCGTAGAGGAGCCAGTCAAGTATACGGGCTGCTCTACAGTCCTCGCGGAGGCTATATCCCATGAAGCCGCGGATAGCGTCAACCAGTTCGCCTAATAGTAGCGGTGATAGCAGCCACTTCATTCCTGAGCAGCGATACGTCGAAATGCTGGCAGTATTAAACACCCAGGGATCGTCCATAGTAACTCCTCTCGGCATTAGACGTAACGGAGATCATTTAGTAGTGAGGCTATACCCAGGCACGAGCATCCACGAGCTGGGCTATAGCGTTTACGAGATGTGCCTAGCTCAGCCCTACAACCCACTTGCTTACTATACTGCAGTGCTAGAACATACCGTCGAACTAGTCCCTGCTAAGTCTATTCATACACCATGCCCTAGAGTCGAGGGTCCACGTATCGAGGCGGTGGTCGTATCACGCTACATGGGACCTAGCGGCATTCTAACACTAGTATTAGAGCCTATACTCGTACTAGAGGGA
The DNA here is from genome assembly GCF_001412615.1 of Pyrodictium delaneyi. Classification (NCBI taxonomy): domain Archaea; kingdom Thermoproteati; phylum Thermoproteota; class Thermoprotei; order Desulfurococcales; family Pyrodictiaceae; genus Pyrodictium; species Pyrodictium delaneyi. The sequence continues at coordinate 1,687,152 of NZ_CP013011.1, read as the reverse complement.
AAGGGGTGGTTTACATACTCTAGGAGCCTGGGGTGCAGCATAGAGTTGCTAATAGCTTTTACAAGGCTACGCCACTGGGCCAAGAATAGAATAATACGGCCACCCTGCACTAGAATTCGACAGCTTGTATACACAGTCTTATCGTCCTATGATTGTATAATGCATAGCACGTGGAGCCCTGAGGTGCATAGAGTTGCGGCCACCGTGGCTAAGTCAGCTATCGACTACGCTTTTCTGACCGGCTGTATAGCGCCGAGCAATATAGAAGACGTCTAGCACTCTAGGCGGCGAAGCTTATACGAGCCCGCCGGGTATACATAGTCCTGGCTGTCCCGGCGGAGCTTGCCGCCGCAACAGCCCCGAAGGGGGCTAGTAGCCCTCCTCGGGGATGAGCGGCGGACCCGCACGGCTGGGGGTCGGGGGCAAACACGCCCATATTCACCTCCACTGTCCTAACGATATGCATCCTCATAGAAGCCTGGTACGACTCTTCTCCTGAGGGTTAGCATGGTATACGAGGCTATGCCTCCTGGCACGGGCTAGCCTGGCAAGAAGCAGACCATGCACAGCATTTATGTGAACAACCTCTTTCTTCACTATGGAGTCAACTAGGTCTATTAGCCATGGGAGTCCAGTTGGGCCGGCTTCTCTAGCTAGGACAGCGACTACATCTTCGACTGGCACCGCTCTGCTGCAGATCTCTAGTTTTACTGCCTCGGCTAGCCCGCGTAGAGGCTTGTAGAAGACTATCTTACAGCCTAGCTTGGCCAGTTGCCCTTGATTATGTTTTACCTCAATGTATTCTCCACGCCGAAGCACGAGTGATGCAATAGCTTTGTCGCTCAGTGACACATTAATGATGTTGGCTATGTGCCTGGAGTAACTCCGCTTAAGTACACCAACCAAGGGTATACCTCTGCGTATAGCCTCCTTTACCAGCATAATGCTAAGCTGCTCTACACTAGGCCAGAGATCTGAGCTGCCACGTCGCGGCAGTATCTCTCCGTCAATCACTAGCATCTCAGCATTGTCGACCACACTTAATGCATGCCTACGCTCTTCTATTCTTGCCAACGCTGCCACATAGTCCTGGTCTAATTCTCCAAGGAATTCTACCAGCATTTTCCTAGAGCGTTTAACATTAGTCTTGCCGTGAGAATACATGACTACCGCTACTGCTATAATACTCATTGACATACCCACAAGGTCTAACGGTGAGCTAGGAAAAGCAGAATCCACCGCGTATACCGGGTCAGGAGAGCTTGCTTGTATCTCAAGCTTCTTTATCCCTACGCGCTCCTCAACAAGGCTTCTAAGCTTCCCGCTTACGAAGGGTAGTCTGTCAGCAATCTTGTCCACAGCATCCCATACGTCGTTAAACTCGATTACATCGACCACAATCCAGTCACCTTGACGAGAGTTCTTGAGAGAGCCTAGAAACACCATTATGCTTTAATAATAAAGCCCTATATGCAGTTTGCCGCCGGAGTAATGCTGGCAGTTGCGAAGCCTCCTGGGTGGGAGTTATTGTGGAGGGAGAGAAGTCTTACAAGCTAGACCCGTGGGCTTCGGCAGTCAAGCTAGAGTATGACAAATTGTTCCGCTACTTCGGTATAAAGCCGTTCCAGGAGCTTCTACCACGTGTAAGCCAGGTATTCGGTGAGCCCCTACATCTTATGAAGCGTGGCGTTATCTTTGGACACAGAGACTACGAAACCATCCTCGACGCGTATAAGTCTGGAGAGCGTATAGCGCTCGTAACGGGCTTTATGCCAAGTGGTAAGTTCCACTTTGGCCACAAGATGGTGGCCGACCAGATAATCTACTACCAGAAGCTGGGCTTCGAGGTATTCATAGTGATAGCTGATGCGGAAGCATATGCTGTCCGGAAGCTAGACCGGAAGAAAGTAATAGAAATAGGACTGTACGAGTATGTGGCTAATCTCATAGCGCTAGGACTTGAGAAGAACAAACATACCCATATATACTTCCAGACTAACTATGAGAAGCCATACTACCGATTGATACAGATGTTCTCACGCAAGATAACAATGGCTGAAATGGAAGCTATCTATGGTGATCTAGAGCCAGGTAAAGTCGTAGCAGCACTAACACAGGCAGCCGATATACTGCATCCACAACTAGAGTACTTCGGTGGATTCAAGTACGTACTAGTACCTGTCGGAGCCGACCAAGACCCTCATATTAGGTTCACACGTGACATAGCAGACCGGTTTGAGAACGAGCTAGGGCTAAGGAGGCCAGCGTCCACCTATCACAGGTTCCAGACCGGTCTTGACGGGAACAAGATGAGTAGCTCTAGGCCAGACTATACGATATTCCTAACAGACCCGGTAGATGTTGCTGTTCGCAAGCTTAAGCGTGCATTAACTGGCGGAAGAGCTACTGTCGAGGAGCAGCGTAGGCTGGGAGGAATCCCCGAGAAGTGTACGATATACGAGTTCTATGTCTACCATCTGCTACGGGATGATAGAGAGTTAGTTAGGATTTACAACGAGTGTAAGCAGGGAAGCCTACTCTGCGGCCCCGATAAGCAGTATGCTGCCGAGCTGCTCGCAAAGTTCCTAGAAGAACACCAGAAGAGGCTCGAGAAGGCGAGGGATAGAGTACTCGAGTACGTTGAGCCTCCTGAGTTCTAAAACTCCGGCTCGCCATAGCCCTCTTCTTCTATGTAGTCTAGCCTGCTAGGTCCCTTTCTCCTCCTTATCCTACGTTCAATGCTCCATGCTAGCGTTGATGCTACGGCAGAGAAGCTTGGTCTTCCGTGGATCGGCGTTACTCTTCCATCCTTTATCGCCTTGAGCACAGCTTCATCATCTCTACTACTGACCTCTATGATGTTGTAAGCAGCGCCAATAGCGTCTGCCACATGCGCGTCACTATTAGCTAGGCCTGGGACTCCTAGTTCACGTGCTACTTGCTCAGCCCGACGGTTAGATAAAGGGTCACTATAGGCATTGTAAACCTCTATTGCGTCCCACTTTCCATCGTATACTAGCCTGCCTATACCCTTCCTCCTCGTATCGAACGGGTGCGCTGGAGCAACTATACAGCCGTGCTCGTGAGCTGTATCCGCCAGTTCTAAGGGATCGCGTGGAACCACCTCAAGAGGTACATCACTGCAATATACTAGTATATCCCCCGCAGTTGTACGTATCTCAGCACCGATAATAACCACTATATCGAGCTGCATGCTTTTGACAGCTTTTAGAGCCCTAATTGAACCCGAAAAGGTATCGTGATCTGTAATAGATATCACATCTAGTTCTTTCTCAAGCGCCTTTAACAGTATCTCTTCAGGACTATTACGTCCATCGCTAAAAGTACTATGTATATGTAGGTCTCCTCGCAGCTTCTGAAACGGCATTGTCTTCAACCACCATTCCCGGGAATAATATCGCTATGGTGTTCGTTTGTTTGTTCTTGCATAGGGGCATATCTTCCTAAAGCTGCAGTACCGACACTCCCACTCGTAGCGCGGCGTCTGAAGATCGTATATCGTCTCCCTGATCAACCCCTCTATATCCATCTCTGCCGGCTCTATCTCGAATTCTACAAGTCTCTCAGGCGTCACATATAGAAGATATCCACGGTTAGCACCGAGCAGCTGCATGTAGATTCGCAGCTGCATTACGTGATGCTCACGCGGATTATTTTCTGGGAGATCGCGGCTAGTCTTTATCTCGACTACTATCTCCGGCTTACCATTTTTACCACGCCTTACTAGGTCTGCACGCCCTTTAAGTATGTACTCCTTCCCATCGATAATGTAGCTCTTCTCTATCTGTACCTCTGCCTCCCACCCGTTTTCTGCAAGCAGGGAACCTAGACCCGCATGTACAAGATCGCCGAGTACTAGCGGTGGCTCGAACTTGAAGCTTAGGAGGGGGAATGAGAGTCTCATACTACGCTTATGGCTACACGAAACCAAGTCGGTGACATAGATTATCCGGGGATCTGTTAGCTCCCTTAGTTTTTCGCTGAAGTCACGTTGCTTAATCCGGTATAACTCGTTAACAATACTCATGCTTTGCTACCCCTCAAACAAGTGCACAGCTTTGGTTAATTGCACAGCACAAGCCCAGAGGAGTTAGGTTCATAGAGCCTGCCGTGGTTAGGGTAGCCGGTCTAGTATAAGGCGGAGGTCCTGGAAATTGCCTATCTTCTTTCTCAGTGGACGGAGCCACCGTGCTAGGTTATAGCAGCCCTCACCACGCTCGATTACCCCCTTCTCTCTAAGCGATACTGCTACTAGGATGGGTTTCCGGACCCCATATATCTGGTTTAGGTCACGTTCAAATATTATCTCGCCCACGGATATATTGTCCCATACATAGCTGAATACTTTTATTTCGTCCGAGCTAAACCTCACTATTAGCTCACGTAGCTTGTAGAGCGTCTTTATTTCCTCCTCCGAGAACTTCGCTGGCAAAAGCCTCACCCCGGTAACGGTTAATCAGTATCACTAGAGCGTGGCGTAGTGCCTCACTACGGTTCCTAAACACGCCGGTACGGACGAGTTCATCTAACCTCTCCACTAGTTCCGCTGGCGCCTTAAACGTCACTATGACTGTTTGAGGCAATCTATCCCCCAGACCGTATGCTATAGGAGGAGCATACAGTCTCAAAATTAAGCCCTAGGGGTGTACTACCCCCGTACTACCCTTGGGGCTAGGAGCCAGTAGGTGCAGCGACGGGAACGGGTGTAACGGGTATTGACAATTACACGAGTTAGCAACTGTCCAGGCGACGAGGAGGTCTACAATCTACTACGCCCCTACGTAGCTAAATGGTTCCGCCAGAGGTATGGCAGCTTTACGCTCCCACAACGCTGTGCAATACCATTGATAAAGAAAGGGTACAATGTACTTGTTTCCTCGCCAACCGGGACGGGTAAAACCCTCGCAGTATTCCTTGGGATAATAGATGAGCTGTTTAAGCTTGCCGAGGAGGGCAGGCTAGAGAACCAGATATACGCTGTCTACGTCTCTCCTCTCCGAGCCCTCAATAATGATATGTGGCGCAACCTCCTCCAACCCTTGGAAGGTATAAGAAAGACTGCAAAAGAGATGGGGCTCACACTCCCTGAGATAAGGGTAGCAGTCCGTACAAGCGATACACCTCCCTCAGAGAAGCAGAAGATGACTCGTAATCCGCCTCACATACTGATAACGACACCGGAGAGCCTTGCAATATCGTTAGCTGCACCAAAGTTCCGCGAAAGACTTGCCACGACTAGGTGGATAATAATAGATGAAATCCATGAACTGGCATCGAGCAAGCGTGGCTCTCATCTAAGCTTATCTATTGAGAGGCTCGACTACCTTGTAGGGGGTAGTCTTCAGCGTATAGGACTTTCAGCTACAATAGCGCCTCTTGAAGAAGTTGCCAAGTTTCTTGTAGGCTTTAACGATAACGGCGAACCTCGTAAATGCATGATAGTCGATGCCAGGTTCGCGAAACCCGTGGATATTAGGGTACTATGTCCAGTAAAGGATCTGATACATACACCAGCAGAGGTCGTCAATGAAGCTATTTACAAGCTTCTAGCCAAGCTTATCCGCGAGCATCGCACCACGTTGATATTTACCAACACTCGCAGCGCGACCGAGAGAGTTGTCTACAAGCTGAAGAAGATACTTAAGGAGGAAGGAATAGCTGATATGGACGAGATAGAGGCCCATCACAGCAGTCTTAGCCGCGACGTGAGGCTCGCGGTCGAGGAGAAGCTGAAACGTGGTGAGCTGAAAGTCGTCGTATCTTCTACTAGCCTCGAGCTCGGCATAGATATAGGTTATATTGACCTAGTAGTCTTGCTTAGCAGTCCTAAGAGCGTCTCACGTATGCTGCAGAGGATAGGTAGAGCAGGGCATCATATTCGCCAGGTGAGTAAGGGCCGTATAATAGTAGTTGATAGAGACGACCTTGTAGAGTGTACTGTCCTTGCAAAAGCTGGGATGGAGAGGAAGATTGACCGCGTTCACATTCCACGCAATCCTCTTGATGTACTAGCCCAACATATAGTCGGTATGGCTATAGAGAAGAAGTGGAGCATAGAGGAGGCTTATAGGCTTGTAAAGCGGAGTTATACATTCCACACATTGTCCTTCGACGACTTTATGTCGGTACTCCGGTTCCTAGCAGGCAGGTATGGGCTCGAGGAGCACCGAGTCTACGCGAAGATCTGGCTTGATGAAAACGAGAGAGTCTTCGGTAGGCGTCGCGGTTCACGTATGATATACTATCTAAATAGCGGCACTATACCTGATGAGGTCAAGATACGTGTATACACACTCGACGGTAGATACGTGGGCGACCTCGAGGAGGCCTTTGTACAGATACTAGGACCCGGTGACATATTCGTCCTGGGCGGTAGAACCTATGAGTTTGTACGTTCAGAGGGCATGAAGGTTTATGTAAGGCCTGCCGAGGGTCAGAGACCGACTGTGCCTAGCTGGTTCTCTGAGATGCTACCTTTAGCATTTGACTCAGCATTGCTAGTCGGAGCGTTCCGCAGATGGATAGCAGAAATGATACGTCAAAACCTACCAAAGAGCAAAGTAGTAGATATAATTGCCTCACAGTATAATCTCGAACACCACGCTGCAGAGAACATCTACGACTACGTGCTTGAGCAGTTCCTTTTCACTGGAGGCCTCGTGCCCAGCGATAAGCTGGTACTCGTAGAACTGTACCAGGACACCGAGGAGGAGACCACGTCAATCATATTCCACACGTTGTTTGGCAGGAGAGTGAATGATGCACTCTCGAGAGCCTATGCGTACAAGTTATCAACCATGGCTGGCTCTAATGTAAGGATAACTGTGACCGATAACGCATTCATGCTCACTGTGCCAGGCATACGCAATGATATAGACCTAAGCCGGCTCGTTTATAGCGTGAAGCCAGACAATATTGAGGACATTCTGAGGAGAGTTCTCCGAAATACTGAGCTGCTAAAGAGGCGGTTTAGGCATTGCGCCGAGCGAGGCTTCATGCTTCTACGCCGTTACCGTAGCCGAACCCGTGATCCGCACACTCTCCAGTTAAATGCCCAGGCACTGCTCGAGGCTGTGGAGCGTATACCAGGCTTCCCACTGCTAAAGGAAGCCTATCGAGAGATACTAGAGGATTACATGGACATAGAGAATGCTAAGCTTGTGCTAGAGTGGATACATTCCGGAGAGGTTAGTGTTAGCTTCTTTGGCCCTACTAACGTGCCAAGCCCATTTGCACATCATATAGTGGTACGCGGCTACAGCGACATAGTATTGATGGAGGACCGTAAGAAGATGCTGCTAGAGCTACACAATAGAGTCATGGCACTTCTTGCAGAGCGTATGAAGCAGGCTAGCGGAGATAGTATGGCTGCCATCGGTGGAGAGTAAGAGGGGCTCGGCGAAGGACCACTTCGTCACCAGTAGGGACTCCTCGGCTCGATCCCGGGGTATTTCCTCAGCGCCCTGGTTTCCTAGACTGTGCGGGCATTTTCCCTTATTACCTTCCTGCCCCGTTACTGCATCCTAGCACCCGGGAGTCTTATTGCCGTGCAGCTTACGCAATAAACACGTCATACCAACAATTGATGATCTTGACAAATATTTTGGCATTAAGGGCTCTAAGATACTACTTAGAATAGACATCAACAGCCCTATAGACCCTAAGACTGGAGATATCCTCGATGATAGCCGCATAAGAGCACACTCGGCAACTGTGCGCGAACTCGTAGAGAGAGGTGCTGCTGTAGTAGTCATGTCGCATCAGGGGAGACCCGGTGACAGCGATTTCGTAAGCTTGGACAAGCATGCAAGACTCCTAGAGAAGCACACCGGCCTACAAGTCCGCTTCATCGACGACGTAATAGGCCCTGCCGCCCGCGAGGCTATCAAGAGCCTTCAGCCGGGAGACATACTCTTGCTAGACAATACACGACTGGTCTCTGAGGAGATAATAGAGGCCACGCCAGAAAAACACGCTGAAAGCATATTCGTCACAAGGCTAGCACCACTCTTCAACTACTACGTGAACGACGCGTTCGCAACTGCACATAGAAGTCAACCCAGCATCGTCGGGTTCCCTGTTAAGCTACCTTCAGCAGCTGGCCGAGTAATGGAAAAGGAGCTGACAGCTCTTTCGAAGCTCTACAACCCCGAAGAAAGACCACGAGTATTCGTACTAGGAGGCGGAAAAGTACACGATACTATCCGTATACTTGAGCATCTCCACAACAACGGCGCTGTTGATAGGATACTAGCCACTGGCCTTGTAGCAGAGCTATTCATGGTAGCCAAAGGGATCAATATAGGCGAAGCTAACCTTCGCGTACTAGAAGCCAAGGGCTTACTATCTCTACTACCGCGCGCTAGACGTCTTCTGCTACGAGGCCTCCCCCTTGAGACACCCGTGGACTTCAGGACGCTCGTCGACGACCACGTAGAAGTTGAGACCATAGGGAACATAAAGGGCGTAATCAAGGATATTGGTCCACAGACAGTTAAGATGTACACCGAAATCATGAAAGAAGCTAGACTCATCGTTATGAGAGGACCCGCGGGCGTGATAGAGGATCCACGGTTCCGCGAAGGCAGCAGAGAGCTAGTCCGCGCCGCTGTAGAAAGTAACGCTTACGTGATAGTTGGCGGAGGCCACTTGAATAGCATTATAGCCGAGCTAGGGCTAGCTGGACGCCCCAACCTACATGTGAGTACTGGTGGTGGAGCACTCCTACTGTTCCTAGCTGGAGAAGATCTGCCAGGATTAACAGCACTAGCGAAATCCGCCGAGAAGTTCTTCCCACAATTGATAGGCTAGCCTATCCCTCTTTATTTTACCAGCAGGCCTCAGACCCTGCAACGTGGGATACTCATTAGAATCACATGCTTGACATAGAAAATTGTCCGGGAGGGATGTCGATATGGCACGCATTCGTGTAGCAGTTAATGGGTTTGGCACTATAGGCAAACGTGTAGCCGAAGCCATACTTAAGCAGCCTGATATGGAGCTAGTCGGTGTTGTAAAGACTAAGCCAGACTACGTGGCAAAGCACGCTGTGTCAAGTGGAATACCACTCTATACCCTTAGCGATCGGCTGGATGCTTTCCGTGAGAAGAACATCCCCGTAGAAGGTTCACTTGAGGATCTTCTAGAGAAAGTGGATGTTGTCGTTGATGCTACGCCAGGCGGCGTAGGCAAGGAGTATAAACCTCTCTACGAACGCTTTGGCGTAAAGGCGATATTTCAGGGCGGCGAAAAGCCCGAAGTAGCAGAGGTGTCGTTCAATACGCTTTGCAACTACGAGGAGGCTCTCGGCAAGAGGAGTGTACGTGTAGTTTCATGCAACACGACGGGCCTCCTAAGGAGTATATGCAGCTTGTCAAGGATTGCTAAGATAAAGAAGGTTCGCGCCACTATGGTGCGGAGAGCTTCTGACCCAAAGGAGGTGAAGCGTGGCCCCGTAAACGCTATTGTACCCAACCCTGTTAAGCTTCCCAGCCACCATGCATTAGATGTTAAGACTGTACTCCCCACACTTGATATAGTGACCACCGCCGTAGTGGTACCTACAACATTAATGCACGTGCACATAGTATTTGCTGAGCTAGAGGATCAAGTAAGTAGGGAGGACATAGTTGCGACGTTCGAGCAAACACCAAGAATATTGCTCGCCGATGCTAGCCTTGGATTAACAAGTACCGCTGACCTCGTCGAGTATGCACGTGATCTTGGAAGGAAACGTTATGATATACCAGAACTCGTGATATGGCTAGATAGTATTGCTGTACTAGGCAGAGAAGTTATGTGGATGCAAGCAGTGCACCAAGAATCCATAGTCGTGCCAGAGAACATTGACGCAATAAGAGCTGTCATGGAGGCTGCAAAATCCGCAGAGGAGACTATACGTATAACAGACGAAACTCTTGGCATAATGCATGGACGTATACCCTGAAAACACAATGGTACAACCGACCCACCATAGTAGAAAAATGCATAAACTTGGATATTTTACAACATTTACCTACATGCCTAGCACAGCGAGTTTACTGGACACGCAGGTGTCGATACATGACAGCTGCTATGGATATGAAGTTCGAGCCAACATATAGGATTAGTTTCCTCTTCCGACGAATACTAGTCCCCGTCGATGGCTCCGAATCCAGTCTCCGAGCACTAGACATAGCGCTAGACTTTGCCCAGCGTTACGGTTCGAGAGTCACAGTGCTTCACGTTCACGCTCCAGGCGAGGACCCAAAACCGATTGAGAATGCAATACGCAAACGCATAGAAGGAAGAGGCCTAAATGTCACAATTAAGACACGCGAGTACAAGCCTCATGCCAGCAGCATTGCTAGCGAGATCTTATCTGAGGTAGTAGAGGGTGGCTACGATCTCATTGTACTGGGTGCGCGAGGAAGTACAGCCAACGAAGACCTAATGATAGGAAGCGTTGCGCTATCCATAGTAGTAAACTCTGCCACATCAGTTATGGTAGTAAGGTAGATCGTTGATAATACCCCTCCTGAAAGCAGCATATAGGGGAGCTATACGCCGCCGGAATCGCTGGGTTGCAAAGAAATGCCAGACCAAGCGGAGAAACGAGTATACATAGTTGCATGCGAAGATAGACTCTACGAGGCGGCAAGTTTCGGAGAAGCTATACTCCTTATAGCCTCCAAGTGCAGCTCAAATGCGCAAGTATACAAGGCCGCTAGGATACTAGCTCTCTCAAACGAAGAGGTTAGAGATCTACAAAGGATTCTAAAACACCATGCCACCAAGACCCTCAAGAGTCAAGCCCCTAAACAAGAGAATGAGATCATCCAGCTAAAGGGGGCTAGCGGCAAGGCAGAGTACGCTGTGGTATTTGATCAGATGTATAAAGGATTCGCCGACATACTCGCCCGCGAAATAACGTCACCATCTATAGAGTTTCACGAGATACTAGGCAGGGGAATCACAGAGCCACTTAGGGTTAGCGATAGAGTATATAGACAACCCGCTAGAGACGACTACGATATACTAAAACTGCTGGAGAAACTGACTAACCAATATAGAAAAGGTGTACTCTTCTTTACTGGCGACAAGAGGCTAGCTAACCAAGCAAGGCTAGTTCCTGGTGTACATGTGGAATACATACCTCCAGGCGAGGTTGCAGGCAAGGAAATGGCCCTGAGACTGATGGGCCAACGCATAAAGAGCTGGATGGAAAGCGAAAACAAGTCGTGACAAGTAGAGTAGACATCACGATCTTCCAACTACAGCCAAGTACTATAGGATGATGATACACCCCGATGAAGAGAGGGAGCCCGATGACCGAAGGGTAGGTTGCTGAGATCTATTATGCTATGAGCAATTGTATTGACTCCCGCTGCAGTGCTGGTGCAGCGACTATGAGCAGCAATACCGCTGTTGACTGCACTACATTAGTTAGAGACTTCATAAGGGAGCTATCGAGATACGTGAAACGTGATATAGAACAAGGGAGTATACAACTGTCTCTTACCGATATCGTCAGACTAGCTATCGAATTCACCGAGACACATGGTGGCTGTGATACACCACGAGGCCAAGCTTATCTCGTCTTTCTCTTTGGCCAGATGGACTCGCTTAACAAAATCGTTTTTGATAAAGCTATGGAGGCCATGTCTGCACATCTCGAGAAGGTTCCAGAAGAGGTTTATGCAACTTTATCAATCATTATGACCAGGTATGCCATGCACGAGATAAACCTTGTGGACAATGTTGCTAGCCTCTTACGCACTGGGCTAGAGCTAGGAGGAGAACCTCTTGAACGATTACTTGGCATGGTCGAGCCTATCTTATTCGCTGCAGTAGCAAGATTTCTCGCTGTAGCCGAGCTCGTTTCAAACACTCCTAGTAGCGAGTTGCAAAGAACCGTAGCTTCAATTGAACAAGTTATATCACACTATATGTATGAAGAAGGGCGGGCACTTACTGCTATTAAGTTCTACATGGACATGATTTTATCCGGCACGCCACAACTCATAGTGGGTGATAGTGATGACGGAAAAGAGGCTACAGAAGATAATAGTGGACATACTTAAGAGGACAGATCCTAGGGGATACTATGTCGTACTACTCAGCAAGACTAAGAGCCAGGAAAAGAGTATTGATGTTATCCTAGAGGCACACAAGGACGAAGTGATAGTGGAAGATCTTGGAGATATCATAGCTGTACGGACACGTTCTCGGAGAGTTGCACGAAAGATAGCCAGCTTTGCCTTGAAATGGGGTCTTCTTGAGACGGGCTAGCTGTAGACTTTTCTTGACTGCTTCAGCTAACAGGGACGGATGGCTCTTAGCTTCTTCAGCTTTTCATATATTCTGTTGACTGCTTCGTAGACCTCTTCCTCGCGTTTAGCACCGGTTATAACCATCTTCCCGGAGCTGAATATTAGCAGCACTACGCGGGGCTCGTCCATACGGTGTATGAGGCCGGGAAACTGCTCTGGCTCGTACATGCTGTTTTCAAGCGTGAGCGCTGCACGTTCAAGGTCTACGCACACGTTGAGGTTAGCTGATGCTACTATGTTCTGTATCTGAACCTTAGGCCTGCCGTATATCTGTATACCATGCTTCTTGAGGCTGCGTACTATCTTCTTTACGGCTTCTATGAGGTCTTGGGTGCTCTTAGCCCCCGTGACAACCATCTTCCCAGACTTGAATATGAGTGCCGTCACCTTCGGCGAGTCTAGGCGGTAGACAAGGCCGGGAAACTGCTCTGGGTTATACTCTACAGTGAGTATACTTCTCTCTATCATTCTTAGATCGAGCGTTTGGTCAAGAGACACGGTAGCGACTATGTTCTCGATATTTGCTGTAGGCTTAGGCTCCTGGGGTACCTCACCCTGTCTCTGCTGAGTGGCAGAAGACCTCACACTAACACACCCTTTTAAACCGGCTATAAAAAATCCTATTTAAAGCCTGCCCGCTACCCTAGGTATTGCTGGGGGATGGAGAGGCGGGCAGTCTAGGACTTCTAGTATTCGCGGTGAAAGGATGACTGGCCTAGTCTCACGCCGACCCCCATTCTTAGTCCCTATTCACGGTTTGCCTGGCGCCACGATTCCTAGATGAGGGAAAATAAGGGGGTGTAATGCTAGCTGGGTTATGGGCCCCGGGAGGGCCGTAGCTGGCCTATGGTTGTTATAGCCGCTGCGGCCTACAATCCCTCCATCCCGGGGCCCGCTGGATAACTACCTGACCGTCAACTTCTGATGCCGAGTGAACGCTACTAGGATACTATGCGTTTGATTGGGAGTCTTTTGTAGAGAAGTGCTGTTTCAGCTGTTCCGAGCGGATCGTTGATCACAACATGTATCTTTTCCACGAGGTCTAGAGCTGTCATTGATTCACCATACTCTTTGTATGCTAGTGCTCCTGCTGCTCCGTTAATGTATGCGGCTATGCATGCTGCATCAAAGGGCTTGACACCCTTTGCCAGTAGTGCTGCTGTGATTCCTGCGAGCGCATCTCCCGTGCCACCAGTACTCATTGCCGGTGCCCCAGTCTTGTTGAAACGTATACGTTTTCCATCAGTTATCACATCTATGGGCCCTTTGAGAAGTATAGTTACGTTACTGTATTGTTGCGCCTGTTGTGCAGCAGTCATAGCCCTGCTGAGGAGGTCTTCTACTGGTGCTGGCCTTACGCCGAAGAGGGTGCTGAATTCCGCTTCGTGCGGCGTTAGTACCATATTGTTTCTGATTAGCTCTTTTTTGTCTCGGAGCATCTTTAATGCGTCAGCGTCTATAACTATTGGTTTATTCTCGGGTATGTTCACAAGGAGACTATGAACAGCCTCTTGTACTTCATCTTTCAAGCCTAGCCCCATACCAATCACTATGGCATCAGCACGCTTTGCAATTTCGAGTATCCTCTCGACATGGCTTGGATGTAGCCATGGACTATCCTTTAGCTCTACTGGTATGAGTGTAGGGTATCTAGCCGCCGCATCGATTACTTTCCGCGGTGCTGCTATGTATACCAGGTCTACCCCGCTCCGTTGAGCAGCTAGTGCTGATATTATTGGTGCACCTATGTAGTCCTCAGATCCACCAATTACCAGAACTCTACCGGCTTGACCCTTGTGTACCCGCCAGGATCTTCGGGGCAAACGGTAGACTACGTCTCCTGGACCTACGTAGATCTCTGCCTCCGGAGGCACGCCTATGCTTGCTACTACCAGTTCGCCAACAATGTCTGGGCGTCTGAGCAGGCCTGGCTTAGGCTTGTGAAACGTTACTGTTACGTCCGCCTTTACACAGGGGCCAGGGGCTTCACCGGTGTCTGCATTGAGCCCGGAGGGTACATCAACAGCTACTTTTAATCCATTCGACTTGTTTATGGCTTCTATTGCTTCGGCGTAGGGGCTCCTAGGTGCTCCTCTAAGCCCTGTGCCTAGTAGTGCATCTACTATGACATCGTATCCTTGAAGGTTTAGCGTGCCAGGATTGCGGACTATCCTTAGCTCTATAGTGGTGTCCATAAACTCTATGGCCTTGTACATTGTCTGGGCTTCGGAGCTCCGAATATCTTCAGGTCTAGTAAGTAACATTACGTCAACAACATATCCCTTGAAGGCGAGGTGTCTGGCAGCAGCCAGTCCATCACCACCATTTCCACCTGGGCCTGCCAAGATTGCTATCCTCGCTCCCCTGTCTACTCGTTTAGCTATTTCCTCTGCTATGCTTCGCCCAGCATTCTCCATTAGCTGGAGCCGGCTTACGCCCAGGGCCTCAGAGTTCATGTCTATTACAGCGACATCGATGGAGGTTATGTCCTCGCCTAGGCCGAGCAGTGGAAGCTTCTCCAATGCCTATGACACCCTTCAGAAGGGCTCCCAGGATGCTTCTATACTCCCTTTCTCTCTAGAAGCATCTGCTCTGTTACCTTCTTTTTGCGAGACGTTTTGCGTAAAAACTCTACAAAACATCGGCTTGTAACTGTAGGCTCGGGTGCACAACATGACCCGGAGACGCGTTTCTCTAGAAGACATAGTAAACCTGGACTATAGAGGAGTTGCAGAAACACTCTCAGCTTTCATACAGAGTATTGTTGAAAGTGCAGGCGCTAAGGGGGTCGTTGTAGGTGTTAGCGGAGGCGTGGACTCCGCGACTACGCTCGCTCTCTCGGTAAAGGCTCTTGGCCCTGAGCGGGTACTTGCACTTATAATGCCAGATAGCGATGTTACACCGATCCAGGATGTAGAGGATGCAAAGAAACTTGTAGAGATATTTGGCGTTGAACACAGAACTATAGACATTAAACCTATTATTGAACGCTATGTTGAAGAAGCCAATATCAAGCCTGATCGAAGGAGCCTGGGCAATCTTCGGGCACGCGTACGCATGACCCTACTGTATCTATATGCAAATATGCATAATTTACTTGTCGCAGGCACTGGCGACAGAAGCGAGATACTCATAGGCTACTTTACCAAGTATGGTGATGGTGCCGTTGACTTTCTGCCAATAGGCTCTCTCTACAAGACACAAGTAAGGAGGCTAGCATTACACCTTGGCATCCCAGAGAATATAGCACTAAAGCCCAGCAGCCCTAGGTTATGGCCTGGCCATCTTGCCGAAAAGGAGCTGGGTATGAGTTACGAGGAGGTTGACCTAGCCCTTTACGCGTTATTCGACCTAGGTCTCAACATCGATGAAGCTGTGGAAGCGACTGGGCTACCCCGAGAGAAGGTTGAGAGAGTTCTCATGATGCATAAAGCTAGCGAACATAAGAGGAGAATGCCACCAGCACCGGATCCTAGCGATACCGTCTGGAGGTTTAAGAAGAGCTGAAAAGCTAGACTTCGTGGCCAGCATGCATTTCTTTTACAGGTTTTAGGATTATCGGCTCCTCTAGCAAGTGCTCTAACTCGTTGTATAACTCATTGATTACTGCTAGTGGGCTTATTCTCCCTGAAGCTATGGCCTCTATCTCTTCGTTTAGCTTTCTCGTCCGCTCCTCGGATACTAGTTCGTTGTAGTTTGCTTCTAGGTATTCATAGACTTCTATGCCAAGCTTTGTTGGTATTAGCCTTTTCCTATACTTGCTCTCTATTATGTAACCGTGACGGTTTAGAGCGTCTATTATCTTAGCGTATGTGCTCGGCCTACCAAGCCCACGTTCCTTCATAAGCGATACTACATCTCCGTGGCTATATAGGTATATCGTTGAACCGCGTTTCACGACTACTCTCTCAACTCCTATTACGTCACCTCTACGCAAGTCAGCCAACGCGGGGTATACACGAGGCATCGGGTAGTATCGGTGGAACCCCTCCTCTAGTGCCGCGACGTAGACCTCTAGCTCTGCCAGCAGTTTGGACTCGTTACTGCCCAGCACTATGCGGCGGCGGACTAGTCTAGCTGGCCGCGCCTGACTTGCTATGAACCTGCGAAAGATAAGGTCGTAGAGCCGGTAGTGGCTCTCACGCATCGTTATTGGGACTCGCAGCTCACCAAGAGCTATCAACTTCCGGAGCGTCTCGCCATCAATGGGTTTTGTCGGTCTAATTGCCTCGTGGTGTCCCTGTGGCCCCCAGCTGCGGGGCTGGAAGTCGTTGAGATTCTCTTTGCTGGCTAGGTACTCTCTTGCTATGCTCTGCCCAAGCCCCGATACGTGGGTAGAGTCAGTCCTATGGTAGGTTATAAGACCAGCCTCAAAGAGTTCTTGTGCTATCCTCATCGTCTTCTGGGCCGAGTAGCCCATTAGGCGCGACGCGTCGTAGATTAGGGATTCTGTCGTGTAAGGAGGCGGCGGGCTGATCTCGGTTACCGTCTCCTCGACATCTATTATCTTTAGTCCATACGTCTCTATCTCTCTGGCAATACTGCGTGCAAGAGATGAATCCTCGTAATGGAGTTTTAGCAGGGGTCCTTCTGATATCTTTACGTAGACATTGTACCCTATGTTTGCCCTCCACTCCTCGTAGCGCTTTATAATCCAGCCTAGTACTGGTGTCTGTACTCTACCAGCACCTAGCCAGTGCTTACCGAATACTCTCCATAGGTGCTGACTCAGGCCGAAGCCAATCCATCTATCCTCTATCCTTCTAACTATCTGTGCATAGGCAAGCCGTATGTCAATGTCACGAGGCGAAGCTAGTGCTCGCATTAGTTCGCTTCTGGTTATCTCGTGCAACTCTATTCTCTTTATACCACGCGCATACGGTTGTAGGAATAGTTTGATGTCATATGCTATCTTTTCTCCCTCTACATCGGGGTCTGTAGCTATGTATACTACCTCTGCCTCACTTGCTAGCTGGCGTAGCGCCTCTACAATGTCATGTTTGCTTACTATGTTTGACGAGCCACAGCGTGGACACATGCTACTCGAGGATGAGAACTGGTGGCCACAGCTTAGACAACGCTTTATAGGCTTGTATACCGGCCGTACTTCCCCGTCAACCACCTCTACGCCATGTATACCTTCTCCATCTATGGATAGGTCGTACAAGTGTCCTGCAGAGGCTGTTATGGTAGCCACGTGTATCTTTCCTGAGAGATGATTGAAGAATGTCGTCTCATATACTATTATAGAGCCTATGCGTCTTCTCACAGGCTTTCCAAAGAAGCTTGCTATAGTCTTAGCCTTGGTAGGTGACTCCACAACTATTAGACAAGTCTCAATGTTTACCTTGCGTCCGACGCGCTTACTTCTACTTATGCGTGCCTTCTCTAGCTCTTCTTCAACATGGTTCCAGTCTAGTTTGTTAAACTCAACATTATCTAGGTAACGGCGTAGCCTCTGGCTGAGAAGCTTGATTAGCTCCTCTTCAGATTCTATTATTATGCTCACTCCATGCGTCATTATTGATCCTAGCATTCTGCTAGCACGTCCACTAGCCTGCACATAGGTTGCTGCGTCCGGCATTATAGCAATGATTTCCGAGCCGTCATGCTTGTAAAGTATACCTCCTACTACAAGGGATGACCCCGGTTCTAACACTTCGTAGAGTCTCCGCAGTACCTTCCTACGAGCTTCTGTAAGCTCAGAGAGCAGCTCTGCCAGCCTTCCTTCTAGCTGCTCACCCGAAGAGAGCGCTATGCGGAGAGCTGTCTGCTCTCCAGGGCTCGTCTTGGATAATTTTCTTGCAAGCTCTTCGCTACCCTCAATGCCGAGTTCTACTGCTGCCCTTACTATCCTGAATGGGGAGAGTAGCGCTTTATCAGCGCTCATAGCCTGGCTTGGCACGCCTACAAACAGTGTATAGAGTATCCTATGGGGCATATCGATACCACGTACTATTACACCGTAATATGAGGCTACTCCTACCAGAATATCATACTCTCCCATAGCAAAGCGGTCGAGTACGCGACGGCCTGCAAGAGCTAGGCCAGCCCTTATGCCTGCCTGGTTCAGCCTCTCTGCTATCTGCCTAGCGACATCTTTGCCGTATCTTTTAGCTACAAAGACGAGGCCGCCAGGTCCCATCCGTTGTACGATATCTACGATCTTTTCTACAGGGTTACCGTCGACAAGATAGAAGTTTGCGATGCTCCTAGTGTAGTCGTAGACACGGCCTATATCGAATCCTAGGAGTTCACGGAACAACTTAGGCTTAAGCCCGTAGGCCCGGCCAGTAGCTGAAGCTATTACCAGCTGGCCGGGCGTCTTTTCTAGGAGCTTTAGCGATAATTTTGTCTCGAGATCTTCTATCTCATGTAGGAGTTGCTCGTAACGCTTTATGTGTCCAGAGACTTTTGCTATAGAGGCAGCAATCTTCTTCTTAAGCAGTGTATATGCTATAGCTATAGCTTCTTCATCAAATCCTAGGAGCATCAACAACTTATCGATGTTCTTTGAGTTTCTAAGTATCGCATCCACATCATCTACGAGTACAACGTCAAAACGTGTACTTTCTAGCATGTCCCAGCGACGGGATAGGAAACCCGTAGTTGTGACCAACACGTCATAGTTGCCTGCCTCTATGGCTGATAAGCTCTCTTCTCTCCGTTGCTTAGACAACCCGGAATAGTATGACACTATTCTAGCTTCTACTCCGCTTGCCGCAGCTAGCCTCTTTAGCTTATTCTCGATCTGCATAGCCAGGTTCTCAGTTGGGAGGAGATAGTAGACACGAGCACCATGACTTGCACGATAGAGTGCATAGGTGCTTAGCAACGTGGTTTTACCTACACCAGTGGGTGCAACAATCGCGAGACTCTCGTCTTGTAGAAGCCTCTTAGCCCATGTACGTTGCGCACTCCATAGACTGCTTCCGGTCGCTTTCTGGAAGAATGATTCAAACTCTTTTAGAGTCGCTACAGAGCTGTACAAGTACCAATATCCTCTTAACCTATTTTTCTCACTGAGCTTTCTACCTATGAACTCTACGAGCTCATAGTAGCTGCTTGGTAGACCAGAGAGCTCGTCATCGCTTATACACTGGGAGCATGGGAGACCACGGGATAACCTATCAGCGGCTGCCGGACCTCCACAGTTAGGGCACGCTCCATGGTATACTGGCCTTAGCAGCGTCCATGTCATACTGCTTGCTACCTCCTACGAGCTAGCTACCCGCTAGGTTATGCTTAGCATCTAAGCTACCACGCTACACTTTAGAGTGACCGGGCTAGTAACACCGAGCCGTAACCAGTACCAGCCTCCTGTACTGGATTGTGTCCCACCATCACGGGAGCAGAGTAAAGTCTAAATAACAGAGGGCTAGTGCGTGGCTACCCGACCAAGACGCGAGGGAGGGAGTCCGCAATGGCGCAGGCCAGTGCAGCTCCAAGCAATGTTGTCCTAGTAGGCAAGAAGCCCGTCATGAACTACGTCCTAGCAACTCTAACTCTGCTAAACCAGGGTGTAAAGGAGGTCGTCATCAAGGCTAGGGGCCGCGCTATAAGCAAGGCTGTAGACACTGTCGAGATAGTGAGGAAGAGGTTCCTACCCGGCAAGGTCGACATAAAGGAGATAAAGATCGACAGCCAGGTCATACAGAGCCCCGACGGCCGCCAGAGCAGGGTCAGCACAATCGAGATAGTCCTCGAGAAGAAGGAGGAGTAACCGGCTAGCTAGACCGCCAGATCAACGTAAGAGTATTTTTACAATGATGACTCCTGCCCCGAACTGTAAAGAAAACCCCTTAGTCTGTAAACGCTTATCCGTGTTCTACTCGTATCTAGATGTTCCCCCATGGATACTCGCATTACAGATTTATGATGGCATGCCAGGGGTCTACACAGAGTTCACTAGAACACTTATCGCCTACTATAAGCTGTTGGAGAGAAGCCACGGCTCCTGATCCGGACTCTACTCCAGAATACCTCATAATATTAATGCAATATTAGAACACTATAACGGCGGATTATCGCTCAACCGACTATATAGTTGCTAGAAAAGAGTAGAAGACACGGTTAGCGACGAAGCTGCCCCTGCTGCATCTTCATCAGGAAGCGCTTGTATTCCTTCCGGTTGCGCATACGTGGAGCCGGGTTCTTCTTAGGCTTAGCTGGTATACGTGGTGTCTGCTTTCTAACCTTGCCTGCTTTTGTGAGTGAGCCGTGGCTTGGCATGGGTTGTCCCCGTAGAGGGGTGTGCCTCTTTTAGTCCTTATATAGGCTTTATCCCCCTGTTCTGCTCTAGCCACTCGGGCCCGAGCGTTGGAAGAGACAATAGGATATACAGGAATAGCACTCAGCTTGCTAAACAAGGCAGACGCCAAGCCTGGAGACCGTATCCGCATCACCAGAAGTGATGGCCGCGTCTTTGAAGGTATACTAATGCCACGCTACACAATTTCATCAAAGCCCATTATAGTCATCAAACTAGATAACGGCTACAATATCGGTGTACGTGTGGACGAAAAAACCATAGTAGAGGTCGTAAAGACGAAAGAAGCTATACTCCGTGAAGCTGCTGCAGGCGCACCAGCAACCATACCCTTACTTGAAGAGAGCCCGCCAGCCGAGGAAAGACCAAAAGTGACAATACTCGGCACTGGTGGCACTATTGCCAGCAAGGTAGAGTATGAGACAGGAGCCGTTAAACCGGCTTTCTCCGCTAAAGAGATCCTCGAGGCTGTCCCCGAGGTCGGCTTTATAGCTGACATATCAGCTAAGGTAGTAATGAATATTCTTAGCGAGAATATGAGGCCGCAATACTGGGAAAAAATAGTAGACGAAGTAGCTAAGGCGATAGATAGTGGTGTAGACGGCGTCATAGTAGCTCACGGAACAGACACTATGGCTTATACAGCTTCTGCCTTGGCATTTGCCTTTCGCGGACTCCCCGTCCCCATAACGTTTGTAGGCGCCCAGAGGAGCAGTGATAGGCCCAGCAGCGATGCAGCCTTCAACCTTGTTGCAGCAGTACTCGTAGCTGCTAAGGCACCCTTTGCAGAAGTGGTTGTAGTCATGCATGGAGAGACTGGAGACACCTATGCACTTGCACACAGAGCTACACGTGTGAGAAAGATGCATACCAGCCGTCGCGATGCCTTCCAAACTATAAACGGAAGACCTCTAGCAAAGATATACCCATTTGAGCGAAGAATAACACTCCTAGAGAGCCCGCTTCGTAGCCGGGGAGCCGAAGAGCTTGAAGTGGCTAACGGCTTCGAAGAGAAAGTCGCACTTATAAAGTACTATCCCGGCATGGAGCCGGAGATAATAGACTTCCTTGTGGACAAGGGCTACAAGGGTATCGTTCTAGAGGGGACTGGACTAGGCCACGTCGGAGAATGGCTTACCGAGAGCATAAAACGCGCTGTTGATGCTGGTGTAGCAGTAGTTATGACTTCTCAGACACTCTTCGGGAGAGTAAACATGAATGTCTACACTACTGGCCGTAAGCTGCTACAAGCTGGTGTTATACCTGCAGACGATATGCTGCCAGAAGTAGCTTTCGTAAAGCTCTCATGGATTCTGTCACGCGCAAGTGACTTGAATGAAGTGAGACGTCTCTTCAAGTTAAACCTTGCTGGTGAGATCACGCCAAGACATACTATAGATCTATATCCGAGGTGGCCTCATTGATAGAGCCTAAGGTTGATGTGTCTAAGTATGATCCCCGAGAACTTGGATTGAAAGCTGGACTCGAGATACATCAACAGTTAGATACACGACACAAACTATTCTGTAGTTGTCCAACGAGACTAGTGGGCGAGGACGACCCTAAGGACGAGTTTGTGAGGCAGCTGCGCCCGACACGAAGCGAGCTTGGCGAAGTTGATATAGCAGCGCTCTTCGAATGGCGAAAAGGCCGACTATACCACTATCACGCCCCACGTACATCGTCATGCCTAGTCGAGGCAGACGAAGAGCCTCCACACGAGATTAACAAAGAGGCAGTGATTATCGGACTAGCAATAGCTCTTGCTCTAGGCTCTTCACCGGTGGACGAGATATACGTTATGAGGAAGATAGTGATAGACGGGTCCAATACTACTGGGTTCCAGCGCACCGCTATCGTGGCACTCGGTGGCGAGATAGAATTACAGAGTGGCAAGAGGATAGGGATACAGACTATAGCCATAGAGGAGGATGCGGCACGCAAGCTGGGCGAGGAGGGACGTTACACACACTATATGCTCGATAGGCTAGGTATACCTCTCATAGAGATATCTACCGCACCAGACATAGAGACACCAGAAGAGGCTTACGAAGCGGCATTAACTATAGGCCAGCTATTAAGGCTGACTGGCAAGGTTAAGCGTGGCATAGGCACTATAAGACAAGATCTAAACGTGTCCATAAGAGGAGGCGTGAAGACCGAGATTAAGGGCGTGCAGAGACTAGACCTGCTCCCGAAGATTGTACTCTATGAAGCCATACGGCAGAAGCGACTCCTAGAGATACGTGATGAACTCCGTTCACGTGGCGTGAAGAAGGAGGCACTAAAATCAGTAGAAATAGTGGATGTTACAAACGTGTTTAGGAACACCAAGTCTAAGATAATATCCAAGGTTGTCAAGAAGGGCGGCAAAGTTCTGGCTGTAAAGCTTCCAGGCTTCCACGGCATACTCGGCGTAGAGGTTCAACCTGGAAGACGCTTTGGCACCGAGCTAGCCGATTATGCACGGTTCTGGGGTGGCGTCGATGGCATATTCCATACAGATGAGCTACCCGGATATGGTATAACCGCTGAGGAGGTCGAGGAACTATACAAAGCAACCAAAGCCGTCAAGGGTCGTGACGCAGTAGTGATAGTTGCCGATGAGGAGAGCAAAGCTCGGAAAGCGCTACAAGCCGTACTCGAGAGGGCACGTATCGCTCTGGAAGGCATACCGAAGGAGACAAGAGCTGCCAAGGAGGACGGGACTACTAGGTTTATGCGGCCACAGCCCGGTTCTGCTCGTATGTATCCTGAGACCGACATACCACCACTCGAGGTCACCGAGGAGCTGCTAGAGGAGGCCCGTAAGATAGTACCAGAGAAGCCTACAGAGAAGCTCGAGAAACTAAAGAAGCTATACGGGCTCAGCGACGACCTAGCCCGCCAGATCATAAGAGATGTCCGGCTAGACTTGTTCGAGAAGCTAGCAGCCAAATACGGCGATAAGGTGCATCCATCATACATAGCTTCAATATTCACGAATATACTCCGTAGCCTAGCCAGAGAAGGTATACCAGTAGACAATCTTGATGACAGCCAAATAGAGGAGGCACTAGCCGCTGTTGCGAATGGCAGAATAGCTAAGGACGCAATACCCGAGTTGCTTTCATACCTGGCTAAGAACCCAGGCACGAGCGTGGAAGCTGCCATTAAAGCGCTAGGCATAGAGACTGTAGATATGTCTACAGTAGAGAAGATGGTCGAAGAAGCCGTCAAAGCCCTCGAGAACGAAATTAGGGCACGCGGTTATGCTGCCCTGAGCAAGGTAATGGGTAGAGTAATGCCGAAGCTCCGTGGAAAAGTAGACGGAAAAGTAGTAGCCGACATTGCCAAGAGGAAGATAGCCGAGATTCTAAAACAGTAGTCGTGAAAACTTTCTAGTGTAAGCTTCACTAGTCTACATTGTATCTTTTTCTGGGCCATCTCATCAACTATTTCTTAAACATCTCCCGAGCTACCCTTACCCGGCAGTTTTTCTTTCTTGGCCAGACTACCTTATGGCTAAGGATTAAGAACCGTGACTAGTCTCGCCGTATATAGGGGCCATGAAGAATACTCCCGACGCTGATAGATAATCTAATTATAGCAGTGATGACAAGGCATTTGTCGGAGCCCCATTAATTGGCTAGTATAATATCGCTTGAGAGAACAATAGAGTTTATGCTTAACTGTGCATTAAATAAAGAGGCCATCGGGGCTACACTTACACACCGGTTGCGCTCTCTGATAGAACTTCCGGACCAGCTACTTTGCGTCCGCGCTTTACTATATCTATTATCCGTTCAATGAAGTCCTCTTCATAAGGTACGCCTACGAATGCTAGAACGCCGTTTATCGCTATAGCCGGTACAGACATTACATTATACTTGTCAGCTATATCGGGGTTTTCATAGGCTTCTACAGTGTCGGCTATGAAGTTCTTTTTACCATGTCTCCATGCCTCAAATGCGAACATATTTGTCAAGAGTGCTGCATAGGGGCAGTAAGGACATTGTGGTGTTACTATAACCTCTACATGAACCGGCTCAGATAGCTCCTTGATCTTCTCAATGGTCTCGGAATCTAGGCCACTATCCTCTTGTGATATCCTTATTATTGTTTCGACGAGACCTCGTATCTCTTCGCCGCTAGGGGTACCAGTATACCTTATGACACCGTCTAGAAGCGTTATGGTTGGCACACGCTCTATACTCTGTCTCTTAAAGACTTCATCATCTTTACCCTTCTCATATATGCGTACTTTCACTAGCTTTTCTCCGTTCTTTACTGGCGCCTCTTCTTCAAGAACTTTAGCTATCTTTAACGCCTCATCACAGTATTGGCAGTTCGGCCCTATGAATACATTTACTGTTACTGGCTTTACAAGGTCCTGGAATGCCTCACGTATGGCTTCACGAGTCTCTTGGTCTATCTCCATCCTCACGGGATCCATCAAGGGTCATACACCATCTATACTCCTCTATCCCTCTTGCCGCTGGGCGTTATTAGACAATTTGGTTCTTTTCTTCTTTTCTCTCTGACAAACTATACGGAATGTTCTGCGCCCTACTAGTCTATCTGCTAGCTATTTGCAGTACAGATTAGCAATATGGTAGGTTCCCTCCGGAGTAGCCGTTATTAGGATACAGCTAGTAACACGTGTGAAAGTGGGCTAAGGGAGCTATGAAGGAGACGATTAACTTTCTCTCAGCACCCTGCGAGATAGCAGTAAGAAAATACGTACCATCAATAAGAGCATCGATAGCTATAGTGTTAGTACGCGTCTATGGACTTTCTATATACAGAGCCGCTAAGTTGCTTAAGCTTACCCCCGCGGCTGTATCAAACTATCTACTTAAGCGGAGAGGGGGTGACTACATAGACACCGTTTTGAATGATGCCGAACTCTATGGTATGGTCTCCAAGATGGCTGAGCAGATAATAAGTGGCAACATAGATGAGAAACGTATACCCTTGTACATCTGTGATATCTGTAGAAAGCTCCGGTTAAAAGTCGAGCCAAAACCTGTCGTGCCGGAAACACCTTGCTAATGTCATGAAAGTTTAGACGTCTTAGAACCGTTATCTTATGCTGTTAGAAGTCTCTTCGCCATGACCATAACTTAGTCTTATGATTTACCGCCGTTGTCTCAGAAGTGGAGGCAACAGGTTCCCACTAATCCTTACTATTGCCAACTGGTTTCCCGATAATGGCAGGTACACTCTATTGAAGCTTGTCACTGCTTCCTCCCAATATGGCACTATTCCTGTATAAACATCTGCCTTTTTGATTCGATACTCCTCGAGTACCAGTTCATGTCTCTTCGCTATAGGTAGAGGATTCCAAACAACAAGCTCGGTAACTATACTCTTTTTCGTCTTCTCTATATGGGCTGCTAGTGGTATTAGTCCTGTTGGTGACCAAATCGCTGGTTTCTTGGCCTCTATATTCGCGTCAAGTTCTCCCAGCGCATTTCCGACCAGGTATGTTGTGTAGCTCCATGATGGGCTATACCGTCTCGACTTTATAGCTATGGCTTTGCCTTCCTCCAAGATGGCTAGCCCTTCTTTGTCTACGGATACCCTGCAAACTTCTGCCGGCGGTGTACAGATAAGTAGGAGATAGCTAGATGCTCCTCCTATGTATATCCATGGTACATGGTAGGTACTGTTACTGGTTACCCTCTTGCGCGTCCATGCCAGAAGAGTTGGGTGGACAACTTTTGGCTTATACACTCCTGTTCTAATGGGCTCCGATGTCTCCAGAACTCTATTATTCTCTCGACGTAGGCTAAGCGTACAACCAATGCGTGGTCGGCAATATCTGCCGGTAGTCGGTATAAATGTGTCAACGACTACTGGTACACCATGCGAGTCTAGCCCCGACATAAGTTGTCTCAGTGTGTCCACGAGTGCCTTGTATGTTGGTCCTACGTAGTTTTCCCGAGGCTTGTAGAGGGGCAACTCTGCAACATCGCAACAACGACTTTTTCCAGGTATTCTAGCCTTGATTGACAACCCGTTTCTGCTTACTAGTCGTAGCTCCGTTTCACCCTCACATTTGATGGTCTCTATACCAATGACCCTAAGAACTGTTATGTTGGGTTCGGAGAGTATCCTCTGACAAGCCTTTTCCCCTTCAACGACGAGAACATCTTTCACTATATTACTGTACGTTATACCAAGTTTATTGAGACCCAGACTTTTCACTATATCTTCGAAGCCCATATGATCCTTCAAGACCGTGTTGCTTCCTCCGCCACATCTATAGCTCTACTAACCGTCGTTAGACTTATGTCTCGGGTCTTAGCTCTCACAGTCTCCCCATCAGTGTCAACGCTGAATCCTAGCCTCTCAAGCCTATCTGCTGCTTTCTTAGCATCTTCCTCACTTGATGCGTTTATCACAACCTGTGTGGCAGAAGGAGCAGGGAGCAGTTTTACAGTAATCCTGTACGAGCCTTGTTTTAGCCCGCATACTGAGTGGTACTCTACAGTTTCTCCGAAAAGCGTTGCCTGGCGGGATCTAGTCTCTGTAACTTCTAAGCCGCGGTTAGCGAATAACCGTTTAAAGTGATGTGGAGGGGCCTCAGTGGCCACGGCTTACGTCACCCCGGAAGAGTGTTAGAGAGCGGTCGAGAATACGTCCAAGGCTTCTTCAGCGGCACCCCACGATCTATCTAGGAAAACGGTTAGAGGGGGCCTTTAACTCGTCGCTTTCATCTTCAAAGAGTTTAGAGACATACCATTGATATATATCACCTAAGTATTAGTCTATACTAACATTTTAGCCTCGGTTGAAGCTTGTTATCGCTTCGAATACTGCTTTAGCTGCTTTTTCTACAAATGGCTCTAGTTCTTCGTGATGCTTTAGCTCTTCCTTACCAGGCACTGCAAGGTTATCTGAAATTACTAGCAAGGCAGCTGCGTTGAAGCCCCTCATCGCTGCTAGTGCATAGAGTGTAGCTACCTCCATCTCTACAGCTATTATGCCCCGCTTGGACCACTTTTCTACAAAGTGGGCATCTTCCGCGTAGAAGGCGTCGCTGCTGAATACTGGGCCGAGGTATACTTTGCCGTGTATAGCCTTAGCCTTCTCGTAGAGCAGCGTAGTTAGTAGCGGGTTAGGTGCTGCGACCATACAAGCGTCAGGAACGTAGGAACCTATAGTACCACCATGTATGTAAGCTGCGCCGGTCGCCACTACAGCATCGCCTATCTCTAGCTGTGGGACCAGTCCTCCTGCTGTGCCGAGCCTTATCATGGTTCTGGCGCCGAGCATGTATAGTTCTTCGAATACTATTGCTGCCGAGGGGCCTCCTATCCCGTGTACTGCGACGCTCACCCGGGTACCATTGTAGTATCCTGTGTATACATGGAAGCCGCGCTTCTCGTTCACAAGCTTCGAGTCTTCTAGGAAGTTCTCGGCGAGGAACTTGGCACGTGCCGGGTCGCCGACGACTACTACTCTTTCGGCCACTTCTTCGGGGCTTATACGGATGTGCTGCGGCTTCACAGCGCACGCACCCCACAAGCACCGGGAGGCATGCCTAGCCTATAATACTAGGCGCTCGGCTGTGACCAGTCTTAGAGCACACTAGAGGGGCTGTGATGAGCACCCGTAGCAGTAGGGCTCTAATATGGCCCGATGTCTTTGCACGAGCATTCTGAGCCACGACATCCCTGTTTACATAACCATAATTTAATAACGCGTTTAACGGCTGCACTAGTCCTAGACTAAGAATGGGGGCGGTGTTGAGCTCTGACCGCTGCTGAGACCATTACATGTTTAATGTCCTTGCTACTGGTGCTGAGGATGGTAGCCGCTGAGCCCCCGTCTCTACAAGTCTTTGATTAAGTCCTTACAACTTGGATTGTTTAGATACCTCCCACGTACCGTTGTAGGTCTTGTGAAGAGGAGGAGTTATAGGGTGTAACTGCAGGCTAGTAGATGTTAACCTGGAGGAAGCCATGAATGAGGACGCACTAATGCTTATTGACAAGTATCTTGGTGAGCTTATAGAACAAATAGTGTACAAATACCGCTATAACGTAGATCTCGAAGACGAGTATGATAGCTTGTTACGTTACATATACAAGAGGCTTGTGAAGGCTTGGTTTAGGGGTCAAGAAGTTTCTCTCGAGGAGCTAGAAACTGCCCTCCGCAATGCCCGTAAGCGTAAACGTCAGCTAGAAGTACTATTGAGCTATCTTGTCAGCCGTTATGCTGCAAGGAATGGCCCTATTTATCTGCCTCAGGGAAGAGATTGGTATGACGAACGTTACTAGCAAATACCCAAAAGACTGTCTCACTCGCTCCGACTCCATTCTATTCACATTCTCTATCCATATACCAACTAAATACATCACATCATGTATCATGGATTTGATTAGTCATCAACCATATATGCGAAATAAGGGGCCGTGACGGGGTTCTGTTCGCGGTAATGTCTTCATCCCCGGTGCTTTACCGGGTCTCGGGGGGCAAGTAACAACATCTCCCCATAGTATCCTGTCCTACTTGCTGAGGGAGAGTTATAGGGGCTTCTGTGTTTCGTGTCATCTCCGGGAAGACTTGCCGGTCTACTTACCCAGGCAATTCTATATCCGAAACTCATTAGGGAGTGGGCATCGTGCCTCGTGGTAGGAGAAGGGTTAGCAGATCAAAGTCAAATACTTCTAGAAAGGGAGTCGGAGCAACACGAGCACGTAGTTCTAGGAGAGCTACTCAACGCGTAAAGATCGACCCCGAGAAGCTTCTAGATAGCATGGTTGATGATGCCGTACAAAAGCTAGGGCTTGCAATACTTGGTCTCAATAAAGAGTCTTACAAGGAGATGCTTAAACCTATAGTAGAAGGTATAGTGGGACAATACTCCTCAAGACCGTCAAAAGATGCTATCATATCTAGGCTGAGATCAGCTATAAACAACGTCTACATGATTGCATCAGCCTATCTCTTGGAGAAGTTGAACGAGCTTACACAAGAACAGCTGGAATTTGTGGTAAACTATGGGGGGCCTGTGGCTGCTAGGCATGTTACACGTCTTTACCGTGACGCCTTGAAGCTTGGCAGAAAAGATCTACTCCCGCTCCTTAGGAGCCTCTGGGAACAGTATGGCACACCAACACCTGTATCCTGTCCCCGATGTGGGTTCAGGGCCGTTACTCCCGAGCTAGAATGTATGGTGTGCGGCTATACACTGTCTGAAAGGGAGGCTAAGGAGGCTATTGACTTCGAGTTTAGGCTGGCCGAACTTGTGGAATTCTACTCGTCAAGCGAAGTGATGGAAGCTATAGAAAGAGGATTTGTAGTTGTAGGCAGCACCATTAAACCTCCCTCAGCGCCACGAGAGCCAACTGATATAGTGTTGCATCTCACGCGTTCTGAAAGGGAGATGCTGCGGAGAATGCTTGAGGAGAGGAAGGCTGGTTATGCACGAGATAAAGTCGCTAGATGAGTTTAAGAGTCTACTGGAGTCAGCACGGATAGTATTAGTGCTGTTTTATGATTCCCGCAGCCCTACTGGAAGGTACCTAGCTGGGATTATCGAGGACATCGCCTTTGTCGTGGAGCCTATAATAGCCGTGGCGAGAGTTGATGCCGCAACAGCGCCTGCTGTAGTGAACCGCTATGTGTCTTCTGTTCCGAGACTTCAACTGTACTTTGAGGGTGAGAAGGTCTGGGAACAAATAGGATTCTTCTATAACTACCAGAGCGACAAGTATGCTATTAGGCGGGGCATTCTGTATGCGCTCCGTAGCCGTAATATAAGTCCTGCAAAGCTCGGACTGTCACTACGATTCTAAGTTAGTCTTAGGACTATCATCGCTTTACATCCTTGAGTTCACATTCCATATTTAATGGTTGACTTCACATAACGAAGTACAGTAAGGTTTATATAGAAGCACTCTGAAGGCAACACACACGGACACAAGGACATAAGGGACGCTTAGAGGTGTAAACCATGGCGCTCGGTGTACCAGTACTAGTCCTAAAGGAGGGTACACAGAGGGTATACGGTAGAGAGGCCCTACGCAACAACATACTCGCTGCTAAGGTTCTCGCCGAAGTCCTCAAGAGCAGCCTAGGTCCACGCGGCCTAGACAAGATGCTAGTAGACAGCTTCGGCGACGTAACAATAACCAACGACGGCGCCACAATACTAAAGGAGATGGAGATACAACACCCAGCAGCAAAGCTACTAGTAGAAGTTGCAAAGGCCCAGGACGCTGAGGTAGGCGACGGCACCACAAGCGCCGTAGTTCTATCCGGTATGCTCCTAGACAAGGCAGAGAACCTCCTAGACGAGAACATACACCCAACAACGATAATCGAGGGCTACAAGAAGGCCCTTGACTTCGCCCTCAAGGAGCTATCTAAGATAGGTATCAAGGTCGACATAAACGACCGCCAACTCCTAAAGAGGATAGCCTCTACAAGCCTATACAGCAAGTATGTAGGCAGCGGCGCCACAATGGACAAGCTGACAGACATGGCCGTAGAGGCTGTACTACGTGTCGCAGAGCCTAAGGGCGACGGCACCTACGAGGTACGCCTAGACAGGATAAAGATTGAGAAGAAGAAGGGCGGCAGCCTACTCGACAGCCAGCTCATAGAGGGCATCGTGCTCGACAAGGAGGTTGTACACCCTGGCATGCCTAGGAGGGTTGAGAACGCTTACATTGTACTCCTCGACGCTCCACTAGAGGTCGAGAAGCCAGAGATAACTGCAAAGATCAACATAACATCCCCAGAGCAGATAAAGGCCTTCCTAGATGAGGAGGCACGCCTACTACGCGAGATGGTTGAGAAGATCTATAGTGTTGCTGTTGAGCGTATGAAGAAGGATGGTCTCGAGCCTGGTAAGGCTGGCATCGTGGTAATAACCCAGAAGGGCATCGACGAGGTAGCACAGCACTTCCTAGCCAAGAAGGGCATAATGGCAGTAAGAAGAGTAAAGAGGAGCGATCTAGAGAAG
This sequence comes from Pyrodictium delaneyi, assembly GCF_001412615.1. NCBI lineage: Archaea > Thermoproteati > Thermoproteota > Thermoprotei > Desulfurococcales > Pyrodictiaceae > Pyrodictium > Pyrodictium delaneyi. The sequence goes on along the minus strand of NZ_CP013011.1, from coordinate 1,655,588 downwards.
CTAGAGTACGCCACTGGCGGCAAGATTGTGAGCAGTCTACGTGACCTCAAGCCCGAGGATCTAGGCTTCGCTAAGCTAGTAGAGGAGAGGAAGGTCGGCAACGATAAGATGGTGTTCATAGAGGGCTGCCCCAACCCCAAGGCAGTAACAATACTCATACGCGGCGCCAACGACATGGTGCTAGATGAGGCTGAGAGGAGCCTAAACGACGCCCTCCACGTGCTCCGCAACGTGCTAAGGAAGCCCATGATAGTACCCGGCGGCGGCGCTGTAGAGGTAGAGCTAGCTCTAAGGCTGAGGAAGTTTGCTGAGAGCCTCGGCGGCAAGGAGCAGCTAGCAGTAGAGGCATACGCAGACGCACTCGAGGAGATACCAATGATACTAGCAGAGAGCGCTGGCATGGATGCACTACAGGCACTAATGGACCTAAGGAGGCTACACGCCGAGGGCAAGACCTTTGCCGGCATCGACGCCATAAACGCCAAGATAGAGGAGGATATGACTAAGATCAACGTGATAGAGCCTATACTAGTCAAAGAGCAGGTACTCAAGAGCGCAACAGAGGCTGCAACAACAATACTAAAGATCGACGACGTGATAGCCGCCGCCCCCAAGACCGAGGAAAAGAAGGGTAAGAAGGGTAAGGAAGAGTAAAGAGAATTTTCTAGCCCTTCCCTTCTAGTTCACTAGAACAGCTTTTTGTCATGCATTAATCTCGACTCGTACCACTTAGTACTAGTTGTTAAGGTTCTGCTTTTATACTGCCCTTGAGCTGGCATTCAGAGTGCGGGGGAGAGTATGCAAGCCCAGCAGCTCGACGCCAACGAACTCAAGAAGAAGATTAAGATTGGGCCACCATGGCTTACACGGTTCGAGCGTGCAAGAATCATTGGCGTCAGGGCACTCCAGATAAGCATGGGTGCACCTGTATTAATCAATGCAGAAGATCTTCCAAAGAGCATTAAAGAGGATCCAGTTCTCCTCGCCAAGGAGGAACTGAAAGCAGGCATACTGCCAATGACTATCATACGTTATACTAGGCGCGGCGATGTGCAAGCCATTCCTCTAAAGTGGTTGGTAGAGCTAGATAAACTTAGACTCCGTATACACTAGATTGTCTTAGTCATATTTCCCTTTATACTACTCCACTAAGGACGCGCATTACTTTTACTAAGAAACTGCCCACCGTTACATGTTTTGCCGCTGTTACCAAAGTTGTCATTGATTGTTGTCAAGCACAAGGTATAGATGTCTGGAAATAGCGAGGGAGCATCAACAATATGCCGGTGAAAAGACGTACTGTCTGGAGGGCTAGAACACAGAGAGGCTGTAATATAGGATATGGGTACGTGCTCGTTGTAGCCGAGAAGCCTAAGGCTGCCCGCAAGATAGCAGAGGCTCTCTCAAATAGCAAGCCAAGACTCTGCAGATTTGGGAAAGTGCCATATTGGATTGTCTCATGGCAAGGACGTACATACGTTGTGGCCTCCGCGGCCGGCCACCTATTTGGGCTGACTACCGATGAGAGGGGTTTTCCTGTATTCAACTATTATTGGGCTCCTCTATGGCATATAGATGCTAGCGCCTCGTATACTAAACCCTTCTTCGAGACGCTAGAGGCTCTGGGCCGCAAGGCTTCCGCCTTCATTAACGCATGTGACTATGATATAGAGGGCAGCGTAATCGGTTACATGATTATCAAGCATCTTGGCGGAGTCAATAGAGCCTATAGGGCTAAATTTAGTGCGCTAACACGGCAGGACATACAGCACGCCTTTAGACGTCTAAGTCCCCTAGATTGGGACATGATAGAAGCCGGACTTGCCAGACACGAGCTTGACTGGATATGGGGCATTAACGTTAGCAGAGCACTCATGGAGTCATTATACTCTGTTACAGGTAGGCGTATAGTATTGAGTGCTGGTAGAGTCCAATCTCCCACACTCATAGAGGCTGTTGCACGTGACCGAGAAGTCAACCTATTTGTTCCTATACCGAGTTTTGCTGTCAACGTTTCTATAAGTATTGGTGGATTTACCTATACTGGACGTATAGCCGTCTACGATACACGTCGAGAAGCAAAACTCGCTGCAGAGAGATTGAAGAAGCTACGTTTTCTTAAGGTTACATCATACCGTGAATGGAAGGAGAAAGTACCTCCGCCATATCCTTTCAACCTCGGCGACCTTCAAGCCGAGGCCGCCAAGTACTTTGGCTACAGCCCAATGTTTACACAGAAAATCGCCGAGCAATTATATCTAGACGGGCTGATTAGTTATCCACGGACTAATAGCCAAAAGATCCCCGACACTGTAGACGTTGTATCCATAGTTAAGGGGCTACAGAGGATGGCCGAATACAGACAACTGACAAGCTACGTACTAAGGGCTGCAAGTGGATTGCCGCGTCCACGCAACGGTCCTAAAGATGATCCAGCGCACCCTGCCATACATCCCACCGGCGAGGTTCCAACAGAGCCTCTTACTGGTGCACGGAAGAAGATATTTGATCTCATCGTCCGGCGGTTTCTAGCCTCTATGGCACCCGCAGCCATAATAGCTCATGCACGTGCCAGACTTACAGCATCCAACATAGGCTCTCTCGAACTTGCAGGACTATACATACAAGAACCTGGCTGGCTTAATATATACCATTTTGCCATGCCCCAGGAGAGTCGTATACCACGGCTTCGTGTCGGCGAGAAAATAGAGATCAAGCGTGTATCTGTAAGAGTGGTCTATAACAATCCTCCAGAACCCTATACTAAGGCTTCTCTTGTGAGATGGATGGAGCGTGTTGGCATAGGCACTGAGGCTACCAGAGCTAGGATAGTCGAAATTCTATTCGAGCGCAAATATTTGAGCCTAAAAGGCAGGAAAGTAGAGGTAACGGAGCTAGGTCATGCCGTAGCGGAGATATTAGCAAAGTATTTCCCTCAGCTTACGAGCATAGAGTTGACGCGCTATTTCGAGGAAAAGCTCGAATCCATTAGAAACAAAAAGTCCACCCGCTTGGAAGTCATAAAGGAGGCCAAGACTTTACTAAGAACTATACTTACCAACTTCAAGTCGACAGCAATGAGGGATGTTGGCATAGAATTAGCCAAAGCTCTTAACATCGTGACGCCGGATAAGCATTGTATTGTATGCTGGCGTGAACCACTTGAAAACAACTTATGCCGTTTCCACTTAGAGGCATTAGAGAAGTTACAAGCAGCCTTTAACGAATGGCGCAAACGCGACGACATAGACTGTATTGAATTCCTGCGTAAAGTCTCACGGCTTAAATCTACCGGGCGATGGATACGCGAGGTCTCCGAGTATTTTGCCAAGAAAGGTAAGTGTCCTTTTACCTCTGTGTAATGAAGGTAAGAAGTCCAAGGTATGGTATACGGAGTGGCACTTTAACACTTCTACCATCTATACCTATGTTAACTTGATACACTACCCCAACCACCTCATCATAGCTTATACCCGGATACGGTTGTAAACCTAGAGCAACATCGTCAACAGGATTGTTATCTCCTTTAGTCACATAGCATACAGGGTTACACTGGGGCCCCGTCTTTATGCCGACAACACGGTGAATAACTAGCTCTCCCCTTAGGCTCTGGTAGACTAGTATATCACCAACCTTTATGTCATCGGGAGGAGGTTTGTAGACTATTACAATGTCACCATTGTAGAGTGTAGGTAGCATGCTATATCCTTCGACCACAACAAAGGGCGTATCAACATTTAATTCGTTCTTTATATAACTTTTTATGATTAGCAGCACTGAAGCAAGCAGCAATAGTATTGCTAGTGTCTTCAAGAGCACTCTTACGCTCTCCTGCATTAAAAGACCCCGGAAATTAGTTGTATTAATCGATACTATCAAACAATTTATGTCTCATTTATGTAATCTAATCTTCTTCATCTATATCGTCTATATCTATTTCTATTATTTCTCCACGGCGTTCCTCCTTTTCCTTGTCACTCTTTATTGCCGCCTTAGCTCCCTTGCCAGACTCTACTTCAACTTCATTACCACCGACCTTTATTTTAGACACTACCGATCTCCATCGGTGACCACATTCTGGACAGACGAAGCTACCCATCACTGTTATTGTTATACGCCCCTTGGCGTCGGGAAAGGGCGATACTAGCTGCCATGTTTTGGAAGGTTCTGTTCTAGTACCGCATTGGGGACAGACATAAGGGTCTCTCTTCCTTCTCGGCATCGACACCACCGTTAGCTTAGCTCTACCGCATTAGTGCTAGCATAATGGCTATCCGCTAATAGGCTTGCGCTAACTCTAGACAAGTTGCTTCAACCTTATTGATGGCGAGAGTTCTTCAAGTTCATCCATGAGTGTTGATATTATGTTGTTTATAGTTGCTGGTCGAGGTTCCGCACCCATTACTGGTACATGAATTTCAAGCTTTACACGATTGTTGTCAGCGCTAAGTACTAGTATTGTGATGTCTTGTGGTCTCGTAGCGAGTCTTGCCTCGCCTAGGATACTCTTGATATTACGCTCAAGTTGCTCTATAGGGTTACCTTTCTCAACCTTAGGTATGTTTAGCTCTACTTCTAGCGCTACAGTGCTTTGAACGTTTGCCAGTTGCGCGACAGGCTCGCTTAGCATTACGTGATTTGGTATGTAGACTATTTTACCTGAAAGCGTACGTATCCGTGTATGGAATAGTCCTGTTCCGATGATTTTGCCTTTTATACCGAGGCGTGGTAGCTCTATGAGTGTTGCAGCTCTATGAGTTTGTCTAAACGCCAACATTATGTAGTATGCAGATATATCTGCTATTATGCTCCAATTCGCTAGCAATATTGCAGCCAGTGCTACTATTAATACATAGATGACCTCTCTTGCACTCGTGAACATGTAGATTAGTGTTATTATCGTTACTGTATATGTTACGAGCGAAACTAGCCGGTAAATTTGTTCGGCAAGTGTACTGGATACGAGATCACGTTTCTGTAGACGGAGCAGTATAGATCTCACTATGCGCAGAAACAAATACACAACTACAAATACTATTGATAATTGTATAAGCGGTGTCAATAGCTGTGTCTTTATAAATCCTGCAGCTTGGCCTATGAGGCTGGTCACATTATCAACTGTTAGAGTCTGTGTTGTTTCATTTGCAACCACGTCTTGATGACACCCCCGGTCTGGTAGGCTATCCTCTGTAGACTGCTCATCTAAATGCTTCAAGAAACTCCTCTACTACATCATCGCGTACCAATGCTATAATCTGATACCCAGCTTCTAGTCGTAGAACCTCACCAGGATCGTGGAATTCTTCTCCATCGAATACTGCAAGTATTTTAACACCATGACGCGGATACTTTACTTCATCGAGAAGTTGTCCTTCTACACTACTTCCTTCAGCTATGGTTATCGTAACAAGCCTAAACCCGCCTATGTAAACAGGTACTAGCTCAACTACATTGTATTTACCCTCTATTATACCCTCCACTATTGAGCCTATTACTCTAGGCTCTACTACAACATGCTCAGCAATACCTATTCTGGATAATAATTGTGCGATCCGACTATCTCTGACTTTTACTATGACACGTGGCACTCCATACTCACGGGCCATCAAGGCTACGAACAGATTCACTTCGTCTCTATTTGTAGTAGCCACTACAACATCCACATTCGTTATGTTTACTTCGTCATACGCAGACGGGTCGGTGGCATCTCTTACATAGGATGCTACGTCGGCTTCTTCGGCTACCGCTTTTGCTTTTTTCTCGTCCTTGTCGATAACTATTATTTCGTGCCCCTTTTCCGACAGCCTCTTGGCGAGTAGCGAGCCTAGTTTACCAGCACCAACGATGAGTATACGCACGTCTACAGCCCTTCCGGGCTGGAAGAAGGGGTGCTGTTATATGGGTTTACCGGCTAGTCTCCGCGAAGACTTTACTATAGAGAATGTCCGCGCCAGGATGATTCTAGACTCTAGGGGCAACCCAACAATAGAAGTAGATGTTGTTACGCGCGGAGGCTTCGGACGCGCCGCTGCTCCCGCGGGAGCCTCTAAGGGACTTCACGAAGCTATAGAAGTCAGGGATGGCGGTAGAGAATTTAAGGGCAAGGGAGTCAGCAAGGCCGTATATAACGTGAACAACATTATAGGCCCCAGACTACGTGGACTTGACTCACGTAGACAGAGACTTATAGACTTCATCATGTGTAGACTCGACGGTACACCTAACAAGTCTAGGCTTGGAGCCAATGCCATCGTTGCCACGTCGCTTGCCGTGGCTAAGGCTGCTGCCGACACCGCAGGCATACCACTTTACGAGTACCTTGGTGGCAGTGGAGGGACTTTCATCCTACCTGTACCACTCTTAAACATAATAAACGGAGGCGCACACGCAGGGAATGAACTAAGCTTCCAGGAGTTTATGATAGTTCCCGTGGGCGCTGATACATTTAAGGACGCTCTTCGCATTGCTGTAGAAGTGTACCATACACTTAAACAAGTTCTAAAGAACCGCTACGGGGCCATGGCTATTAATGTCGGCGATGAGGGAGGCTATGCACCGCCTATGAAGAATAATAGAGAGGCCCTTGAAGCTCTCCGTGAAGCTATAAACAAGGCCGGCTACGCATTAGGCGACGATGTACTTCTCGCCCTAGACGCGGCCGCATCACATTTCTACGACGCCGAAAAGAACGTATACTTAGTCGACGGTAAATCTCTCAGTAAGGAAGAGCTTCTTGACTATTATGTCAGCCTCGTAGAGGAGTACCCTATTGCCAGCATAGAGGACCCCTTCTACGAGGATGACTTCGAAGGACACGCAGAGCTAACAAAACGCATTGGCAGCAAAGTCCTTATAGTAGGTGACGACCTCTATGTTACCAATTTAGAGCGCTTAAAGAAAGGCATCGAGTACAGGGCCTCAAATGCTGCTCTACTGAAAGTTAACCAGATAGGAACACTAACCGAAGCTATAGATTACGCATATGCCGCACTACGTAATGGTATGCGTGTAATAGTGAGCCACAGAAGCGGAGAGACCGAGGATACGACAATATCACATATAGCCGTGGGCCTAAGAGTCGGATTCATCAAGACAGGAGCGCCAGCCAGAGGGGAACGGACAGCCAAGTACAATGAGCTTCTACGTATAGAAGAGGAGCTGGCAGGGGACGCCGTTTATGCAGGAAGACTAGTGTACAAAGGCTTCGTCTACCTATATACATCTCATACTATAGGCTAGGTCCTTAACACCATCATTTTTACTTATGGGATACAACCCTTTATATCAATTCAACACTGCATTGCAAAGGGCCAGAGTACAGGTTACGGTGATTACCATCTATGAATAAGTGTAGACTAGTACTCATTGCAACTACTAAACCTTGGCGGCTACCCTCCGCTATAGAGGAGCTTGGCGACGCACTCTTCAGGTATGATGAGAGTGTAAATGTATATGCAGATGAAAGAGTACCCCTACTATACGTCTTTTCGTGCAAACTAGAGCCCATGCATGCATTTAAGCTCGTTGTCAGAGAGCCTCCGGCATCTATAGAGCGGGTAATTCCGGTGGAATATCTCGTCGAGCTAACAGCTAATGTTGAAGATTCCTCTTCAGTAAAACGTCTAATCGATGTGCTGTACAGTCTCATACGCGATCGTGTAAAAGACGATACTATCGGCTTAGAGGTTAAGCCCCGAGGATTCTTCATGCTAGGTGGAGATGATAAAAGGTGGAACAACGCTCTATCTAACTCCCTAACCGCCCTGGTGGGACTTAGGATTCTACGCAAGTCTGATTACGTACTAAAGCTTGAAGATACTAGGTACGGCATTGTTGCGGCTATCATGAAAAGTAAGTGGGATCGTATGCAGACATGGCGTAAGATGAGACTCGGCAACACCTCGGCGGAAGAGAGTAAAAGGTAATACATGGCGTAGGTTACATGGGTAGACTGAAACTATGCCTACCGCACGTGACATAATCGAAAGTGTCCTCGAGCACCCTTCAGTATTCAAGAGTAGGGAGAAACTATACCCAGAGTATGTGCCCGCGTATCTGCCACACAGGGAGGAACAACTCAAGAGCTTGGCTACTTACTTCCGTCCATTATTGTTAGAACCTGGCACGATCTCTCAGCGTGTACTGCTAGTTGGTAGCATAGGTACCGGTAAGAGTGCTACAGCACGGAGATTCGGAAGCGACTTCAAGCATCTTGCACGGCAACGTGGAATAAAGCTAGAATATGTACATGTCAACTGTCATCGCGATAGAACTCTATACTTCGTAGTACAAGAGATAGCTAGACAGCTGCATATACCTATACCTCCTCGAGGTCTCTCAGCACAAGAGATGTTCCAAATAATACTGAAACATCTCGAGAATAGAAACATCTACACTATAATAACACTTGACGAGTTCGACTACTTTATAGAAGTTGCTGGCAACGATGCCGTCTACTTCCTCGTACGAACATACGATGAACATCCAGAGCTTACCAAACGAATAAGCTACATATTCATCACGAGAGGGTTAACCAGCCTAAGCCGTTTAGACTCGGCTACCGAAAGCTATCTAGTCAGAAATGTCATACACTTTAAGCCATACACCAGCGCAGAGCTATTTGATATACTGAAATACCGAAGCAGCGAAGCATTCTATGAAGGCACTATCAGTGATGACGTGCTGAACTATATCTCTGAACTAGTGGGCGTCGACACCGGCGGAAGCGGTAATGCACGCCTGGCACTAGAAATACTTATGCTGGCCGGAACGGAAGCTGATAATGAAGGCTCTCCCACAGTTACTATAGAGCACGTAAGGAGAGCCTTTGCAAAAACAAACCCCAACCTTTCAATAATGATAAATGATGTCATAAAACATCTGCCATTACACGAGCTACTCATACTCTTGGCAGCAATACGAAGCCTGAGGCATTCGTCAGAAGCATATGTCAGAATAGGCGAGGTAGAGGAAGAATACCAACGCATATGTGAAGAAATAGGCGAAAAACCAAGACGGCATACACAAGTCTATGAATACGTTATGGACTTGAAGAAGAGGGGCATTATAGATGCTCGTGTATCAGGAAAAGGTTATCGTGGAAAGAGTACACTAATAGGCATAAGTATAGGCCCCCTTGAACTCCTTGAGAAACACATAACCGAGATAATAGAGTACAAGAGGGAAACGGAGTGAGCAATATAAACAATATAAATAAACAGATAGCAGAGCTACTCGGCAGCAAGGGTAAAGTAAAGATAATATATACGCTCGTAAGGAGTGGCCAGTTGAACATAACACGAATAGTCAAGGATACCGGCCTCCATCACCGCCTTGTAGAGCAACACCTCAAGGATCTGAAGAGACTAGGCCTTGTAGAAGAACAACGCATTGGTAGACTTAGACTTTTTAGCCTAAGATACGACAATCCTAAGACTGCGTTAATAATAGAACTGCTAAAGAGTCTCGAAGACTTATCGTAGACACTAAATTAAATCATGATTCTCTAAGTCAGAAAAACAACTCATTAGGATAACATTTAGAGCCCTTGTCGCACCCTCTTTGCACCTGGACAGTCTATGGTGTATAATGCTATGTCTGCCCTATCATCCTCTAGGCCAAAAATGATAGATATATCGCAGAAGCCCACCATTTACCGCGAAGCAGTAGCTTATGGTAGAATTAAATTAAAGAAAACCACAATAGATCTCATACGTAGAGGTGAAATTGAGAAAGGGGATCCACTCTCTGTTGCAGCAATTGCCGGTATTCAGGCTGCTAAGTTAACTCCTCAGTTACTACCCATGTGCCACCCTATTGAGATAACAAGCGTTGATGTAAAATGTTTCATAGAGGACGATGAGCACGTAGCGTGTAGGGCTCGTGTAAAAGCTATCGCGAGAACCGGTGTCGAGATGGAAGCACTGACAGCTGTCAGCGTAGCTCTACTCAACGTATGGGATATGGTAAAAAAGATAGAAAAAGACGATAGAGGCCTCTATCCCGAGACCCTTATAGAGAAAATAATCGTTGAGAACAAAATTAAGGCAGAAACACCGTTAGGGAGCTAGTACTATAGCTATATAGGGAGTGTTGTTTGAGTACCTCCACCCTTTCTTCTACGCCGGGAACTCGTCCTCCTAGTACTCTTGCGTTTCACTGAACTACTACTGCTAGTGCTGGCAGCAACGCTTGCATGTTGCACACTCTTGTTGGCAGCTGTTTTTGTGCGAGCTGGTGCGCTGGCTGCCCTTTCCAGCCTTAGCAGCAACATGTTAATGTGCTCCTTTACCTGGTTATAAACTGGACCTGCCAAATACTTTATCATACTATCAGTCAGGTTGTATCCTATGGCTATGCGAGCTGCATAGTCTGGACGTTCACGGAAGATCATAGAAAGAAATGGAATTATTTCGCTTTTCGCTCTAGCCTTAGATATGTGTAGCCTTTTTGCGAGAACTTCGGCTATAGCATCCCTTACCTCCCTAGTCTCTTTGGTACGTGCTAGCAACAGTATCTTCTGCGGAAACTGATACTTTGCCCACTTGAACTTGCTCTTCTTTCTAGCTAGAGCAATACCTGGACCCGCTAAGTCGAAGACATACGATAACAGATCCCATGACTGCGTTCTCCTTATCCTGCCCATAAAGATGTCTGCACGAGCCAGAGATTCGTGGGCACGCCATATATCCTCTGGATCACTATACTGTATGGCAATATTCTCGTTAAGCCATTGCAACATAGTGTCATAGTCCAGATCTGCATGTGTAACTGCCCTCTTTGCCTGCCATGCATATTTAGACATGAATAAATGCCGTAACATCTCCCATGGCGAGTATTGTCTATCCCTTGAAGTCAGTACACCCCTAACTATGTCTACTGTGACTCTTCCATATCCCTCAGCTATAGCTTGCAAGTCATTTATAGCTGAGCGTAGATCTCCCTCCGCACGCTGTGCAATTAGTTTTAACGCTGCATCCTCACACTCAATACCTTCTGCTATACATATTCTCTTCAATGCTTGCACAACATGCCTTTCAGACAGTCTATTGAACGGTATCATCAGCGCTGCCTCCCGGAGAGGACGGAGTTTCTGATCCCATGGATCATTAGCAGTCATCACTATCGGGTGCCTAGTAACATTAATGAGGTCGAGTATAGCGTCGAGTCCTCCCCTATCAGCTGTGCCTGATATACCGTCTACTTCGTCAAGTAGTATTATTCTCTTGCGACCAAAGAGACTATACTGTGTTGCCGCAACTTTCGCTATTCTCTCTATATCTTCTCGTCGACGAAAGTCAGAGGCATTCATCTCTATAAGTTCTAGTCCATACTCGTGAGCTGCTGCTTCAACAAGGCTAGTCTTGCCTACGCCTGCAGGTCCATAGAAGAGCGCTGCTTTTTTCTCCGGTGGCCGGCCTCGTAACCATTGCCTAAGCCAAGGTATGAATTTCTCCTTTGCCTGTTCCTGGTCTACTACGTCTTCTACTCTACGTGGCCTATATTTTATAATCCATGGTAAGTTCCTTGTTACCACACCTTAGTCCCTCTCTCAAGACGGACACTATGCACTATTAAAATACGTCCGCTGATAACTTCTATCTCACTAGTACGGTACGCAAAAACAATAAATCAAGATGTGCTACGGAGCTTTTGGCCTAACAATGTTAACCATGCGAGGAAGGCATTTAGCTGTATCTCGTCATCAGCACCCTCTACTAGCCTAAACTGTATCTCGCCAGTATAGTCAGCTATCATTACTCTTATTTCCTCGGGCAGCTTAAGCTCCTGGCCAAATATCTCCCTGTGTATCTGCTTGATGACGTCAACTCCACTTAGACCATAATTTATCATTAGTGCTCTAAGTTTTTCTCTGGCTTTGAGAAACTCGCCCTCAAGAGCTAGCCGGATTATCTCCCTAATCTCCTTAGGATGTGCAAGCCCAACTACCTTGTACACTACCTCCGGCGTTACGGTGCCAAGGGCCGCAGCTGCTTGTAGTATGTTGATAGCCCTCCTCATATCGCCCTCGCTTACCTCGTAGATTGTCTCAAGGCCTTCCTCGGTATACTTGCATCCCTCCTGTTCACATATCCACTTAAGCCTAGCTATGACATCTTCTTTCTTCAGCGGTGTGAACCTAAATATAGCACAACGTGACTGTATAGGCTCAATTATTTTGCTCGGAAAGTTAGCAATAAGTATGAAGCGCGTAGAGACCGTATACATTTCCATTAGGCGGCGTAGGGCTTGCTGTGCATCAGCTGTCATATTGTCGGCCTCATCTAGCAACACAATCTTGAACGGCACATTGGGTGGTGTCCTGCTACGAGCAAACTCCTTTACCTTCGTCCTTATGGTATCTATACCTCGCTCGTCACTAGCATTTAGCTCCAACATGTACTGTAGATAGTTTTCGCCATAAAGATCGTGAGCCAGCGCATGTGCTGCAGTAGTCTTTCCTGTGCCCGGAGGCCCCACGAAGAGTAGATGCGGCATGTTCTTTTCTTCAACGAATTTCTTTAGCCTCCTAACTATCTCTTCTTGGTTCACAATCTCGTCGAGGGATCTGGGACGGTACTTCTCCGCCCAGAGTAGTTCAGCAATACTCGAGGCCAAGGCTTAATCCTCCTTCCTCCCATACGGTGGCTGTACCAAGTTAACGCCTATATTAGGGCAGTCTCGCCAATTAAGGCTGGGCTTTCTCGTTGCTGAAGAGTAAGCTCGAGCTATTACTCAAAATATCAGAGATGGAGTATAAGCTCCGCCCCGTCAGAGTAATGATTGTCCGCGACGACAAACCATTAACACTAGACGGTCAGCGCATAGAGTTACAGAAGGGCATAGAAATAGAGGTCCCCTACTGGCTAGCGAGGGCACTTACACACGAAGGCATAGCAGAGGTTACTGAATCACCGATAAACATAGAAGATATCGCCCGCGTACACTTCTCCGTATTAAGCGCACGCACACCCGCCGAACTAGAGCCTTTGCCGCAGAATTTCTACCAGGATGTCAAGGAGTTCATAAGAAGCCTGGAGGATAGAGTAAGACGGGAACTAAACCCTATTCTGCTCGAAGAGAAACAGAAAGCACTCCAATACCTCCTAGAGATAGTTGACAAGCGCCTACTTATAATGCTGCAAAGTCTCCGCAGCCCTACCAGTATGGCCGAAATATCATCAAAACTTGCACCCGAAGAGTCTGCTCTACTAGATACACTCTATAAGACTATAGAACTCTGGCGGCGTCATCTATTACCCCGGTCAAACTAGGGTGTTCCCATAGTTTCACTCCACACCTTGCATGTGTAAGAAGGGTTAAGGGGGTACACCTGCTACATAGGCTGGTCTAGGGCCGGAACCGAGGTATAGCATAGCCATGACGACGCTGTCAGCTGAGCTTGAGCAAGAGCAGATAGTAGATGTACATGAGAAGTTCTACGAGTTCGTGCGGAGTTTCCGCGACCGTAACGGTTCATACAAGTACCGTGAACGTATAAAACAAATGATAACAATGGGCCAGAAGAGCCTAATAATAGACTATAACGACCTTTACCTCTTTGACAATAGATTAGCAAGACTGCTCATAGAGAAGCCGGACGAGGTACTCCAGCAGGCCAGCGAGGCAGTTAAGGAGATAGTCCTACACGAAGCACCAGATTATGCCGAGTCCATTGATAGGTTCTATGTACGTATACGTGCGCTTCCGAGAGTAGTACCGCTTAGAAGGCTGAGAAGCGAATATCTCGGAAAACTTGTAATGCTTGAAGGTATACTAGTTAGAACAACCCCCGTGAAAGAGAAGATAGTCAAGGCCCGATTCATGCACTGCACTCGAGAACACGGTTGCCACAAGTTCGACTGGCCTCCGGAAGGCGAACTTGTAGGCGATATCCTTGAGCGCCCGCCTGCATGCCCTGTGTGTGGCTCTTCTAGTGGCACCTTCCGCCTATTACCAGAGGAATCTAAGCTAATAGATTGGCAGCGAATCGTGCTACAAGAGAGGCCCGAGGAAGTACCCCCAGGCCAGCTACCAAGAAGCATAGAGGTAGTACTGCAGGACGAGCTAGTAGATAGTGCTAGGCCTGGCGATAGAGTAAGCATCGTGGGCATCGTCAGGGTTAGGCCAGATTCGATATCAAAGAAGCGCGCAGTCTACGACCTATACATAGAGGCCAACCACATAGAGGTATCACAAAAGATCCTAGAAGAGGTAGTCATAACACGTGAAGACGAGGAAAGAATAAGAGCACTAGCCAAGGATCCATGGGTTCGCAAAAGGATAATAGCGAGCATAGCCCCAGCTATCTATGGCCATTGGGACATAAAGGAGGCTATAGCGCTAGCGCTCTTCGGCGGCGTCCCGAAGGTGACTGAGGACGGTGTAAGGATACGCGGCGACATACACGTACTCATAGTAGGTGACCCGGGTACTGCAAAGAGCCAACTCCTCCAGTATGCTGCAAGAATTGCCCCACGAGGTATCTACACAACTGGTAAGGGAGCAACCGCTGCCGGCTTGACTGCAGCAGTGATACGCGACAAAACGACCGGAGAATACTACCTAGAAGCTGGCGCACTAGTACTCGCCGACGGTGGAGTAGCAGCGATAGACGAGATAGACAAGATGAGGGACGAGGATAGAGTAGCTATACACGAGGCAATGGAGCAGCAAACCGTAAGCATAGCTAAGGCTGGCATAGTAGCCAAGCTGAATGCCAGAACAACAGTGATTGCCGCAGGCAACCCCAAGTTCGGCCGTTATCTAACTAACCGCACTCTTGCAGATAATATAAACCTACCAGTCACTATATTGTCCCGTTTCGATCTCATATTTATACTCAAGGACCGGCCCAGTCCCGAGGAAGACCGAAAACTAGCAAGACACGTTCTCGAGGTTCACAGGGAGACAGAGCGTATAAAGCCAGAGATAGACCCATCGCTGCTCAAGAAATACATAAGCTATGCACGTAGATACATAAGACCAAGACTGACGCCAGAGGCAAGCAAGCTAATAGAGGACTTCTATGTAGAGATGCGTCGCATGAGCAGTGAAAACCCCGAAGGCCCCATAGCCATAACAGCACGCCAGCTGGAGGCGCTTATACGTCTAGCCGAGGCACATGCAAAGATGGCCCTACGCACTGAGGTAACACGAGAAGACGCTGAGGCCGCAATAAGACTCATGAAGACATTCCTTGAGAGTAGTGGAATGGACATAGAGAGCGGTAGGATAGACATAGATGTGATAATGACAGGCAAACCTAGGAGCAAGCAAGAGAAGCTCACAAGAATTATGGAGATAATCGAGGAGCTCGAAAGCGAGAGCGAGGAGGGATGTGCAAGGCTAAGAGAGATACAGAAGAGAGCTGCAAGCGAAGGAATAGAGTCAAGCCTCGTTGAGGAAGCCATACGCAGCTTCCGTAGAGACGGCATAATATACGAAAAGAGCCTCGGCTGCTACGCTATAGTAAGGTAGGCAAAAGTCCGGCATCCTGGATCCCTGCTTTTCCGGGTCCAGACCTGTACCATCACTATGCTCAATCATATCATCTATCAATTGCTATGTCTTATGCAAGCAGCGTGTAGCATACTCTTCTCTAATATCTAGCACAGCCCGAGAATCGTAGAAGGAGTTGATAGCAGGCCGCCTACGCCTCACCAGCCGTCTCAGAGGATGACTCAAAAAGCTCTAGACAGCCCTCCTTCTCAAGCCTCATACGCCACATGTTTATTGGCATCCACATTATCCATGCCGGCACACGCTTTATGAACTCATAAGCCTCCTCCCAGGTCTCAAGACCGAGCTTCTTAGCTAGCTCCTCGAGGCCCATAGGCCTGTGCAAGTACTCATGTATGACCTCAAGTATCTGCGGCGTGATGAATATCTGCTTCTCCCCGACAGGTATTATGTACTCGCGACACTTCTCGCTCACTCCAGCCACACCCCAGCCAGCCGTGCAGAGACCTGGCCCGTTTAAGCATTTATATGCGGCAACGGGCGGTACCCGGGGGCGGAAGTTACAGCAAGCTACATCACTGCCCCCGGGCGGCGTCAGCGCTGGAACGCACGGGCATCCCGCCCCGATTCCGCAATGCTAACACACTAGAGGTAAAATTCAGCTATAGGTTTGCTCACCTACATAGTTCTCTCCGCCTGGCTCTAGCTCAGGAGGGCTATTACGCGACTATACACCTCGTCTACAAGGGCATCCCTATTCTCGACAGTGACGCGGTACCAATTTCCATATCTTTGGAGCAATGGCAGAATCTCTCTGTCCGATAACCTTTCATGGACTACAAAGAGCCCTGGTTTCTCGGAACGGAGTACGCGTAATATGGCTTCACGAACTCCCATTAGTTTAAGCTCCATTGGACCTATTTCATCTATCACTACTAGGCTTGCTTCGTCCAACCGTTCTAGGACACTTCTTGCAACATCTTCTGCCTCCCGGCATGTGTTATAACGGCCTACACGCGGACCATCACAATTCTCTGTTTTAGCTAGCCAGGCCTCTAGTTTACCGTCAAGGCTTACTATTTTGAAGCCTATACGTCTGCCCCCACGGCGAACTTCCGGACAGAAGAAGCCTACAATATTGTAACCATCTTCATGAAGCTTGTCGACAACCCTACGTACGAGAGTAGTCTTGCCCACGCCTGGCCTACCAGTAACTATCACGTAGCGTAGCATGCTACCCCACCGCTAAAAGACGAGAGAAGCCGGGCTCTAGGATGCCTTGTTCACCGCTAAGTGGCTTCTTAGAAGCTTTCGTCTCCAACAATGTACGTAGGCTACGAGAAGATCTGTCTAAATAGACCATTTCCGAGGAAGCTTAGGCTATACACATTTCCGAGATGCCCACCTATAATGCTCGGCTCTTACCCCAATGATGTATACGTTTTGCAACATATTCTTCCGGTGGCACGTAGAATAGAAGCTTCCCAGTATGGTAATCGCGAATTACCGCTCTTGCCGCTTCTTCTATCAACGGTTCGCCATCACTCTTATATCTCCAACCACGTTTGAGAGCTATAAGTTCAAGTATCTTGTATGGGTCTGTCTCATCTATCCCATAGGCATCCTTGACAGCCCTAGGGTTATATCGTAACGCTTTCTCAAGCAACATAACAGCGGGACGCACTGGATCGCGCAGCTGTTCCGGCGGACGACCACGAAGCACTGCCTCTAAAGGACCACCTTCTACAGGTATAACTCCCGGCGTGTCTATCATGTACAGATTCTCGCCAATACGGTACAGCTGTGCATGAGTTGTATAGCCAGGGCTCCCTGGTATTGGGCTCGTGGAAGCACTATGTCGTCCCTTCAAGGCGTTTATTATAGTAGATTTGCCTGTCTTAGGGAACCCCGTGACAGCAACGATTGCCGGATACATGTCTACAACATCTCTTATAGCTCTTCTTAGGATCCTCGTGCCTTTATGATCCCTAGCTGCCATATATACCGTCCTATAACCCTGGTCTTCGAAGATCCGCTTCCACTTCTCAGCAACCTCACGTGGCACTAAATCGGTCTTATTAATAACTATTATCAGCTTCTTCTGTAGACTTGAAATCATTCGCTCTAACCGCCTACTCCGAGTAGATATGGGGTCTCGGGCATCTACAACCTCTAGTACGACGTCAGCACGTCTTATAATCCATGCTAGCGACCTCCACGATGCTAATATCATCTTAGTCATCCCTCTCGACTTACCTGGTAGATGGATTCCGACTACTCTCCATTTCTGCAACATAGCTGCATACAGCGGCGTACTGTTTATAAAATATTCTACTCCAGTCCCTCTACGCTTTTGATGCAAAGAAATCGAAAAGACTTCTATATCCAGCCGAGACTACTTTGAGCTGCCTCTCCGTGACACCGAAATACGAGAGTATCCTCATTACAGCTGGAACTATCTGATGGTCTATGTAATACTCTATGTCTACTCTTGACGGCTCAACCATAAAGTATGGATAAGCTCTGTTTGATATACTATCTCGCCCTTTGACTATCACATAGCCTATCTTATCCCCTGGCGATACTTCATAGCCTGCATCGCGCATACGCTTAGCAGCGACTACATGCGGTGCCCCATGTTCATACTCCTCTATCCTCTTCGTTAACGTCTTCCATATAACTAGCTTAGTTATGGGTATCTCACCTTCCTTTAGCTTCCTTATAACATCTCTTATATACTCTATAGCTTTGTCTACATCGCCCGTCTTTAGGACTATCTCAGCTACTCTTTCTTGAACTTCCTTGGCCAGCTCGCACCAGTCCCCACGTACAGCCTCAAACCCGACTATGTCAATACGTCCATCCTCAAGAAGGCCCACATACCGTTTCTTGGCCTCAGTAAAGAATACTCTCCGGTATATTTTATCTATCTTTATCTCGAATCCAAGCTCTTTTTCTACAAACTCGATCAGTTTCTTTACCTTCTCCTTATCATAGGCGACGAACAGCGAATCTGTATCACCGTATATCACCTTAAGGCCAAGTTTTCTAGCATAATCTATAGCTGTGAGTATTAAGTTGCGTCCCCAGGCTGTCACAGCTTCCGCACAACGTCTACAATACCACCGAGCATGTGTCCAACCCATATAACCATAGCTAGCATTTGCAAGTACTTTGAGAGCTTTCTGTCTCTCATCATAAACTCTGTACTCGGGACTATCTGGGGAGAGTTCCTTCATTTTCGCACGCACTTGTTTTCGGAGCTTTATGAGGTTTTCAAGCACTATTTTGAAGAAGCCTGGAGGTGCCCGTCGGAATCTATGCCCTACTTCTGGAGCCACATAACAGCCTCCATATTTTTCACACTCAGAAGGGTCATCCACTATGGTGTCGGGGCCAACATTATATTTTATCATTATGCTGGGATACATCGAACTGAAGTCTAGAACAACTACATTTTCGTGAATACCCTTTAGAGGCTTTAAGACTACAGCACCTTTATAGCTTTCTTCATATCGCTTAACCCTATTAGGCACGAGCTCGTTCATATCATAAGCAGCCCTTATAAGGTACCACTCTAGGCGGAAGCCTACCCCCATAGCCCCTACCTGATCTAAGGGGACACCTGTCACTGCCGACAGCTGTATAGCGAAAGGTAATAGCTTCTCAGCGAGACCATATGTTGCCCTTACGTCGTCTAGCGCATACCGCCTCAATACCGTACGTTTCTTCTTATCATCCCAGTATTCGGGTATTCTCCACCACTCTATGAGCACACGCTCACTCTTCTTCATAACACCAAGGTACTCAGCCACTTCCTCCAGAGTCTTCATCTTAATTTCATGCATTTCCTTTACGTAGTCGTATAGGTCTACGTTTAGTCTTCCTTGCACAGAGACATGACCGTAGACGCTCGTAGTAGGCTCTGCACCTACACGACGAGTCACATCTAGCTTTATTCCGAGCCGGCGTGCTCGTTTAATGAGGTATGGCCAGTCGAAATGGTTACTATTATATCCGACTATTATGTCTGGGTCGAAATTGCGTATATAGTCTACAAATTCACGGATAGCACTCCTATCGTTATAGCCGTCAGCTTCGAGGAGCTTTTCGTTACCATTACTATCTTTTAGAGATATGATTATGACTGGGTCCCGGGATGGATTAGGACTTCCTTTCTTACTGTAGACCTCTATATCGAACGCGAGAATTCTCATCTCGGGGAGCTCTATACTAGTTATGTCAGCAATCGGAATCGGCTCGCCGACGATGTTGAATACTTTGCTTACACGAAAACCTTGGCTATGCTCTGTTTCCTCGACCGCCACACGGTATGCCATGAACGGGTATAGCTTTTTGTCAATGATATACCTCATTGCAAACCTTATGTCTGCCTCCAGCGAGTCTTCCACTCCCTCTATCTTCTTCACAGCTTCTCTATACTCTCTGACGGTCTCTGGCACCATTGTAGTTACTCTGACAGCTTTCCGCGGCCTCCCAAAGTACTTCTTATCCACAACTCTTGACTCTATTATCGGACTCTTTGCCATGCTTAACCTCTTTATAGCGGATGCTATGTATTCTGCTTTGGCCTCGTATGAGGGCGATATAAGCGCATAGAAGTAGGGCCGGAATCTTTTATCGAGTAATACTACACGTTCACCATTTAACGTGATACCCCATAGTATTATTACAGGTTCTTTTCCTACTATTTCATAGCTTGAGTCAAGAAGCATGAACTCTATAGTCTCCGGCAAGGGGGATTCCTCCGTTACCCTCTATTGTTAGAAGGAGCGTAGAGAGTGAAAAGTAGTAGTTCCCAGGGATAGACTTGTACACTATATGCCTGGCTAGCCATGATTAGTTGCTCGTACAAGCCTTGACTAGATACAGCAGGGTATCTCGTTGAGCAGTATCATTACTAAGGCGTGACGCCCTCTTCCATAGTAGTCTGTTGCAACCATAACAGGTTTGAACAGATTCGACGCATACAACCTCTGTGCCACGTAGTTGTACACGTCTACTTCGAGTATAAACGATGTGTAACCATCCGCACTGCATAGCTCTAGCAGGCTGTGTAGAAGCGCTGTACCAACACCCTTTCTACGGCACTGTTTCGCGACAGCTATTGATGCTATGTGGCACACATTTCCCGATAGCGGTATACCTATAATATATCCTGTTATCTCGTCCCTATCATTTGTCGATACCAGGAAGTACTTACCCCCGCTGAGACCGTAAAGGAGGTCAAAGTACCATCTAGGGTAGGGGTTTTCGAAGGACTCTATTTCTATCATGAAGGCTGCATCGAGATCCTGGGGCTCTGCAGCTCTAACTGTTTTACAGCACTGCATCTACTGTAGCCCGTAGCGTGGAGGAGGGGACGGCTAAGAAATGAAGATTGTGTATAAGGATCCCCGGCGAGGAGCTGTAAAGGTCGTTCCAGAGACTACTGACGATATTTGGATACTGTCTACAGTAATACAGCCAGGTGATCTTGTCAGGGCACGCACCGTCAGGGAGGTGCACTTCGGCGAGCGAGGGTCGGGACGTAGTAGCCGTGTACCTATGACGCTTACTATACGGGTTGAGAAGACAGAGTTTCAGGCCTTTACTACGCGGCTGAGGATACGAGGTCTTGTAGTAGAGGGGCCGGAGAAGTATGGAGTACTCGGAAAGTATCACACGATAAGTATCGATGTCGGCCGCGAGCTCGAGATTGTGAAACCGCAGGGCTGGCCGCATGCACTCCTAGCTAAGCTTGAGTCCAGCGGACCACAGCCAGCGGCTGTTATCATAGCCGTGGATTACGACGAGTATGCTATAGCCGTGGTTCGTGACCAGGGTGTTAGGGTACTAGCAGAAGGTAGCCTCCATCTTCCGGGAAAGGATGATCCCTTACGCGAGGAGAGGATGAAGGAAGCACTCACAGTCATAGCTAAGACTGCTGCCGGTATAGTGGAGCGGGAAAGACCGCTTCTCGTCGTAGTTGCTGGGCCTGGCAACCTTAAGGACATGGTTGCTGAGCGTCTTCGCCACATGCTGCCGCAGGGGGTGAAGCTACTAACAGATCACGTGTCAATGGGCGGACATGCTGGCGTGCTTGAGGAGGTTAGACGTGGTGTCATGAGAGAGGCTCTCCGTGAAGCCGCTGCCATCAGGGCTGAGAAGATTGTCGAGGAGTTTGAGAAACTGTTGGCTAGGGAGCCGGAGAGAGTAGCATACACATTGGACATTGTTATGGAGGCTGCTAGAATGGGTGCAGTCGAGCAGCTACTTGTGCTCGACGAGCTGCTACACCATCCAGACCCAGAAGTTAGGAGTAGAGTAGATGAGCTACTTAGACTGGCCGATTCTACACGTGCTGAGATAAACTTCGTGAGCATGGAGGCGCCGGTAGGGGCTAAGGTTAAGTCGCTAGGCGGCGTTATCGCTATTCTCCGCTATCCCCTGCAGCTCCAGAGGAAGGCCAGTAGCTAGCCTAGCCGGATATCTTCTCCGCACCTGAGCACCCGGCAGATGCAGATCCGGGTGCAATAGTATCCTATTATCTCCGGGTTCGCCATAGCCCTCTCTGGCCAGTTGTTTCGCCTGGTCGGTAGGCTCGACCTCGAGTACCACTACCATACCATCTGCAGCGACCTTCTCGTACGGCTTCGCAGTCCTCAACGCCTTACGTATAAGTCTTATACGCATCTGCACTCTGTCCTTGTAGCCCGCGGGACAGAAGTGGACCGTTATCTTCTTCGTATTCTTCGATGCCCATTGTACTATCTCTATAGCAGCCTCTCTGCTTCCCTTCACGACTGGAGTGCCTGGAACAATCTTGTATCCACGCATAAGTAGGACACGCATATTATTCTCAGATGCCTCTAGCTCGTTCAAGTTGATAAAGCTAACTCCCATTTCATCCAGCTTTTTTATCAAACGTTTCGTTTCCTCAATCCGGTCAGGAAATATCGGTATCTCAACACCAACGTCTACATCTCTTAGAACTTCAAGTGCAAGCCTAATTCGCTGAAGAACCCAGTCACCAATGACATGGAACCTTATCTCGTCGAGTCCAGCACTCTCTAATGCACGGAGCACAGCAGAAGATGCGTAGCGTCCGCTTGTATACAAGTGTATGTGAAAGTCATCACCAAATATTTCCTTCAATATCTTTATTATTCCTACCGTCCTATCCACCTTTACAAGAGGATCGCCACCAGTTATGCCTGCCCCCTCTGCGCCTATTGCATACACCTCATCAAGTATGTCCTCGAGGCTCTGCACAGGCTCCTCATCAACCCTAATGACATCGTGATATAGCTTCTCCGGAGAGACCGGACAGTAGAAGCACTTATCATCACAAAGCCCAGTGACAAATACAACTATCTTAGAACCTCTTAGACAGAATCTACAACCCCATGGCATATTCCCAACAATAGCGTATACATCACCAACAATGTCTACTGTCCTACCCATAGTAGACTACACCAGAGGCGAGCCCTTCGCGGCAAGCGTGCGCCGAAACACAGGGTTCTCTCTAGCGATTTTTCGAACAGCATCCTCTATCGACTCCCAGGGTTCAAGCTCATACTTAACGAATACACCTGTCCTACCATGCTCATCTCGGCGCGTGAGCACTCTAACTCTCTCAAGCACAGTATCGATGCTTACACCCACTATTCTTGCAACTTCTGCTTCGCGGCCTATTACTGGCGACTCTTTATGCCCTTTAGGGAGCGGCTCGATAAGCACAAGCTTCTTGTTGACCCCGGGGACGCGTTTACCTGAGATGAGCCCATTATAATCAAGAGCTCCACCGAAGTAGTAGAACTCGTACTCTCTTTTGGACAGTTTTGCCAGCGGAAAGGAGACGACACGTTTCTCTTCGGCATCAAGTGATATGTAGACTTTGGGCGTACTCTGCGGGGTTGCTTGTATTATGAGCTTATGCGACACATGTAGCCCTGCTCTCTCAAGTCCAACCTCAACAAGGTAAGATGGCACTATTGAAGGTATGAAGATGTCTATATCACTATCCTTATGAACATCACCCCTAGCTATGCTACCATGCACTATAGGAGCTAGCCTCATCGCTACAAGGGCTTCCATTATGTGTATAGCCTCCTGGCGTAGATCAGCTAATAACTTCCACTGTTTATCGTCATAGACTACTACCCGGTACTCTGCTCGTCGTTCAACTTTGTCGCGTCCCAACATGCCACACCTTGTAGAGCATCCAGATACTCGTGCTCTGAGATATCCTGGAAACTATTGCGATAGTCTAGCCGTCCACACCATGCAATCTAAACACGAGACTACTAGGGACTTATAACTCCAAGCCTCTAGTTCCCCCGACAGCCCTGGATACAAGGGAGGTAGAGCTATAGCGATGCCGGAAACACTTAACCTACTATTACTCTATTTAACGGTTTGGATTTTGCTAACAACTATTCTATGGAAACTGCGTGGTGAAAGAGAGGATTCGAAACTATCTATAAGTCCATTAATAGTCTTGTTGCGTATACCGTCGAGCTTCCACATATTCGACACACTTAGACGCTACCGATTATTAGGGCTATTATTCGATGTCGGCATAGTGGCAACATTCATACTCATGGCCGAGTTCTATAGACTAACCGTGTCTAGGATACTACAGCTTCTTTTCCGCGGAGGACCCGAAGGGGTAGCTCCGATTATGCCTATAATTCCTGGCGTCACTATTAGCATCGAGACATTCTTGTACCTTCTTCCGGGTCTCTCCCTTGCTATAATATTCCATGAGCTTTCGCACGCTCTAGCAGCTCGTTATGAAGGCATCCGTGTCAAGTCTGCAGGATTTCTAATAGCATTAGGAGTACTACCTGCTGCATTTGTCGAGCCTGACGAAGACGAGCTAACAAGAGCTCCAACTCGTAGTAAGCTCAGAGTCTATGCTGCAGGCATACTAGCGAACATAGTTGTGTTTGCAATTCTTAGCGGAGTAATAATTGCTTTATCTCATGGTGGAACATACATAGCCATAGTGGATGTAGAGCCCGGTTCATTTGCCTATAAGGCAGGGATTAGGAGCGGTGACGTCTTCTACTCTATAACGGTAAACAATACTGTATTCCACAGCGTACCCGAGTTTGCAAAGTACCTTGCAAATCTCCGTGAAAAGAATGGTGGAACACTCGCAAACGTGACATTAGTTGTAATATTTCAGACCCTCAAAGGAGAGAACATCACAGTAGTGAAGCCTAGTGTACCTCCATCAGCGCCAGATAGAGAGCTGTATGAACGTATCGGCATATACCTAGCCGATATCCCTTCAACGCTAGTAAAAATGGGATTCAGCGGAACAACGGCATATACAGTATTTATAGTATTAACACTAGCGTCTATGATAAACATAGGATTAGCCATAATTAATGCTGCACCACTCTTCATAACTGATGGCGCCCAGATAATACGCGATATAGCTGTAGCAAAGCTTGGTGAAGAAAAAGGAGGCCTCTTAGCAACTCTTGTGTCGGCCATAACACTATTAGTGCTCTTGCCCAATATACAGCTCTAGCATAAAGGCTTAATAGAAATACCAGCGAGTACACACTAATTCAAATACAAGGCATTGGAAAGGCATAGAGATAACAATACAAAAGAACTTGGAATATATTAGCCTCTAGGATGTTATATCGCTGAACGTTAAGATGCTCACACCTTGTGGCCTACGTTCGATAGAGCCAAGTCGGTTAGCTATTAGTAGCTTTATCTGTTTCTGTGCTGCGATATCTAGCATACGCTGCGTCACTATACCGTCATACACTATTGCGTAGACCTTGCCTGGCTCTATCTTTTCCAATACATTGTATACGTCTCTAACCGCTACTTTGTCTATAGGCTTCCACTCTTTGTCGTAGAGTATGGCCTCAAGGGTGCCACTTAGCTGTTTAATCTCTTCGACTATGCTTGGCGGTATCTCTACACGCTCAACTTCAATTTGTATAACTGGCTCAGCCTTAGGCTGTGCTGGCTTCGAGGGTTTTGGAGGAGCCTCCTCAACTTTTGTCTCAGGCTTCGGTGGCGTCTCTGGTTTTTCCTCAGCAGGAGGTTTGGCAGGCTTCTCAGGCTTACCCTTGAGCTTACGCTCTAGTATCGCTAGATATTCTTTTGCGGGGACTAGGTTACGGAGAGCCCTAGCTATCTCTTTTCCAGTTAGATCCTCAACCTCCTTCCCTGGCGGCGCCCGTGCTACGTAGTCTATGTCTGCAACGCGCAGCAGTTCCCAGAGTATTAGGTCGCCACCGTGATCTCCATCTACGAAGGCTATAGCTTTCTTGGTCTTGGCTAGCTTTATTATAGTGTCTGGTATCTTACCACGTGCGCCTTCCAGCGCTATTACATTCCGGTAACCATAGCGCAAGAGGTTTATTACGTCAGCTCTACCTTCCACTATTATTATTTCATCACTCTTGTTAACATCTGGACCAGCTGGTAGCTTCTCCGGCCCGTAGGATATTACTTCACCACGCTTGATAGACTCACTTATTTCCCTCAGTACCTCACGGAGGTCTGGTGTCTTTTCTAGCGACCATATACGAAGTATCTCTTTGGCCCGCTCGATTATCTTCTTGATCTTCTCCGCACGGACGTCAATTATATCATAGACGTGTATACGTGCCTTGTAGGGACCAACCTTTTCTACAGATTCGAGCATAGCAGCTATTAACGCTGTCTCAACACGATCAAGATTTGAAGGAACCGTTATTTCACCATAGGTCTTTGTACCTTGATGTTTCACTTCCACCTGGACTCGTCCAATTCTACCTCTGTCTTGCAACTCACGTAGGTCAAACTCCTCTCCGAAAAGATTCTCTGTCTGTCCAAATATGGCACCTATTATATCATGCTTATTTACTAGCCCCTCTACCTCTATCTTAGCCTTTATAAGGTACTTCAATTCTGACACCCGGCGCGGCGATGATGTATTGTTGTCCTCTCTACCTCTAAACGAGCCAGGCTCCTCATCGTGGACGAAGAGCCGCGTAAGGGTTCTTACATAGATGGTATTGCTGAAGACTGTGAGCCTGTCAGTAGGCTCCGTTAAACATTATCGTGTGATAGCAGCCTTTTTTAGTTCTTCTAGCGTTTCTCGCGCTTCACGGTTCTGCTCAAAGTACCTCCTTACAGGCTCTAGCATCTCTATAAGCGCCTTTGCTGTAGCTTTCTTGAGATCCAGCGGATGGAGTCTACCCTCAATGTAGAGTTTCTCAAGCTCCTCATAACTCTCCACTATTATAGTGCCACCATACTTCTCAGGCCGTTCTATAACCAGCTTGAAGCCAGGTCTGGCAAACAAGAGATACTTGTTGATTTCCATTATGGGGTTAAACTTTACCTCTCTTGCCGGACAGTAGGCTCGCAAAATCTTCTTCTCTATATCCTCAGGGCTATCGTAGACAAAGACCGCAGTCTCCGGCTTAGACTTACTCATCTTAAACTCGACTGCATGCTGCTCCTCGTCAACCATACTTGGGTTCATTCGACCAATACCCTGCAAGCCAGTTAGCAACGGTGTATGAATAGCTATAGGCTTCTTTCTGCCAAGCTTCTCCGCAGTATCTCTGGCCAGCATGTGTGCCTTGCGTTGATCAAGCCCACCTAGAGCTATATCTAGATCAAGATAGAATATGTCCGTGACTTGCATCGCCGGGTATATCAGCTTCGAGAAGTCTAGTTCGGCCTCTTCAGCCCTCCTACCCATTATCGTCAGTGCACGCTTTATCCTCGCTAGCGTGTTATTCTTAGCAACTCGTAGGAGTATAGCCCAGTATTCCTTGTCGGACACAAGATCCTCTGCATCAACAACCTTTAGTTTGGCCTTATCCACACCTATAGCCTCTAGCACATCTACTACATGCCGTGCAGCTTTGCGAATAAGCTCCATATCTCCTCCAAGCTTATCGTTAATCCACGCGTGCCACGTAGCAGCTAGCAGATAGAACTCTATTCCGGCATCTACTAGATCTTTGACCTTATTAGCCCAGACAAGCCAACCTATGTGGAAGAGGCCACTAGGCTCAAACCCTAGATAGCCTTTAAGCTTCTCACCAGCCTCTATCTTGGACCTAAGCTCCTCAAGAGTGACTATCTCAACAGTATTGCGAGTTATCAGCTTCAACCTCTCCTCAGGAGTCATTGCCTGCCCCTCCACTTACAAGACCCAGCTACACTGAAGCCTTCACAGATCCAGATATAAGGAGAGTTGTGGAGTCCACTACATAGCCATAAGAGGAGGAATCGTCTAGACTCCTGGCTCCTGGATATAAGACCGGCTGAGACACTAAGTTTCTATTATCGGGCGCCCTCGGGGCACCGCGCCGCCCCGTTACTCCCGTCTAAGAGAGCCCGAGCGAGACCCCCCATGTGGGGGCTGTGAGCCCGGGTGTTAGGGGCGGGGGACAGCGGTGCCCCGAGGGCCGGTCTTCGCTTGAGTTTAGCCCTGGCTGTGTATGCTCGTATAGTCTAGCTCTGCTGCTGCTATAGGGTAGCTTATCTCTAGCTGTTCCAAGATCTGCGGCTTAACCTCGCCTATGACAGCAACTACTCCTCTCTGTGTCCTAAGCTCGGCTGTACGGCCTTCTATGAAGAGCCCATGTCTCGTTGGTTTTACCTCTATTATCTCATCACCCAAGAGTCTAATGAGGCTGTATACTATAGACTGTACGTCCTCATAGCCAGCCTTCTCGTCCATGTATAGTAGTGCTAGTCTACGCCTATGCACGACTCCTCTCTCTCTATCAGCACTATCAGCTACCACCACATCACCCAACTCGAATACGCGGAGTGGCACTGCATGCTGGTTTGTCCTAGCTATACGGAGCAGCTGTGGCAGAAGCGAAGCACGAAGACACTCGCTCTCTAGACCTACCGGGTTATCTATTCTTACCAGCTTGTCCTCCTCAACACCGGCTAGCTCTACCTGATCTCTACAGCTGGTAAGACTGTACGAGTACACCTCTACAAACCCATGGCCTACAAGCAGCAATCTAGCCTCACGCTCCCATGCCCTCACCGGTAGTAGTGAACCTCTGAGCATTAGCCGAGGCCTCTCTGGGGCCAGGTTATCGAGCCCCCTGGCCAGGACTATTTCCTCGACAAGGTCTACTGGATGGAGGATATCTACACGGAACCGTGGCACTTCTACATCTACTAGCCCGTTTCCGGCTTCCCTTGCACCGAACCTCATCCGCTGGAGGCTCTCGATAACATCGCTTGGTGCGAGTCTAGTACCTATCACTTTTGACGCATACTTTACGTCGAGGACCATGCTAGATGGCTTAAGTTGGGGTTCTCTTAACATCCCCCAGGGTGCCTTGACCTCTACTATGCCTATACGTTTGCTTTTGCTACGCTCAGCCAGGTTAGCGGCTAGTATAGACAATATATCGAGTACAGGCTTAAGCTCAGTACCAGTAACGTCGATAAATATGTGCCTTGTACCCGGCTCTATACGCGTGAGGTCCGCGTTTATCACGGGTGGCACGCTTATGACGTCGTTACCGGAGTACAATACGGGGTGCTTATTGTCTCTCAACGAAATACTGCCATAGCTCTTGCCTTGGCTTGTTTCCTCGAGAACCTCGCGTAGCGTCATCGTTCTTTCGTGGTGTAGTGGCTTAAACACCACACCATCTATGTCTACAAACCTGTACGTTATGTTTTTCGATGGAAGCTTATCGAGGTCGTGGAGGCCTATTGCCACCCTCCTACGCCGGCCTCCGTGGCTAGTGTGAAGTTTCTCCTGGAACTGTATGAGTTCTTCAAGGAAATCCTCGTCAACGTCTACATCCCAAACTATTGCTCCAGCTATATAGGGTCTAGTGGGCACATCCTCTGCCACTATACGATAACTGCTGTCAACTACTTCATACTTTGGCAGACCAAGTTCTCTACCTAGGAGACCCTTGGCTTGCCTCGCTATGCCCTCCAGACTGTACATGTCGGGCCTATCAACCTCGAGCTCCGCTACAACATTGCCTTCCTCATCCAGCTCGACTTCTATCTTTAGCTTCTCCATAATCTCTAGTGCCTTGTCTAGGCTTAGGCCTAGAACCTCCTCAACACGACCCGGCTTAAACTTGAGCACCGGCATATATCCACCACCTCGACGGTATTGTCGAGAGGAAGCGGACATCCATGCTATAGAGTTGCCTTATGTCCGTCAACCCATAGAGGGCCATGGCTAGCCTCTCTATGCCCATACCCCATGCTGCAACCGGATAGTCTATGCCAAGAGCTGCAAGCATCTCGGGCCTAAACATGCCCGCGCCAAGTATCTCAAGCCACTGGCCTTTTACACGGACATAGCCCTCTATGGAGGGTTCCGTGAACGGGAAGTATGCCGGCCGGAACTTGTACTCGCGGAACCCCAGTCTCTCCAGGAACTCTGAGAGCATCCCTATGAGCCACCGGAGACTGATACCATCCTCGCTCGCAATACCATCTATCTGGTGGAACTCCGGCAAATGCCTAGGATCGATTGTCTCTACACGGTATACTCTACCGAGGCTAAAGAATCTGAACGGCGGCCTCGGCTTTGACGCGAGTACACGCGCCGACACAGCTGTTGTATGACTGCGCAGTATCAAGCGGGCTGCCTGAGAGGGATCCCAGCGATACCCCCAGCCACGACTTCCCGCAATACCCTCCTCATGCGCCTTCCTCACACTCACCGCTAGATCAGCTGGTAGTACTCCCTCCCGAGGCTGCCTAAGATAGAACGTGTCTGTTGGCGAGCGGGCCGGATGGTACTGAGGCTGGAATAGTACGTCATAGTTCCAGAACTCTAGCTCTACCGGCGGTTCTTCGATCTCTACGAACCCTAGCTCCTTCATGACATCGCGTAGATACTCCACGAACTGGCGGAAAAAGTGCAGCCTTCCCGGATACACTTTGGGCGGCTCAGCAGCAACGTTATAGCTGCGGAGCCGGATGTTGCGCCACTCGCCAGACTCTATGAGCTGACGTGTCAGAGCACCAACCTCAACAACAACTTTCTCGAGAAACTCCTCTGGACTCTTACCAAATCTGACTATCGTTATCTTCTCCTTCTCGGGAGCGACGAGCCGCCTACGGCGTAGAAGTTTCACCTCATCCGGTGAGAGCCTCCTGCCCTCGCTGAGCAGCCTTAGCAGCCTCTTCTCCTCAGCCTCTACCGTGGGCTCAACTAGGAGCTTCACCTTGCCGGCCTCTACTCTCACCCAGCCTTTACGCGACGCATTAGCCATAGCTATGCCAAACTCTCTACCAAGAAGCCGCCTAGCCTCATCTACAGGAAGTTCGCCACCGTTCTTGTGTAGCAGCTTTACAAGCTTCTCCTCGGGGAACCCCTCCTCGAGATACTGTTTAGCCTCCTCAGTTACCACGTATTTCTCGACTACCTGCTCCTCTATCTCAAGGAGCCCCTTATCGGCTAGAAGGCGTACCAGAGGTTCAACTCGACTCCTGGGAATCCCTAGAAGCTTGGCTAGCTCCTCAGTCGTATAGGCCTTGCCCGGCTCAACGCGGCCCACAAGCTGCTTAAGGAATTGATACTCTGACTCTGATACCGCAATCTTCTTGCTCAAGCCGGGGGCCCAGGACACCCGGGTGGGACGGATAGGGATTAAAAACTAGGATAGTAGACCCGAGCTCCACAGCATAGCCGGCTAGAACTCGTATACCTCGCCCGGCTTTAGTATAACAACCTTTGTGTCTAGTCCCTTCTCAGCGACGAGCCTAGCAAACTCTTGTGGATCAGCCTCTATGACTGGGAACGTGTTATAGTGCATCGGTATAGCGACACGTGGCTTTAGCAGCTCGACTGCCTTCGCCGCCTGCACAACATCCATTGTAAAGTGGCTGCCTATAGGAAGCATTGCTATATCCGGCCTATATAGCTCCCCTATGAACTGCATCTCGGCAAAAAGCCCTGTATCGCCCGCATGAAATAGTGTAGCCTCCTTACCAGCTATAACCACGCTTGTAGGCGCCCCGCGGTTGCTGCTGTGAGTTGCAGGGAAGAACATAACCTTGAGATCGATACCGGGTATCCTTAGAGGACCTCCAATATTTGCACCGACTATTCTTCCCGACGTGTCGCCGAGCTGTTCTGCAACAAAGTTTGCAAGCTCGTAGACTGCCGCAAACTTAGCATTCGGGTTCAATCTTAGAATCTGTACAGCGTCACCAAGGTGGTCCAGGTGATCATGTGTCACTATTACTAGATCAACCTTACCCTTGTATTCGCTAACGCTTACTGGAGACTGGGGGTTGCTGAGCCAAGGGTCTACGAGAATCGTATAATCATCAACCCTTATCTCGAAAGCTGAGTGGCCAAGCCAGCGAACATAGCCCATGCCATATCACCTCTTTGGATCCCTAACCTTTATTCACCATAATAGAAGTAGAGGCATCACTCTAAGTATAAATCTTGGCCAGCATCAAGGATTTTGCGTAAACTACACTCTACTCGATAATGTAATGAATGAATCTTCTAGAATAACATAGCCAAGGAGTACAAAGGATGTACAAGGATACAAGTAGTAAGAGGGTATGGATCAACCGGCTGTAGCGGCCCGATCCCGGCTTGGGGGCGCTGCGGGGCCTCGCGGACCCCACAGCCTCCCCCAACGCGGCCGGCTTAACTTCCGGGTTCGACATGAGTCCGGGTGTTGCCCGGCCGCTATGGCCGGGTCGGGCCATGTTGGAAGCATTGGAGCCGGGAGGGGGTATTTATTTCTTGTCTTTTTTACTTCTAGTCTTATATAGAAGAGATCGTGTTGCCGGTTCAATCTTCTCTTCATATATCGACTCTATTGCCATTTCTCCACCGCATCGCGGACATCTTTCATTAACATTCTTTCCAACATAGTCTCCTTCGCGGAATCCACGCTTTACGATAAAATTACACGATGTACATCTGATCTCTGTTACTATATGTTCTCTTGAATCTTGTTGCTTTCTGCCAGTTAGAAATAGCATATAGACGAGTATCAGCGTTGTAGCTAAGGTTATCGCTATATAACCTAACATAAGTTGGTCCAAGGTTGTCACACTCCATAATGCTATTGGGCTACGCCAAGGGTATTGCCTACTCCTACAACTATTACTGTGTCCCCGGGCTTTGTAGTCTCTAGTATTAGCTTCTTGACTCTATCAACTGCTTTCTCAACTCCATCAACTATCTCTTTCTTTATCGCTGTTATAGCTTCTTCAAGACTCATCTTGATAGCTATCGCATAGAGCTGTGCTCCATGTGCAACAGCTACTCGTTCAATACGTATTTTCTCGGGACCAGGGTCGCCCATAGCTACGCCAGTACCCTCTGCTATAGATCCCGTCTCCTCACCCTCCATTTTCAGTGCCGCGTCGACTGTTATAATAGCAGCTATATTGCCTTCTAGCTCCTCATTTACGATCTTCTCTACAGCCTCACCCGGCCTACCGACCGTGCTACCTGGACCACGTGCTTTTACAATTATTACTCGACGCTCCTCAAAACTATGTACACTATACATCGTGTCTTTTACCACTTCTTTAGGTCCAGCCTCAAGACGGAGCATTTTCATAAGCTTGTAAGCTGCTAGTGGCCCTGCTGCATCACCTATGGGTATGCCCTTGTTTATTATTTTTGCAGCGTCAAAGTACGCTTTAGCTATTCTCATGTAGAAGGGCATCATCATCCAAAGCTGTGCTACAAGCATAGCATTCTTGGTCTTAATGCCGAGGAGTAGTATGTGGCGGACAAACTTGTAGAGAGTATTAAGAACATTTGCAATGGCTAACAGTGTTACAATATTCTTCTTATCGACATCACTCACGTCTTTGGGTAGACTGCGGGAGACTATATCCTCTATACGCTCCTCTTCAGTACGCAGAACCTTCTCAAGCCGCTTTATAATGTCTATGGGTTCTATCGAGACAGGCTCTATGACGAAGTATTCTATTACTGTGTTGACTACTTCGTCGGGATTATGTGCTCCCAGTTTCTCAAGCTTTTTACGTGCTTCATCACGTACAGTATTTCTATAGCTCTCAAGAACCCTTAGTTTTGCCTCTATCTGGTTTCTCCATATCCTCACTTGCAGGCCTTGGGCAATACCAAGGAAAGCAAGGATAGATAACACAGTTGAGACTAAGATGCTTATCGCTATTATCCATGTAGCGAGATCCGATGAAGAGCTAATGAAAGGCATCGTCGTATTTACCGACATCGCACCTCAGACCCTCATGAGTAGGCTGCCTGTCCTAAGCCACTCTATATTTAGAGCGCCCTGGGCCTACAGCCTCAAGTCCTAGGAGCCTACTTAGTTGTAACTATCACTTCACCATTGTCCGTAATTACTATTGTATGCTCGAACTGGGCAACCATGCCATGGTTCCTCTCAATAAGTACGGGATACTGTACTAAATACCCCATGCGGGCTAGTTTCCTTAGGCTCCTCCTAAGCACCTCAACATCCTCCTCAACGTCTGTGAGCCATCTCTCGTTGAAGGGTAGTGTCTTGAACCTTTCCTTGACTGCCTCAAGTATACGCTTAGTTCGGGGGTCAAGTCTACGCCGGAGACTCGAACGTACTAAGGCATAGATAGTGACTAGCTCGCCTTCATACACTAGCCCAGCCCCATTGGTTCCAAATGGCTCTATGGCATATGCCTTGCCTGATGAGAACTTTCCACGGACCAAGGCGTCATAGGCGTTAGGTATACTCTCTCCTGCGTGTATAGTGTACCTAGCCAAACTATGACCTCCAAGGTTAGTTATAGGCTTGAACCCTTTGTTCTTGATTGCAGCCTCTATAGCTCTACCTACCTCGGCGAACTTCACACCAGGTTTTACAAGCTCTATAGCTCTTGCAAGCGCATCCTCTACAGCTTCTAGAAGCTGTGCCCACTTTTCATCAAGCGTGACCGTGACTGCTGTATCAGCTATATATCCATCAACGTGAACGCCTATGTCAAGCTTTACTACCGCGCCTTCGGGGATAGACGTCTCATCCCCGACCACTGGTGAGTAGTGTGCAGCAATTTCGTTGATAGATATGTTACAGGGAAACGCCGGAGCTGCACCTAGCTCTCTAATCCTGTTCTCAACATATGTACATACTTCGAGGACGCTTCTACCGGGCTCTATGAGTTTAGCAGCCTCGTCCCGAACTATTCGCGCAATACGTCCAGCCTCTATATACTTCTTAACCACTTCCTCATCCACGATAACCCTCCCCTACCCTTCCTTTCGACTGGACGTCCTAATAACGTAATGGATTCGAAGACGAAGTGTAGGCACCAAGCGAGGCTGCTACACTACTGCCGCATATCAACTGAACTCACAGGGGTTCAGCGATGCAGGGTCGTCTTCACCGCCCCTTGAGAGGGGCTCACCCCGTGGTCCACTCGTCACCACCCAGAGTCTAGCTGCTCTAGCATCAGACTACCCTGTAACACTAACCCTGTCAGGCAGAGGTTACACACCAATGCTACGGCTCTCTTATTGCCTGCCTTCTCTCCACAGGTCTATCCCTGGACAGGAGAGGCGTTAACACTCTTACGTACTACCCTGTAACAGCTCAGCAGTAAGTGGAGCCTTCCTCTTCCTGTCCGGTACCTGTGTAATCAATTCTCAATAGTTCTGGCTGAACTCAAGTTATTCCCAGGAGCACGAGGCTAGGGTACTAATCTTCGCCAAAACGGTGAACGTCATTGACGATAGTGACTAGCAAAGAGCGCAAGGCAAGAGCGCTAGCGGAAGCTAACAAGATACTTCTCCCTCTGCTCGGGGGAGCACGTCACATAGCGAAGGTGGTTGAAGCATCAGGAGCGGCGCATGTAGTAAAGCCTGTATCCGTCCATAGCTCGAGCGATATGAGGTTGCATATAGTAGTCATAGATATACCTGGGTCAAGCCCCCTAGTAGTAGCCATATACGTATCAACACAAGAATCCAGACCTACGTCACCATCACAGTTCTCCACTAGGATAAAGAGGCTGCAGCATTTCCTCGATAAGCTTAGGGGCAAATATTTCAATACTGCAGATGTGGCTTATCTCTACATATCACCTCTGGGCTTAACTCGTGGCGCGAAAAGATTAGCTATAAAGTCTAGAATATTCTACGCGGCAAACGGTAATGAGGCTAAACAAAAGCTGGCAAACTTTCTTGCGACACGTTACAAGAAGCTTCTAGCAAAGCTTACAGGAAAGCGGATTTGGGGAACTGTCCCTCTACTCCTCTACGCGTTGTCACTTCTAGCCAGACGACTAGGTGCAGTAGTCCAGTCTATATCTCCTATCCACGCTATAGAGTGGGCACAGAAAGGGACTCGACTCACAAACGAAATCATATCAAACACTATACATGATACATTCTAAACCGTTAAAACATACTTGTTTATACACAATTGGTTAAAGTAATACCTAAATAATATCGGTTTTCACATACCTGTGGACTTCACTCAACTAACATTTAGATTAATCCCTACATATGTTAGAGCCTACCAAAAGTTCGGCAATATAATTAATATGCTAGTATATACATTAGCTCTAGTATGCCCAGCCACAATTCTTAGATCATGCCCCTCCGACATCTCGTATACACAAGTCATAAATACATTGACCCCAAGATAGACCCGAAGCAGTGCTACTCTTTCCCGGTATCCGTCTTCTACGTCTATCGCCTGTCTCTACATTAAGAGACGGGCATATCAACTAACATCCTTGTAACCTGACGAACACTAAGACAGCCAATAGTTATTAAGTATCATGCTCATACAATATATAGTACTACAGTCTAACGATACTAGTAGAGTCGTGTCAGGAAAACCAGTTGTTGCAATGAGTGCCCGCTGGCTATCGCCTGTTACCAAATGACTAGTCTTTGGCACACCATGGATAGTATACTAAACATAAGTACTATTTCTTGACAACAAGATGTAAGTAGGGGCAGCTCGTCAATGTAATACTTGCAATGCTTCTATTCTCTTAATGAACAAATGTAATGAATGGCGTTCCTTGACTACTCATTCTTCTATATTAAAGTATTTGGGTTATTGCATGCCTTAAGGCCCTCATTCACATAGTCCTCGACGATGGTTCTTACCGAAGCTAGCCAGCTAGCGTTTTCTATCATCTTCTTTATAGCGCGTGCTGATGAACAAGCAATCTCTGATACACCTCTATATCCTTGCATAATATAACGTAAGCTTTGTAGAAGAGTCGACAGAATCTCCGCCAGTTTGGCCACACGTGCTTCAGGAGTTGTCTGTTCAATGTACTCTTTTATCAATGCATAGAGCATGTTGTCGTCCCCAAGCGTGTTCTTAGCTACGTTTAGTTCGAGCTGCTCTTTGCGCTCCTTTCCTATAGCATCTGCAGTTAGTTTCACAATGTCTCCTATTACTGATTCAGATAGGTCGTGTACAGCGGCAATAGTTGCCGCCCTAAGCACGTCAATTTCTACGCCGTTCTCTCTTAGTTTCTCAGCGATTACAAGTGCTAGTACTGTTGATTCGGCCATGTGTTCGGCTATACTCTCAGCTATAGCTGCATGAACTCCGCGAAGCATCCACCCTGTACGTGGTGTAGACTTTAGTGCAGCAAGCATCTTGTCAAGTTTCTGAACCCGATCCCGGTCTATCGCCATGTAGTATCACCGGGCAATATCAAGCCCTTGCTCAGGGGGAGCTATAACCAGCTCCCTTAGCTCCTCCTGCCTTCATTTCATGTCAATGGGTGGCTTTGGTCGGTGGTTTGAGTGCAG
Source organism: Pyrodictium delaneyi (assembly GCF_001412615.1). Classification (NCBI taxonomy): domain Archaea; kingdom Thermoproteati; phylum Thermoproteota; class Thermoprotei; order Desulfurococcales; family Pyrodictiaceae; genus Pyrodictium; species Pyrodictium delaneyi. The sequence continues at coordinate 1,618,357 of NZ_CP013011.1, read as the reverse complement.
AAATGAGAAGGGGGTGGGTTGAAGGCCGGGAGACCCGGGGTCACAGTCCGCCGCTGAGCCTTGGCGGTCTCTCCCCGGGCGTCGCGGGTCCAGGAGTAGTAGGATCAGTACTGGCTCTGTTTAAGCATGCTTCTGAGGTGGTGGGGTCAGCCGAAATCCGATACATCACTCTATCAGCTGCTCGGCTTCAGTCATCCCCCGAACTGTCTCTACTCGTGCATTTTGAGCTTCTTCTAGGCTTAGGCTGGTTGCAGTTAGGCCTCTGCAGTCCTAGACAAGATAACAAGATAGATTGTAGATCATGGATTGTGTCGGCGGTGCCTTGAGGTGGACCGTGTATGCTGGAAAAAGGGAATGAGGAGTCAACTCCGTGTTTAGCTTGGTTGTGCTTTGGCTATGTAGACGTCGTCGGTTAGCTTCTCTGCGCCAGGCGGTGGCTCCTTGACAACTATCTCTATTTTATGCATGTATGACAGATCCTTTATGAATGGCTCGAGGTCCTTGCTGACATATAGCTTGTAGCCCTCTACCTTATCCGACAGCTTGTAGCCGTGGCTACGCTTCCACGACCATACCGCGCTGTTGAGGGATAGGATCTTGTCTAGCATCTTGGCATAGTCAGTACTCCACTCCGGGTTCGGCTCTGGGAACTGCTGCTGATGTACAGACTTGCCGTAGAGTCTGCGATACAGCGCGTCGGTTATGAAGGGTAATATCGGGGCTAGCATCCGTAGTAGCGCATCTAGTATGGCGTGTAGTGTATACCAGGCCGCTTTCTGCTCCTCCTCGCTGAACTCGCCCTCTCTGTTATAGGCCCGGGTCTTCACTATCTCTATGTAGTGCGCCGCGAACACATTCCACGTGAAGTTGTAGAGCTCGTTTATGGGCTGGTGTACATCTAGCTCTTCTCCATAATAGCGGTCTACCCTCTTTATCAGCTCGTTTAGCGCTCCTAGGAAGGCTAGGTCTATAGGCCTAAGCTTGTATCCCTCAGCGGGCCTCGGGAAGCTCGATACGAACCTGGATATGTTCCACAGCTTTGTCAGGAAGAGCTTACCGGTTTTCAGCACTTGCTCGCTGAAGCGGTAGTCATCGCCGAGCCTAGCAGCAGCTGCTGCCCAGAACCGGAACGGCTCAGCACCATAAGTCTCTATGTATGGCTCCGGATCTATCACGTTGCCGAGGCTCTTGTGCATAGTCCTTCCTGTCGGGTCAAGCCCCATGCCTGTTACGCGTATCCACCGGAATGCTGGCTTGCCTAGCAGCTGGTAGACCCGGAGCATAGTGAAGTAGAGCCATGTGCGTATGATGTCGAGTCCCTGGGGTCGCATAGTGTAGGGCAGCTCCTCGTTCTGCGGGAAGGCTCTCTCGAAGAGCCTCGGGTTTCTCATGTATCCTGATGCGTATAGCACGCTTATACTAGAGTCAAACCATGTGTCGAATACTCGCTTCTCGCCCTCTAGCTCGCTGCGTGGTGCTCCACACTTCGGGCATTTGTCCCACGGGGGTTCTTCCAGCCAAGGTCTGTAGTAGCGGCCGGGTTCAGGAACGAGCTTGGCGCCGCAGCGACGGCACGTCCAGAGAGGTATCTCGGTTCCATAGTATCTTGTACGTGATATAGGCCAGTCCATCTTCAAGCTATCTATCCAGTCCAGTAGCTTGCGGCGATGCTTTTCTGGCCGGAAGTGAACCTTTAATGCTATCTCGCGCAGCTTGTCCTTAAACTCTAGCTGCTTCAGGAAATATTCGCGTACATGTACGATCTCCACAGGTGTCTTGCACCGCCAACATATAGGCACGCTGTGTCTCAGAGACTCCTTCTTCTCTATAAGTCCGTGTTTTTCGAGTTCCTCTACTATACGACGTCTTGCCTCTCTTATCGGGAGGCCTTGGAGGAAGCCGGCCTTTTCGTTAAGCGTGCCATCGTAATTTACTATGACTTTTGGCTCAAGTCCTAGGTCTTTTAGCATCTGTACGTCTGTCCAGTCACCATAGCTGCTGACCATTACAAGTCCTGTACCAAACTCAGGCTTAGCTGCCGGATGCTCTAGTATCGGCACCTCGTAGCCGTATATGGGCACTATGGCGTGTAGTCCTTTGAGCCTCTTGTATCGCTCGTCCTCGGGGTTGTAGACCACAGCTCTCGCAGCACCTATCAACTCGGGGCGCGTGGTGGCTATTACTATCTCCTCGCCGGTTTCCTTAACTTTCCACTTCACGTAGTAGAGGTAAGCGTCTTCTTCACGATGCTCTATCTCTGCTTCGCTAAGAGTAGTGCGGCAGCGTGGACACCAATTTACTGGCCGTTCAGCCTCGTATATTAGACCGCGTCTCCACAGCTCAATGAATGTAGCTTGTGTTATACGACGATACTCAGGGCTATCTGTCCCGTTCTGGATGTATGTGAAACTGCAGCCAAGCCGGGACCATATTCTTACCAGCTCTTCCTCTATTTTGTCGAGCTCTTTACTGCATAGCTCCAAGAACTTCAGTCGACCCTCTTTGGTCTTGGCCATTTCGTGTGCTACTATCTTGTACTTCTTCTCCACGGCAACTTCCACTGGCAAGCCGTTACGATCGGCATACCATGGTACAAATACGTTCCAGCCCTTCATCCGGAAGTAGCGTGCTATCATGTCTATCTGTGCGTAATGTGCCGCACCACCTACGTGCCATTTGCCGCTAGGATAGGGAGGCGGCGTATCTATGATGAGAATTGGACCCTCACGTTCTGGGTTGAATTCGTATAGCTTCTCCTTGCTCCATTTTGATAGAAGTTCCTTCTCTATCTCTTTGCTCCAACGTTTTTCCTCTATTTTCGGTCTAAAGGTAGGCGCCGACGAAGGCTCAGCACCCATAGTGCAGCCCCCGCGTATCACCTGGGTAAAAGAGCTGCGGTAGCTCTGGAGGCTTTAGCGTAAACTCTCCCAGGTAGCCCATGTATCGGTGGTCGAGCAGTTGGCTGTCGAGTGCAGTGTTAGGGGCTCCAGGATCTCCTATACAGCCTAGATAGTGATAATACCGGGCTAGCTCTAGTGTGGAGCAGTCGCCCCCGGCTGCAGGGTAATACAAATGTATTCCCAGCGGGTGCCGGAGGGCTAGAAAACTCCCCTACCGGCCCCAAACGTAAAGCCTATAAAAGAGTAGAAGAGATACTTACTACACGAGAAAGAGGACAGCCTAGAGAGGTGTGTAGTGTATGGCGTGTGAGAAGGCTGTGAAGGTTCGTGACCCGACTACTGGTAAGGAGGTTGAGCTAGTACCCATCAAGGTGTGGCAGCTAGCCCCCAGGGGCAGGAAGGGCGTAAAGATAGGCCTATTCAAGAGCCCAGAAACCGGCAAGTACTTCCGCGCCAAGGTACCAGACGACTACCCAATATGCAGCTAACTTCCTAAGACTGAAGCTTGAGCCTACGCTCACGTCTTTTTACGCCAGTACTCCTCTCTCATCACCCTAGGACTGCTTCCTACAATTGTATACTTCTAGATTTACATCCTCCTCTGCTTTAAACGTGTGTCGTAGAGGCAGTTGCTGCCACAAAAGCTAGTTCACGGTTAACACTAGATATCCGGCATGAACATATGTTGTTTGGTTTGTGTAGTGTTCTCGGCTAGACAATAGTATGTTATATAGAGCATTATCATGATTGCATGTTGTGGCGAGACTTGTATTAGGCCTGCATCCAAGCTGTAGTGTATCCTAGGATTAGGGGAAGGGACAAGCTCCTTGAGGTGTTATGCAAAGGCACCAGCTAAAGTCATACTCTTCGGGGAACATTGGGTAGTACATGGGGGCAGGGCTATAGCTTCCGCTATAGGTATATATTCGCGCGTTATAGCTGAATCTCTTCATGAAGGTATAGTTGTTGAATCCAGGAATCTTGGTGTCGTTGAGGATATCTCTAAAAGGTGTAGGATATTCTGTAACTTAAAAAAGGCGTTTGAATATATAGCGGGTGGTGATAGAGTTCTATGGCCAGCTAGTATAGTTATAGATTCCGAGGTACCGGTGGGCGCCGGGCTAGGCAGTAGTGCAGCTGTAGCAGTCTCTGCTTCAGCCGCCTATGCTTGTGTTGGAGGGCTTAGCGTCTCTCCAGATTTTATTTCAAGAGCCGCTTATGAGAGCGAAAAGGTGGTGCATGGTACGCCTAGCGGTGTCGACAATACTGTGGCGGCTTTTGGGGGATTCATACTATATCGACGCGGCGATGGATTTAAGCCTATACACGCGGGGAGACTTGATGATGTTGTCATCCTTGTTATAGATACCGGAGTATCCAGGTCTACAGCTTCTGCTGTAGAGTTCTTTGCTGGGCGTCTAAGACGGCTGGGTAGTATAGGCAAGGAGATGCTAGAGCTGGCTGAGAATATAATTGATGAAGCGCTCAAGGCAATATCAAGTGGGGATGCTGTAAGGCTTGGAGAGCTAATGGATGTAGCTCACGGGCTTCTTAATGCTATGGGTGTGTCGCATGTATCTCTAGAGAAGGCTGTTCATGTTGCAAGAGCTAACGGTGCTCTAGGGGCAAAGCTCACTGGGGCTGGAATGGGTGGCTCAGCGATAGCACTCGTAGAGTCTAGTAGAGCTGACAATGTTGCTAGCAGTCTCCGGGAGCTTGGGTTCCGGGTATATAATGGTGCTCTAGGCGCTGCTGGGCTCTCGGTAGCAAGTGATGTCTAACACATAGGGTGAAAGTATAGACTAGACAGATAAGCGTAGAAGATGAACATAGTTGATGCATTTCCATTAAACTCGTTATGTATATATTGTTCTGATAAGGCTATAGCGGTATATTCTCTCGTATATCGCCTAGTGTTACTACCCCCTCCACATCTAGCCTCTACATCATTACCTAATGCTAGCTACTGGGGAGTGATCTTGATAGGGACGGTAGGGAGTAGTCACGTTATTCATGCAGGAATTATACTAACTGCTACTGGTGTCTCTCGGTGCATAGAGGTAGAAGCATATGCAACTCTAACACTACTACCACGCATAGTTAGCATTGGAGTAGCAGTAGCGGTAGATGTGCCAGTCATAGCACAAGCTTGTGGCCTTGGGACGGTGGGAGCAGTAGAGGATGTAGAAATTAAGGTCTGGGGTAGGGGGCTATACTACTCCAACCCAGCCCTCGGAGAGATACTAGGTAGTCTAGTGTCCGACGCTTATGCTAACGATGGAGCCGTGACAGTTAACAGTATATCAGCTAGAATGTGGGGCATTGAGACTGCTATAGCTTCGCTAGAGGGAAGTAGCGCGGTGATAGAAGAATCTACTATGCCGCTTTATGACATTTCTGGTCTCTGGGCAGTAATATTCAGGCTTGGAAAACCACTAAACAGCGAAAGGCTCGTGGAGACAGTATATAGCCATGTAGGGGTCCTCGAGAGGATAGTCTACGATAACATAGACGACGCGCCCACACTGATAGACACCCTTAGCGAGAAAATAGCCAGTATAAGTGGAATCAAGAGGCTACAGAAGATACGTGGTATGCTAGCCAGACTGGGGGCACTAGCAGTTGGTGTAGACATATACGGAAAGCATGTTATAGCCTTGGTAGAAGATGCCGAGTCAGCTTACATCCTTTCAGCTGAGATGCGAGAGCTAGGAGACCGTGTAGAAGCACCAGTAATAGTGCCAGGCATATAACCCCGGTCACCATATACACCTACCGTAAAGCTTCTCGCAGGAGTGAAAGACCTATGCATTGTGTAAATTAATATTCAAGTCTGCTCTATTTGCCCTAAATTCGGGGCTCGATAATGCTATTCAGGGTGACGGCGCGCTGCATAATAATGCGTGATGGGTTTATCCTCGTCCAGCTAAGCAAGAAGGGCGACTTCTACCGGCTGCCGGGCGGTCGTGTGAGGCCTGAGGAGACTGTACTCCAGGGGCTTCAGAGAGAACTAAGAGAAGAACTAGGAATATTTGATATAGGTGAAGCAAAGCTAGCATTCATAGTAGAATCGTTCTACAGACGTCGCAGTGGAATAGTGCACGAGATAGGTTTCTACTTCCTCTGCAATCTCGGAAACACTGAGATAAAGCCTAGAGAGGAGCATCTCAGATTTAGATGGGTAAAACCAGATGAACTTGATGCAGATAATTTCAGGCCATCGGCGCTTGCACAGTACCTCCGCAAACTAAACATTAATGGAGATATTCATCCGCAGTACATCATCAATGTAGATGTTGGAAGGTCGTAGCTAAAGGATGGAAGTGGGTAATAACCCGGGGAAAATGGGAGCCCATGTGCATGATTTGTTTAGGTGATGTCTCTCTTCCCTAATCCCCCTAGGCTCTAGAATTTCTGTATCGATGCTACTGTGTCTCAAAAACCAGCTGGACGCCGCGAGGGTATATGTAGACGTTGCCTCCCCTAGCCTGGCCGGGTAGATTGGGCTTGAACACTGCTACTACGACGCCCTTGTTTCCATGCACTCTTACTATCTTGCCGCGGTACTCGTTACCCTTATTGTCGCGATAGAGTACACGCCAGCCTATCAGCTGTGCAGCGGTGTTAGAGTCGTTTATTCCATCAACCCTTATCAGTACCTGCTTCTCATACTGTGTGTTTGATCCAAGCCTGTAGCCTATAATTAACCCGGTATAGACCTTTGCAGCCTCTCCGCTCAACTTCTACTACCCCGGCAAGCCGGTTCAGCGACTGGGTCTTTAAAGCTGATAATGGGCTTGTCTACTTGGGATAGAGAATGGAGAGTAAGAGTAGCAAGCCAAAATATCCACGCATAGTAGTTGAGCCACCCGGCCCCAAGGCCAGGAAGGTCATAGAGAAGGATCACCGGTATATTATGCAGAGCTTTGCTAGGTGGTACCCTCTTGTAGTTGAGCGTGCGGAGGATTACGTGGTCTACGATGTAGATGGGAACATGTATATTGACCTTAACTCGGGTCTCGGAGTATTAAACGTTGGCTCTAGTAACCCTCTTGTCGTAGAGGCAGCAGCTAAGCAGCTTCGTAAACTGATACACTATAGTCTAACCGACTTCTATTATGAGGAAGCTGTCGCGCTCGCCGAGAAGCTCGTAGAGATAGCACCTGTAGAGAAGCCAGCAAAGGTATTCTTTACAAACAGTGGAGCAGAGAGTATAGAGGCGTCGATAAAGGTTTCAAGATACTCAACACGTAGGCAGTACATCATAGCCTTCCTTGGTGCATTTCATGGTAGGACTATGGGGGCTGTGTCGCTTACGGCTAGTAAGCCCGTTCAGAGGCTTGGCTTCTCTCCCCTCTTACCAAGCATAATTCATGCGCCATATCCATATCCGTATAGATGCCCCTTTGCTGTGGACGATCCTCGGCAGTGTGCTGACATGGTTATAGGATACATTGAGGAGTGGATATTTGGGAAACTGGTTGACCCGTCAGAAGTTGCAGCCTTTGTGTTTGAACCTATACAGGGTGAGGGCGGCTACATAGTCCCGCCAGACAATTTCTTCCCCGAGTTGGAGAAACTTGCTAGAAGGTATGGGATACTGCTCGTCTCGGATGAAGTACAAGCAGGGTTCTGCAGGACCGGAAGATGGTTTGCAATAGAACACTGGGGGGTAAAACCCGACGTCATAGCAACGGCTAAGGCTATAGCTGATGGGCTGCCTCTAGGGGCTGTCGTAGGAAACGAGCGAGTCATGAGTATTAGACCTGGAGGCCACGCGTCAACCTTTGGAGGTAATCCGGTAGCGGCAGTAGCAGCCACAGCAGTGATAGAGTACATCAAGAGAGAGAAGCTGTGCGAGCGTGCTGAGAGACTTGGAGAAAAGGTGCTTAAACGCCTAAGGGATGCCATGGAGGAGACAAAGATGATAGGTGACGTGCGTGGTAAGGGTCTAATGATAGGTGTCGAACTAGTTAGGGATCGTGAAACAAAAGAGCCAGCATCAGAGGAGCTCGGAACAGTACTCATGAGGCTGTTCAAGCGCGGATATCTAGTCATAGGTGCAGGTGTGTCCACGATACGTATAGCGCCGCCACTGACGATAGACGAGGAGGCATTAATGAATGCAGTAGAGGCTATAATAGACGAGGTAAAGCGTATAGAGAGAAAGGAGCCTCTAGACTATTACACTTAACTTAATGCGGAATATCCGTTGGTCCAGCTGCTATGTGATGAGGCTTACAAGGGGCTAAGCCCCGGGTCTCCGGGGCGATGAGCGATGAACCCGCGGCTGACCCTTTATGCTACTTCTGCTTTCTTCTTTTTTCTTCCCCTATGCTCAGTATCCTTTGTAGCCTTTTGCGGGGGACCTCGAAAACTGTAGATGCTATGAATGCTATGTACTCATCGTCGGGCATTATCTTCTCGAGTCCTATCTTAGCTGCTAGTGCTTGTTTGAACGCCTCCTTATCTATGCGTGACCGTATCATGCCAGCGGCTATAGCTTGTGCGACTCTAAGCGCTATGAAGTAGCGTGCATATTTCCTCACAGTGCGCTCCTGCTCCGGGAAGACCTTGCTAAGCTTACGCAACAAGTCTATTAACTCATCTTCACTCTTAAACCCCATTACCACAGCTGTTGCAATTACTCTCAAGAGACGGGCGACAGTGTTATCGTCAACATTACCGCCCAGCATGAATAACGCAAGTTTACGTGCCTCCTCGACAGAGTGCTCCCTGATTATGTTAGCAGTTTCCTCGAGAGTCTCCTCATAGTCGAACAGTTTGTGGAAGAGCTTGGGGTTCTCCTCATCGAGCATGAGGGCATATTTGGCTATAACATAGAGTGTGGCCATTTCTTTATCCCATATATCCTCGGGCCATGCTTTGCCCCTCAATGGCTGTACTGCTTTACCTTTGTACACCTCCTCCAGTAGCTTGACAGCTTCGCCGCGATTCACTACGTTTCCGCGGAGAAGCTTCGAAAGAGCCTCCATAGCGGCGTCTATTCTCTGCCTCTGTGTTTCTCTAGCCTTCCGGGGCTCTATGCTCTCCAACACCTAGCACCCTTTCAGCGATATTTCTTAGAGCCAAGGCAACGCCTTCAGGCTCCCCGAAGGCTCTTACCCTTCCATCACGGTATACTATTAGCTTAACCATTTTTCCTCCGATTCTTATGTAGAGGATCTGCTTGCTCCTCTTCTGGACTATGCGTTCAACTTCTGCATCAGGCCACCGCTCCCTCATCCTTTTAACCAGCTTGATGAGGGTTTCTGTAGTAAGCCACTTAGGGGGCATAAACGCATCCTCCCCGCCATATCAAAGGGCCTCGCCTATGCCCGAGCATCATCACGTCGGGATCTTTCAGTTCTGCGTGAGCCGCTCACCGGCCCCTTTAGGGCTGTAGAGCAGGGCTTCTCTGAGTAAGCGCTATCTGCACCCATATTCTATGCCTGCTAGTGAGCCCTAATAGTATCTGCCAGGTCTGGCATGCAGAGGATCAACCGGTAGGGGCGACAGGCAATGGGGCCACTAGTCTGGCGGCCTTCTGGTAGTAGAACCGGGGAGCAGGAGGGACTTCCCAAAGCTGCAGCAGTATATAGAGCGATGTGCAGGGAGAGTCCATGTCTAGTCATCGCATATATGGCGGGTGAACGACCCGTCGTGGCTGTAGTTCCCGCACAACCTAGCCCTCTATGTATAAGCCTTGACAAGGCAAGTATGGCAGTTATTAAACGCATACTTGTAGATCTAGGGTTCGACATACCATATCTAACAGCGTGTCGTATAACTGGTACACTACTACGTAGAGGTCTACGTGAGACTTTGGATATATTGCAACAGTTTGGGATAATAGATAGACTGAACGAATAGCCTTTAGGCGAAACAGGGTTATGGTTCTAGTCTAGGAATATTGACGTCATCCTCCTCGGTGCCAACACATAGTCCGGATGCACAGCACGCTATACGTCTGTATGCGTCAATAACTATCCGGTAGGCCATGCCCTCTTGGTCATGTATTTCAAGCACTTCGCCGTTAAACTTAACCTCAATGTTTCCTATGCTGCGTAGACCGCGAATAGAGTACGTCTTGAGCGTAATATGCTCCTCTACGGCCCCGTCTACAACGTTTACTTCGAGCTTGAATGTATCGGGATCAACGAGCAAGCCCTTATTAAGGTATACTTTACGTAGAGTGAAGGCTATAACGCTTGGCTCGAGTACGATGTAATTGTCGAACACTTGTATAGCCTCTAGCACTTTTCTAGCAAGATATACGCCACTACGGATATCCCGCGAGAACGCACTAGAGTAGTCAGGGCTCCAACTCTTCCTTCGAACGAAGAACTCGTAGAGTACGGTAATAGCCTCGTAAGTTAAGCTCGGTGCTCCAAGCCCTCTTACCCTCTTTGCATCGTGAAAGCTTGCAGCGAAGGTTCCTCCATAATCTATTATTATTGTCCTGGGAGGTTCTAGGTTCCAGGCCGGCTCGCCTCTATTGTCGACAATATAGACGGGTCCAGGGGGCTCTGCTTCAAGCTCCATAGATACATTTGATAATGCTACGGATACTGGAAGACGTGCCTCACTTATCAGCTTCAATGGCAGACGTCTACCCATACCTATAATGGTTAGCTTCCACCCCTCTGTTCCCAGGGCAGTATAGAGTGTACGGGCAAGTACTGCAGCATCAAATATTGATGGAGGGGTGGTGATTACCACGTGAAGGTCAACGTTATCTTCTACCATCCCAAGAACCCCCAAAACCTCCATGACGTGGCGGCTCTGGCTGCATCTATCAGGGCTGACCTCTACGTTATACCCCGGCCTGGCGTAGACTATAAGCTTGAAATGCTTCAGCAAAAAGCACGTACAAGACTACACATAGTCCAGAGTATGGAAGAAACTGTCAATGCTATAGGTGAAGCAATGTATGTAGTATTAGAGACATATGGTACAAAGTATCTGCATGAAGTAGAGTTTAGCCATGAAAGAATAGTAGTCGTGATAGGTGCTGAGGATTACGGTATACCACAACACGTAGTAGAAGCTATACCGGAGCCCAAAGCTGTGGCAAAAATACCCACAGTCGTACAAGGGATGAGCTATAATGTTGCGGCTTCGCTCGCAATTGCATTATATGAAGTAGTGCGTGGAACTCAAAGTGGAAAGCCCCGGAACCTGTGAGGCTCTATAATTCTGTAGACCTCGTCCTTAAGGCTGCTCCGTGTCGCAAATGCGCCACGAACAGCTGCAACCACGGTCGGTGCTGGCGTCCTCACACCCCTCATTGCCATGCAAAGGTGTACAGCCTCTGTCACCACCATAACGTCTGGCGAACCAGTTGCGCGTGAAACCTCCTCGGCTATCTGCTGTGTCATACGTTCCTGTATCTGTAGCCTTCTCGCGTACTTGTTAACTATGCGCACGATCTTCGATAGTCCTATGACCCGGCCCCTTGGTAGATAGGCTACATGTGCGACACCGAAGAATGGTAGTATATGGTGTTCACATAAGCTATAGAACCTTATACCAGAGACTACAACGAGATCGCTAGTCTCGGTGAACCATGTATACTCTTCGCTATCCTTGTACCCCGCGAGGATCTCCTCGAACATCTCTGCTACACGTCTCGGCGTATCCCTAAGACCTTCTCTGTCTGGGTCTTCCCCGATGGCCTCAAGGATTAGTCTTACAGCATGTTCAATCTTTTCCTTGTCTATGCCCATTTACATCCCCATCCATGGAGCCGGGATGGTAGAGCCAGAGGGGCTAAAGAGGCTGACCCAGGTTATTGTTAGCAGGAATAACGGCCGTGAGGCATAGACGATACTATATTGTGACATCGTGTTAACAGCTTAATACCCGTACAATTCGCTATAGGGTACGAAACATGGTGGGGACATCATGGCATCTATACACGAGAGACTAGGGCCTGGCGAGAAAGCCCCAGAAATAGTGAACGTGTTCATAGAGATACCCATGGGTAGCAACGTAAAGTACGAGTATGATGAGAAGGCAGACGTAGTAAAGGTTGACCGCTTCCTGTACACAGCAATGGTTTATCCGTTCAACTACGGCTTTATACCTGGGACACTCGAGGAGGACGGCGATCCGGTAGATGTGCTCGTCATAACTGCACAGCCCGTTCTGCCAGGCACAGTCATAGAAGCACGTCCTATAGGAGTACTGGTAATGGAGGATGAGGAAGGTCCAGACAGCAAGATAGTAGCGGTACCTAAGGATAAGCTGGATCCCAGCTTCAAGAATATAAAGAGCGTGGATGATCTACCTGAGATTATCAAGGAGCGCATTAAGCACTTCTTTGAGCACTATAAGGAGCTAGAGCCCGGCAAGTGGGTTAAAGTGCGAGAGTGGCTAGGCCCCGAAGAGGCTAAACGGAGGATAAAAGAGGCCATTGAGCGTTATAGGGCCAAGAGCTAGTCGGATAGTTTTCTTTTTAGATAGCCCCTTCACAGTTAGGCGATTCAATCTTAAGGGAGCAACAAATGAAGCAGATAAATGGCTACGCGTAATAAAGATGGAGTTTCAATGTTATCAGCCGGAGTAATGACTTCTTAGCTGGGTATACTACAGTAAGAATCGGCAGGATCAAGGTGTAGTGCTTGCACGTAACACCTTATTGTGTGGCTTGTACACTCTTCAAGAGAGCTGTCGAACTGGATACTCGCGAGAACGATAATGCTAGAAAACTAGCTATATACCGTGAACTCCTTGAGGCTGTAAATCTCTACATAGGTCCAGACATAGAGGTAGCTGAGCTAGCCACGGTCTCGTTTAGGAGGCTCAAGACCCTAGTGGGTAACGACTCCCCATATGAGGAGATAATTCAGCGGAACTTAAACAAGGCTATATCCCGAGCTAAGTCAATTGAAGAGTCTATAAAAGACAAACCTCTTGATAGAAAGATAGCGGATGCTCTAAAGGCGGCTAGTCTTGCCACAGGTTTCCGTCCTCTAGACACTCCCGACAAGTTGCTGACAGAGCCGCCTACAGTAGTAGACATAGCTGCCTTAGGATCATCGCACAAGATAGGGCGAGATGATACAAAGATTGTTATAGATAAGTTATATGAGATGAAGAAGAATGGCGGGATTGTATACTATATGTTCGGGTCTGTATTCGAGCTGCCTTATGATTCTATATTCATTAAGCTTTTGCGGGACGAGCTTGGCCTCGGAGTAATCGGGGTAGCACGTAGTGGAAGATATGAGGATTATGTAATAGCAAATGACCTGGAGGTAACCGGTGTAGCTGACCTTCTGTCGGAGGTCATAGACATAGGGTCGGATGCAGCGACAGTTATGAGGGATGAGAACGAGCATATCTATGAACAGTTAAATGAAGCATCACTGGTAGTAGTCAAGGGTGATATACAGACATTATATTTCCACAATAACCCTCCGGAGGCGCCATTGTTGTTTCTCTTTGCAGCACCATGTAATGTAGTAGCCAAACTGTTCAATGTACCAGAGAAAAGCTTCAATATAATACTACGGTAAACATAACCGTGAGTCAGTCAGGATAGGACCTCTTCATCCCTCCGCGCCCTCTAAGCATGTACCATAAGATTTATTGATAGTGCGGAGGCTCCGCCGGGGTTCTTTCACTCATCCATTATTACGTGTTCAGAACTAGAATCCCATATATAAGGCCCCCTAGAGGTGCGCAAACTAACGCCACTATGCTGTCATAGCTTATACCGGTGGCGTGTCTGAGATGAGTAAAGAGGCGGAGATAAGGGGTTTTGACCCAGTTAAGCTAGCTGATCTAATAGAGCAGCGTGTCCTCCAAGGTACTCGTCGCAAGTACTATCGTTTCCGTGGGAGCCGCTTCTATGGCGGAAGCGCGGTGGGTGATGTAGTTGGATGTAATCTGCGCTGTGCATTTTGTTGGACAGGGAGACCACGCGATGATCTCAGGATAGGATTCTTTGTACACCCCCTGGAGGCCTATAAGAGACTTGAGAGCATAGCCAAGGCTCATGGTTATAGATATGTGAGGCTTTCAGGAGGCGAGCCAACTATAGGGTTCAAACATCTAGTAAAACTATTAGATCATTTTGAGTCTACTAGTGATAGGCTCTTCATACTAGAGACCAATGGTATACTTATTGGGGCCCGGCGCGAGTATGCTAGAACCCTAGCCAGGTATAATAGACTACATGTCCGTATTTCTATAAAAGCGTGTAGTCCAGAATTATTCACGAAACTGACGGGTGCTATGCCTAGAGCTTTCGAGTACCCCCTTAATGCCGTAAAACATCTAGCCGACTATGGCCTAAGCTTCCATGTAGCTTTGTTTGCGGCATTTGGTTCTGAGAAGTGTTGGGCACAGTTGATCGAGGAGCTAGTTGAGCTTGCAGGACCCGATATAGTTGAGAACATAGAAGTAGAGCCTCTGGTACTCTATTCACCTGCTAAGCGTAGACTAAAACTTCTAGGGTTAAAGCCTAGGTTCTACTATGAGCCAAAGTAGGGTGGAAACGAGCTTGGCCCGTGTTAGGGCTGTCACAGTGCAAGGAGCATTGTCTGCTGCAAATACAGGAAGAGCTACGGATATAGATCCTTATGATTCTCCCATAGAGACGTTGCTGAGAATATCTTGTAAATCCATAGGATTGAGGCTATGTAGAGAAGACAAAGCCAGAATGATCCACACCATTAGACTATTGGCTATGGATATATACGCATTATATAGTGGGGCGGGATTGAGGAATGTGGTACTTGAGGAGCAACGAGACAACAGATTGGGCAATGTACTGGTCGTTAAGGAGCTAGGCTGTGGTACAGCCAGGTTGAGTATTATGAATGGAGAGAAAGGCGAGGTCATAGCTAGGGTAGAATGTAAAGACTCATCCTACGAATGTGTAATTGAGTGTCAGTGAGGTGGCCTCTTTCATCGCCCTTGTAGACTTTCTCGAAAGCTATGGAATGGAAAGGGCTCTAAGAGTGCGTAACGTCATCATCCATACATACACATTATATTAGTCTCATAGTAGGCGGCTAATAAGAATAGGATTCACTCGAGGCTAGGATTCTTCGGCATGTACCTGAGTTCTCTAATGTATTATTCATCAATAGTTGCTTCCTAAGTGTAGCTTAAGGAGTGAGTAAAAGTGTCTAATAATTGGCATTCGTAGGAGGGTCTGTGCTGCGCGGCTCTTCATAGGTTGACCCGGCACTATTGCCGGGTCTCTGCCCTTTCGAGCCTCTTCATCCCCACAGCTATGTCCTCTAGATGAAGACTTATAGTTGTATGCTTTAACTCGGGTTTATTATATCAATGTTCGTTCCTGTGGATAATACCTTTAGTCTATCATCGTGGTTGATAATACCTAACACTTGGCGCACTACCATGGGCGGATTCAAACTGATTCTAGGAACGCCTATAAACGCGGTCCCTCATCCATGGCTTACCCTCCCAGTATCTGGGATAATGGTTAACGCTTACGATATACTAAGGGTTGGTTTAAGTCGTGTACGTGGGAGGGGTCTTCGCAAGTTACTCGGAATAGATAATGATGACGTAGAATTGTGGATCGACAGTGGTGGTTACCAGTTTCTTAGACGAGGTATCGATCCGGGTACTTATAAAATAGCAAAGGTTTACAGGGAAGTTGATGCAGACTATTATATAAGCCTGGATTATCCTCCAGGCCCACTTGACGATAATGAGACCAGAGCACGGAAGATAGCAAGAACAATATCCAGCTATATGTCGCTTAAGAATACGCTACGAGGTCTCGTAGAGGAAGGAAGACTAATTCCCGTATTCCATATGGCTGTAGGCGAGTCGCTGCGACTACAGCTACGCAGTTATGAGCCGCACTCGTGTATTGCTGCCGTTGGCGGTTTGATACCACATTTCATGCAAAGATCGGGTAAAGGTTCGCGGCTCAAGGCAGTCCTATTTCTCACTCTTCTACGTAAGTTGTGGCGTGGCAAGCTTCATGCCCTTGGCCTCGCTTCTGCAGCAGTGATACCTCTCTTAAAGATAATTGGTATAGATAGCGGTGATACGCAAACCTGGCGACATAAGGCGGCCTTTGGTAAGATAATAGTCCCAGGGCTCGGTGAACGCCATATAAGTGGACAAAAAGTACGCTTCGGTCCAGCAACATTGCGTGAAAACGAGGTAGACATCTATCGGGAATTTGTCAAGAAAGCTTCTAGCTTGTTTAACGTGACACATGAAAGTCTTGTTAACAGTTTTGAAGCACGAGCTTTATTCAACGCGTGGATACTTCTCGAAGTCGCAAGTAATGGCGCTACATACCGGGGAACGAGCAAACCCTTCGCGAAGCTCTATGAAGCTGCAAGGGCTTTGAAGAAGCTACCCCCGGATGAGCTTGAAGCTAAGCTTGCAGGGCTCCTAGGAGTTGCTAAGCTGCCAAGTGCGGAGAGTAGCAGCTACGTTGAGGTTAAAACTGTGGAACGTGTGCCAAGTTATACAGCGCTAAACTATACCACGGTGGAGGAGGCATAAAAGACATCTCACATGTATCGCTGTGCGGTCAGCGACAGCAGTACACTGTCATCTAATAATTATGTCGTATAGCTGAATGTAGACGCTAGGCTATAATCACCGTGTTGCCTCCACGGCGTTTAGCCTTTCTTAGAAGTGCTAGAGCTCTACGCCTAAATGGTGTAGCTGTATAGGCTTCCCTTCTATCTGCGGCAGGTTTGCCAAGCACATACCCCTTAAGGGCTACGATGGTGATTCCAACTCCGATACTGTTTAGCTCTTGTTTTATCTTCTCTAGATCCGGTAGAAGTTCTTCGGGTTCAACTAGCGGTATCTCTATAACTACTTCCTCGGTGCCACGTTCTTCGTCGAAGCCGTAGATAATGACACCTTGCCATCTCCTTGCAAACATCTCTATGAGTCTTGTTAGAAGCCCTGTAGCCGGGTTTGGGCTGTATTCGCTCCATCCCCTCTCCTCTACAACTTCACTGAACCTATCAAGGTCGATTATCACTATTGTTCCTTCTACGAGATGACTAAACTCTGTCTTTCTATACATAGACGTTCACCACAATTTAGACCCTCGGGAGTACCACTAGACAACTTAAACGTGCATGTTAAATCCTGGCGTATGTAATATTATAATGCATATGGAGGGGGTACATCTGACATGTCCTCTATGGATTCGCGCCGCCTTCTTGTTGAGGCAGAAAAGATTCTCCATCGTGCAGTCAACCTTCTAGGATACGATGAAGATACATATAACGCTTTACGCTATCCAGAACGCGTCATTCAGGTAAAGATACCGGTACGTATGGAAGATGGTAGAGTTAAAGTCTTCATTGGATGGAGGAGTCAGCACAACAGTGCTCTAGGCCCATACAAAGGTGGTATTCGTTTCCACCCGGCTGTAACCATGGAGGAGGTAATAGCGCTGAGCATGATGATGACGTGGAAGAATGCACTAGCAGAGTTACCCTACGGTGGAGGCAAGGGTGGAGTCAAAGTAGACCCTCATATGCTCACAAAGAGAGAGCTTGAAGAGCTATCACGTGGCTACATACGTGGTATATACAAATACATAGGCCCAGACACTGACATACCCGCACCCGATGTCTACACTAATCCACAGATAATGGCATGGATGATGGATGAGTACTACAGGCTTACAGGAGAAAACAAGTTCGGAGTAATAACTGGAAAGCCCAAGCTCCTTGGGGGTTTTGAGACTAGGATAATAGCTACAGGATTCGGTGTAGCCGTAGCAACTAGAGAAATTGCAAAGAAGATGTGGGGAGGAATAGAAGGAAAAACCGTAGCCATACAGGGCTATGGCAACGTCGGCTATTACGCTGCAAAATTCCTCCATGAGATGGGTGCAATAATTGTAGCCGTAAGCGATAGCAAGGGCGGTATATACTACTCAAAAGGCCTCAATCCGGACGAGATAAAGCAGATAAAGAACAAAACCGGATCAGTAACCAACTTCAATAAGGCCGAGAAAAGGCTCACGAATGAAGAGCTCCTAGAACTCAACGTAGATGTATTGATACCAGCAGCCATAGAGGATGTTATAACTGAGGAGAATGCTCCTAGGATAAAGGCTAAGCTCATAGTAGAGGGTGCTAATGGACCAGTCACAGCAGCTGCTGACGAATACCTATCACGCAAGGGCGTCGTCATAGTACCTGACATACTTGCAAACGCGGGTGGTGTCATAATGAGTCACATAGAGTGGGTAGACAATCGCACTGGAAAGTGGATAAGCGAGGACGAAGCACGCCGCAGACTCGAGGAGAAGATGGCTAAAAGTTCCATAGCTCTATGGGAGTTCTGGCATAGAGAGCTCGAGCCAGGAAAACATACGATGAGGGATGCTGCTTACGCATTGGCAGTTAAACGCGTAGTAGAGGCAATGCAGCTTCGCGGCCTTCTTTAAATTATATAAATTATACCTTTTATTTCATTTTTACTCATTCTCCTCCAAGACGCGTAGAAAAGGGTTGAGGGAAAGGATGTTAGTCGAAGCCTGGTTTACGCTTCTCGACAACTTCAGGGTTTACCAGGTTTGGTGGTACTTCTCCGCGTTTGAAGGCTAGTAGGTTCTCAAGTACTGCGCATGTCATTCTCTCTCTGGTCTCTCTTGTTGCGCTACCTATGTGGGGTGCTAGTACGACGTTTGGAAGCTTAGTTAAGGGGTGGTCTGGTGGTAATGGTTCTTGCTCGAATACGTCGAGCCCGGCACCAGCGATCCATCCCTCCTTTAGCGCCTTTACGAGCGCGTTGGTATCTATTACTGCGCCGCGGGCAGTGTTTACGAGTATCGCTGTAGGTTTCATTAGACGTAGCTCTCTCTCGCCGATCATGTATCTGGTCTTCGGAGTCAATGGTACGTGTATACTAACTATATCAGATTCGCGTAGTAACCTGTCTAGTGGCGCATACTCGGCATTTAGTTCCTTTTCAACATCCTCTGGTGCTCGGTGTCTGCTATAGTAGAGGATGCGCATACCAAAGCCCTTAGCCCCTATACGTGCCACTGCCCGCCCTATCCTGCCAAACCCTATAATGCCGAGAGTCTTACCCTCCAGCTCCATGCCTAGGAGAAGTTCCGGGTGCCATCCTGTACCACTACGGTACCACTCACCACTCCTAACATAGGCGTCTGCTTCGACTATCCTCCTAGCGGTGGCAAGTATAAGAGCCCATGTGAGCTCAGCGGTAGCCTCTGTCAGTACGCTGGGTGTGTTGGTAACGTATATGCCGTTCCGGGTAGCGCAATCGACGTCTATATTATCGTAGCCGACGGCGTACTGTGCTACTATCTTAAGACCGTGTTTAGCGCCCTCGGTTAGAAGCTGGCAATCTATCTTGTCACTCAGTAACGAAACTATACCATCAACCTCTCTAGCCTTCTCGAGCAAGACCTCGTAGGGTGGATGCTGCCACTCTGGCCATACTTCCGCTTCGAACTCCTCTAGGAACTTCTCAAAGCAGGGGCCGGGAAGCCTACGAGTAATGAATATGCGTGGCTTCATCTGAGAGCACCTCTGGCACGGAGTTTCATGAGAAAGGGTGGGCTGCTTTGCCGAGGTCTACGCGGTGTTAAGGGCTAGTACAAGGGTTTTACGTATCCACCGTGATCCGGCACTATCCTGATAATTCCCTCGGATTCCTCGAGGACACCTTTGACTTCAGCCTTCATGCCGGATGGCAGCTCTGTGTAGCGGAGCCTATAGCTCAGCACATATATCCATGAATAGTTAGCACCATTGAGCCTAAGTGGCTCTCTTAGCATGAGCCGGTATACAGCTGGGATAGTATACGGTGATACATGCTCTAGAATGCCGCTAATAGTAAGATTCTCTATAAGCAGTCTTACAGGCATACAGCGTTCCGGTCGTGTGCAAGGCACCAGTTTAACGTTGTACTCGGAACCACCTATGTAGCCGAAGAGAACTCTCTGTTCACCAATTGTTTTATGGAGGGCGATATCAGCTCTATTCCAGCCGTGCCCGTGTCCTCTGTAGGGAGTGGTTACACCGTCTTGGCGTAGGTCTACAAGCAGTCGGTAAACCTCATCTAAACGGCTTCCATAGACTACTATATCTATATCGCTGGCATTAGTTGGGTTATAGGCTAGGCCTCCCGTAACACCTACAAGCTCGGTGACGCCCTCTATCAGTTCTACCAGTTCTAGAGCGCGTCTACATAGAGGCATGTTACAGCTCTTTAGCTTTGTTGCAGCTGTCAGCGGGGACTCAAGCCTAGCCTTATCCGGCGCTAGTAGTGATACCTTCCTCTTGTAAAGGCATGGCTCGTTACGCAGCACGATAGCGTCGTCTATGCTGATAGCGTTGGCGCTTATGTAGGAATTCCAGTTCTTCAAGCCTTTGATGACGCGGGGTATGAAGAATAGTAGTGGGAGTGGCTGGAAACATCCCTTTACAAATCCTATAGTGTGTTTTGTGTATGCAATCCAGCCCTCTACTGGGGCTAGATCCTGGTGCAGTCTGGTGCCTCCCTCCTGGCACAGAGATTTGTTGCTTCGAAGGTCTTGTGCACGGCGTTTGCTACGCCTCTCAGCAGGTAGAATATCTGTGGTAGCTCCTCCATTACTTGTTTACGGTTCGTCGGGTCAATTTCTTTGCAGTAGCTCCACTTGCAGAGCTTGACTCTGCGGCCCTCAACCTCCATACGCACGTTGCCGCGGTGGAATACCAGCTTGCCATCACGGAACGAGATAACGGTCTCGGGCTTTACTCTGATAGCTATCAGACCACCGTCGTGTTCTAGTACACGCCATGTTGTGCATATTGTTAGCACCTTGCCTTCGGTGCCCTTAGCCTCTGCTATGCAGCGTAGTCTGCGCAGCGCAGCAGATATCTCGTCGAGAGTCTCGGACACTGTATATATAGCAGTGTTGGCTCGACTCTCGAGCAGGCTCTCGGCAGGTCCTACACTCTCTCTTATCCTATTAGCGATGGCCTCGAGACTTCTGGCAACTTCATCTAGACGCTCAAGCGCCACCACTATCTCACCCGGCCGCTTCGACATCTACCCAGCTATAAAAACGGTGTCTAGACTAACACCATTAGGGCAAGCTCCTACCAGCTTTGTAGAAGACCCCGGGAGAAGTTGGTAGGCTGGCTATAGGGCTGTGCTCACAGGTATGGGGCTATGTAGTCTCTAGGGAGGAGACGCCGGACAATGGGTAGGACGCAGCTCCGGCTGCGCGGCATACCAGGTGTAGGCGAGCGTGTCTACGAGAAACTTGTAGGCTACTTTGGCTCCGAGGAGGAGGCGCTAAGAGCACTGCTGCAGGGACAGGTAGCAAGCATAGCTGAAGCCTTGTCATCGACCCGTAGAGCTGTAAGGCTGGTGCGACTAGCTCGCGGAGCACTAGCAGGGTACGACCCCGGCGAGGTGATAGGCTCTCCGGACACAGCCGGGCTCTTTGAGGCTGTGACAAAGCTGTTTATCGAGAGTGTTGTATCGGAGCCGGGTAAAGACCTAGTTGCAACTTTGGCGCCAGTCCCTGGCCGCTTCGAGGCAGAAGTAGAGGCTGTGTCGCGCAGAATGAAGAGGCTAGTAGATGCAACAGCCACAGCCAGGATTACATGGCCCAGGCTGTACGGGAATCTTTCCCGTATAACGTGGCCACGGAAGCCGAGAGTCAAGGTAAACCGTGTAGTAGTAGCCCCAAGGGACTACGCCGAGAAGCTCCGGGACAAGCTTGGCAACAGGGTGGAGGGGCTCACAATCATAGAGGCTAACTCGCTAGACGATGTGGATGTGCATAGCTCAGCTATAATTCTAGCTTATAGAGTTGACGTGCCTGATAAACCAGGTGTAGTCGGGATAGACAAGCTAGACATGTACACTGTTGCCCCGGAGCTTGTAATCGAGACCCTTAGGCAGAACAAGGGAGTCATAGAAGCGTTTATAAACATCTATGAGATGAACCCTGGTCTGCTCGTAAGTGTTGCAGAGGCTTTGGGCAAGCAGCCAGGAATAGTGGACGAGATCGTGGCATTGGCCCGGGAAGCCCTAGAGGTGCTTAGACGCCTCGAGCTGGGCGAGATAGACCCAGAATACAAGTATGCCTCATTCGTCCTAAAGAACCTAGAACCTGCAGTGTCTGACCTCGAAGTCTGGATAAACGAGGAGGCTAAACGCCGCCTCGAGGAACGCGAGCTACGACTAAGCGCCGCAGAACTCCTGCGCCTAATACAAGCACTCGAGGAGGGCTACTTCCGTATCCCAGACGAGCTAGTCGAGATATTCGAAGAGGTGAGCATAGAAGCGGAGAACAGGCTTGCAGAAATGCTGGGACTAAAACCCGAGGAGCGAGAGTTCATAAGAGGAGTCGTAGAGCCCAAGCCGCAGTTCCCCATAGAAGTGCGCCGAGAACCTATTGAGAAGTTGCGCCAACACCTAGAGCAGAAGATTGGCCTCAGCCTCTACCTCTTCGCGAGAAAATATGCTGCCCGGCTTAGCCAGCTCGTTGAACTTCTACCATCGGCTGCCGAGATACTAGCTTGGCTCGATGTAGCACAAGCGGCCCACCGCTTCATAGTGGAGAAGCGTGGTTGCATAGCGGAGGTTAGCCGTAGCTTTAGCGGAGTAGGCTTCATAGAGGCTGTCGAGGCCAATCTTTTGTCAGCAGGTGTTAGGGTTCAGCGCGTAAGCTACGTGGCTGGATGTACCCCCTATAGGCCGGAAGGTACACAGTGTGAGAGAGTCATACTACTCACCGGCGCCAATAGTGGCGGCAAAACAACATTGTTGAAGACCATAGGCGAAATAGTGCTCGCAAGCCAGGCCGGGCTCCCGGTTCCAGCGTCCAGGGCCTGGGTAGGCGGCTTTGACAAGGTCTACTACATCTCTAAGCCGACTGGCATGCTGGACGCCGGAGGCCTAGAGGAGACGCTACGGAAGCTGGCAGCTATAGTGGAAGAGGCGCAGAGGAAGCGCATACTACTCCTAGTAGACGAGCTAGAGGCGATTACAGAAGCACATGCTGCTGCACGCATAGTAGCGGCGATAGCAGCATCTATAGCTAGGAGCAAGGACTCGGTGGCGGTTATAGTTAGTCACCTGGCCGAGGAAGTTGTCGAAGCGCTGCCTCCAGCTATCCGCGGGCAAGTAAGGATAGACGGTATAGAGGCCAAGGGGTTAGACGAGAACTACAACCTTATAGTGGACCGGAGCCCACGCTACAACTACCTTGCACGATCGACACCCGAGCTGATTGTAACCAAGCTGCTGAAAAAGTCCAAGAAGAGCAGTGAACGGAAATTCTTTGAGACGGTGTTAGATCTTCTCTCCCGCTAGTCTCTCACCCTGATAGATACCGCTATATCTCTCACCAAGCTGTGGGTAAACCCGTATAAACACTAGCTGTGCTACCCTAGCGCCAACTTCTATCTCTACTCCATGGGGATTCCCGACTATTAGCAGTGCTTCTCCTCTGCCGCGATAGCCGGGATCCCATACAGCGCAACCCAGCATAACTCCCATACGTAGAAGACTGCTACGGGGAAAACACATCCCTACAGCATTACTAGGTATAGCAATAGCATCCATAAAGACTATCTTGTAGTAGCCTGGCTTGAGCAGCCACTTGTCGCCCTCCGGCTCTAAGGGCTTCGAGGTAGGTATCTTGCGTCCCCTAACACCTAGGAATCCATGCTCTTGAAAAACATGTATCTCTCCTATACGTAGATCTATACCTGCAGGTTGTATCTGGTCAGGGACTATGCTGGTTAGTAGCGATGCAGCGGCATATATTCCAGGAAGCGCCATACCGACCCCTTAAGGCTTGGTTCTACTACATGGTAGGGCGAGCAGCTAAGAGACTCGCCCCACGTCACAACAAGGCCTGGAGGAACAATGCAGCCCCGTAGTGGCTTCAGGGCGGGGGCATAGTGACAAGGGAGGAAAGGGATGCATGATGCCGTTCGGCGTCTGTGTATCGGTCTGGATCTCGGCTGCACTCCGTGTCGAGAGCCTCGGTGGCTCGGCAGCCGCGCTTCATGGGCACGACTATAGAGTGCGTGTTTGCGTCGAGGGTCCGTTGGGTGCCGACAACACTGTCATAGACCATTATGTACTCGAGAGGTTTTTGGGCGAGTGTGTGAGGAGTCTTGATCATGTCTACTTAAATGAAGTCTTAGGCGTCAAGGATGCTACAGCGGAGCTGCTAGTACGTGAAGTGTACAAATGTCTAGACTCTAAGCTATCAAAACTAGCCAGCACTAGTCATGACTTGCAGCTAGTCTTCGTTGAGGCGTGTACAGCGACAGGATACTGCTCGTACTATAGGAACGATGTTCGGTTTTATGCCGGAGAGTAGTGCAGATTAGCCGCGCAGTGAGTAGCTAACGAGGGGAGTGGACCAGCTTCCATTGGGCTCTTTTGAGAATTATATGTCAATGTCATAGTCTAGAGCGTCTAGAGGTGGCATGTGATAACCTTGAAGATTGAGATAGAGCGGTTGCCCACGGGCGTACCTGGTTTTGACAAGCTTATACAAGGAGGTATACCGCGGGGATTCTTTGTAGCTGTTGTTGGAGAGCCTGGTACCGGAAAGACGATATTCTCAATACACTTTATTGCTGAGGGTATTAGACAGGGAGATAAAAATATCTATGTGACAACTGAGGAATCAAAGGAAAGCATAATAAAACAAGCAGCTATGTTTGGTTTTGACTTCGAGAAGGCTATCCGTGATGGAAAGCTAGTTATAATAGATGCGCTCATGGGTAAACGTGATGACCCATGGAGCATTGCCGAGCTTGATGTAGAGACTTTGGTAAACAAAGTCATAGAGGCCAAAAGGTATCTAGGCTACGGTCGTGCCCGCCTTGTGGTAGACTCGATGTCAGCCTTTTGGCTTGACAAGCCCGCTATGGCGAGGAAGTATAGCTACTTTGTAAAGAGAGTACTATACCGCTGGGACTTTACAGCACTACTTATAAGCCAGTATGCTGTCACGACGAGCCTAGGCTTTGGTTTCGGCATAGAACATGTAGCAGACGGCATAATAAGGTTCAGAAAGTCCGTCGTTCGGGGCGAGCTAAGACGCTACGTGATAATAGAGAAAATGAGACAAACAGAGCACAGCCTTAGAATGCATGAAATAGAAATAAGAGACGGAGCTGGAATGCGTGTAAAAGCACCCACAGTATACCGCAAGGAGGATACAGCTCTCCCTCCTTCTGTTGCTGCAAGAATGCTGGCTGCCGAGCTACAAAGGCTATTAGAGATACCTAACGGCGAAGAGGAGAGCTAGGAAGCCTTAAGACTATACTAGTGTGAGGCTAGCTTGGATCCTCTGGACGAGCATAGTGGATGGGAGGCTGGCATTGGGCAGGCGCGAGAGCTTCTACGTTCGATGGGGTAAAGGAGCACTAGAGCTACGTGTTGCAAACGAGGCTCTTGAAATTAGAGCTGCTAATGCCGAACTGCTCTTCGAGCCTAGGAGCATAGTAGTAGAAGCCAAATACAGTTACAAAAGAGAAGTTGAGGATAGGAACAGAAAAACACTCTTCATAGGCTTTGCGGAGGAGCTGAAGCCCCTAGAAGCACCTCGGGTGGACATAGTAGGTAGGAACTATGTTGGAAACTTTGAAGTGGTCTACACCGATTTAGAGTTCGAGAGATATCTCACGGTGATAACCCCGGCTAGCTTTCTCTACGACTATTTCGTGTTGACAAGCAAGGATGTGATGTTCTATATGCAGGCTAAGCGCAAGGTGTATTTCGAAGAAGAACCCTATGACAAGATAATAGTGTATGTTATGTAGCAGTCACCTAGAGTTTGTATAGGACAACGTCTCCCTGTCAGGCTCGGATAAACATAGGTAAGACCGAGTGATACTAAGGTTATGTCCTAGCTTTGTTCAGCATATATTACGCGTGTATAGAATCTACCATAACAGCTGCAGTTGAGCGGAAGAGGTAATACACGGGTTCATAGTCGGCAGGGCTACACTACCCCCTCCTACAAGTACTACCGGGGTGCCCTATTGTGGCGGGCAATACTGACAAGCAGCAATTAGAACTCATCAAGGAATCGCTATACCGGCCGGAGGCTGAGGAGGAAGCAAAGCAACTACTGTTAGGTGACATATATCCTATTGTTGTAAGGAGTTATCGCAGGACAGCCCCTAATGGTGGCAAACTAGCAGAGTTACCCGATTGTGTGAAAGCATACGCTGAGAGTCGTGATAGCGAGCCATGCAGAGACGATATGGGCTTCACGTATAATGCTATACGTGTTCTCATGGCCAGGTACATGACCCGGAACGAGTATGGGGCCTTTATGGAAACCCCTAGCATGGTGATGAGAAGAGTAGCACTGGGCTTTCGAAGCCGCGTAGACCCCGAGGAGCTATACCGGCTACTCATAGCTCGCCGTTTCATGTTTAACTCCCCTACTCTCTTCAACATGTACGCTGATGGTGCCCGTGGTACTCTCTCGGCTTGCTACGTGACCCCGGTCTATGATGACATGCGTGCAATAATGGATGCAGCCACGGTTCAAGCTATGACCTTCAAGTGGGGTGGTGGCCAAGGCTTCAGCTTCAGCGAGCTAAGGCCTCGTTGGGATATAGTAAGGGGTACTAGTGGCTATGCCTCCGGCCCATTAAGCTTCATTCAGATATACGATGTCGTTACGGAGATGGTGAAGCAGGGTGGCAAGAGACGTGGCGCAAACATGGGTATTCTACATGTCTGGCATCCAGACATAATCAATCCCGACTTTGACCCCTGGGCAGCACTCTGGAACAAATTACCACCTCAGCTCCAGAGTCTGCTACGCCAACTCAAAGAGATAGTAGACGCCATAGAGAGGGATGGTGAATACGAGGTAGACACTGCGGTAAAAGAGATGCTGGAGAGGCTAACACGTGGTGGCTGGAGCACGGTAGAAGATGCAGGTTTCATACAAGCCAAGGAGCCACCCCTACAGGACGTAAACATAACCAACTTCAACATAAGCGTGGGCGCCAATGACGCCTTCATGAAGGCTGTGCTAGAGGACAAGGAGTGGTGGATGATAAATCCAAGATATAGTGCCGACTCCAAGACAGGTATCTATCGGCTTCACTACAGTGTATCTATGGCTACTGGTAGTGGTAGGCTAGGCAAGCTAGTAGAGAAGTATTCCTGGCTGCTAGACAATCCATACCTAAATATCTATGAGGAAGTAGCAGAAGAGGCTCGGGCCAAGGCGCTAGCGGCCCTCAAAGAGCAAGCCAAGTACACGGGCTGGGAGATACAGCCAGACACGAAGAATCCCCATACGTGGCGCTACCCGGCACGCAAGATATGGGAGAAGATAGTAGAGAATGCCTGGGCAGGCGGCGACCCCGGACTCATATTCATAGATAATCACAACAAGTGGAGCCCCACGCCATGGCTTGGTGCAGTGAACGCTACCAACCCATGTGGAGAGCAGCCACTATACCCGTTTGAGAGCTGTAACCTCGGCAGCATGAGTATCGAGAAGTACATCGTGGGCGGGAGGTTCGATATAGACAAGTTTATGCATGATGTACAAGTAGTTATAGACGCTATGGATGCCGTGATTGATCTAAACAACCATCCCGACCCCAGGCAGGATATTGCTAACAAGCTGACAAGGAAGATAGGCCTAGGAGTAATGGGCCTCGCTGACGCGCTCGCGAGGCTCGGCTATCCCTACGACAGCGATGAAGCGGTAGCTTTCACCATGATAGTTATGGCCGCTCTGGAGGTCTATAGCTGGAAGCGTAGCTGGGAGCTAGGCGCCAAGCTCGGCCATGCCCCAGCGTTCGAATGTAAGAGGTATGACTGGAGAAGCATGAAGTGTCTAGAGAAGGGTGAGCCTGAAGAACTGGTAGAGCTGCATACCCCAGCACTCGTGAAGGCTGGTGAAGTAGCCCGGTTCGAGAATGGATGGTTGAAGCTTCATTATCACAAGGTAGAGATCAGCGATGATGTTAGGGAGAAGCTCGCAGGTGCTGCGAAAGAGCGGGTAGAACTCGACGGTGCGGTGAAGCTGGTGCCAGAGTATGTAGTAGAGCGGGTTGCTAGCGAGGTATTTGGTGTAGAGAGACGTCATGTCTGGGAGGCGCTGAAACTGCATCCAGTCAAGGCGGCTAACAGTCCCAGGCACTTGCTAGCACTCGCGATATGGATGCCACAGGCGGCGTGGGAGCTGTTAAAGAGCTACGGACGCCTACTGGGTGCAAAGGCTCCACGGAACACAGTCACCACCACCGTGGCGCCCACTGGTACGATAAGCATTATAGCTGGGACTAGCAGTGGTATAGAGCCATATTTCGCCCTAGTATACCGCCGTGTCGTAGCAGTTGGCGAATTCCTGGAAGTGGTGCGTCCCTTCCGTGAGAAACTCCTAGAGGCCGCGGCCCGCTACAAAGTACCAGAGGAGGCTGTAAAGGTAGTCTATGAGACCATCAGTAAGCATAAGGGCTCGCTCCGCTGGGCCCTGGATGAGATACGTGACAAGTTGATGCAGATGGGTATAATGAACGGGTTCCTCGCAGAGATAGAGCGGCTGGCGAGGCTATTCACTATGAGTATGGACTTCGATGTCTGGTATCACTTAGCCCATCAGATAGCTGCGCAGCTCTACGTAGACCAGGCTATAAGCAAGACGATAAACCTCCGCAAGGAGGCCGGCAAGGAAGAGGTCTACACAGCCTACCTGGTAGCCTGGTTAGGTGGCCTCAAGGGAGTAACAGTGTACCGCGACGAGAGCAAGGGAGTCCAGGTAATCTACTTTGGTGGCGAGCAGAAGAGCTTGTCAGCGAAGCCGATAAAACGGCGCAAGAAAAGCCAAGAGCAGTCCCGCCGAAAGATGAGAATGATGCATCTCAAGAAGAAGATTCGACGGGAAGATCTAGAGGCCGACGAGAAGGCACGCGAACTCTTTGAGGTTAAGGAGGCCGCGACGGGTTCTGACGAGGTTGTAGTAGAACTCACGGAGAACAGTACATGCAAGACATGCGAGGTCTAAAGCCCCATACATTTGTTATAAAAGATGTAGGGCTCGATGATAAGCACTCGCAATCCTCCAGCTTCTGTCTAGAGGTCCAGCTCTAATCCGGGGCAAGTTGTGACGCTGCTAGATACCCCTCTTGTTAGCGGGCTGGAGTTGTCACCCCCGGTTCTTGTAAGGCTTATATCCTATACTCGCGATGCGCCGCGGTTAGTAGCAGCGGCTGCACGGATAACAGTGTCGAAGAAGCCTGTTGAGAAGGCATGGGATATGCCTAGCAGCGAGATAGAGAAATGGATACGAGAACTCATACGCCGTGGACATGGTAGTCCTCTTGAGCATGCAGTCTATACATTTGAGGTGATTTGTAGCCGCGTCTGTAGTCATCAGCTCGTCCGTCACAGAATAGCCAGCTATACGCAGCAAAGTATGCGGTATACTGAGGGCTTCCTACGTCAAATGGTCATAGAGTTATGCCAGTTCTCCGACGTGGAATGTCCCGAGAAGCCACGTAGACGAGATGACTATGCCCTCTATTCTAGCATCCTTCGCTGGGCAGCAGGTCTCGTTGACAGGCATGATGAAAGAAATGGTGTCGAGACGGCAAAGATCTTAGAGGCCGTGAGTAGGGCCTTCGTACTAAATCCCAAGTGGAATTTCGGTACAATGCTTAGCCATGCACGTATACATCTCCAAGCGGCTGCTGAGTACTATAAGATGCTTGCAGAGGGTTTGCCAAGGGAGGACGCGCGTTTCGTCTTGCCTCAGGCGGTGCGTACGCGAGTAGTCTTCACAATGAACGCGCGAGAGCTCCTAGAGAGCTTTCTACCGCTCCGCATGTGCAGTCATGCACAATGGGAGATACGTCTACTGGCGTGGCGTGTTCGAGAGGAGCTTGTACGAATTCACCCGGAGATATTCCGTTACGCAGGGCCTCGCTGTGTGTTTCAGGAGAACCGTGTCCGTCAAGAGCCTTGTAGACTTGAAGACTACGTTTTGGGGCAATGTGGCTTTACTATAGAAAGGTGCCCGGAGCTGGTCCCTCGGCAGGGTATAGCCAACTGCCTGGGGCTCGCAGCGCAATCATCAAGGTGGTAGGTGGTATGAGGCTCGGCAGTAGCGCCCTGTACGGGTTTGGCGTAATTTTGTAATTTATGAGAGCCAATAACTAGAATTGCTTGGGGTGATGGCTTTAGGCTAGCGCTTTCTTTACGTGCTCTACAAACTCGTCTATTGTCATCTCTTCGCGGTGCTTGGGCAGTTTTATCAGCACGATCTTACGGTCTGGCGTTAGTACTCTTATCTCGTCATGGTCCTTATATCTGAACACGTCGAGCTGTTTGAGTTTGAGCTGCTCGAGTGCCTTTCTGTAAGCCGTGTACTTGCGGCTTACGGGCATTGCTCTCCTCCAGGCATCCGTGGCCTCCTGGCTGCCCCTATAAAACGAATTATACGGCGAACCGGTATTACCATGCGTAAGTTCTTAAACTCAGGTTAAGACATTAGCGGGTAGCTTGTATATAAAAATATATATGGGGTTTCCACTCTCCTCTATACCTGAGCAAGAAGGCTATGAAAACATTATAGGTGATTGGTCCTTGAGCACAGCGTCAGCAATCTATGTACGTGTGCCACAAGAGCTGCTGAAGGAGTTTGACCGTGTGGCACAAGAGCATGGTCTGTCGAGGAGCGAGGCTATCAGAGAGGCTATGAAACTCTTCATATACTACTCCAAGGCGCCCGACGTCAAGAAGCTCCGCGGCATCATAGAAACCAAAGTCGAGGCCGACGAGCTAGACAAGTTTATTCTACCAGGCTAACATGGGAGGTGAGATGCGATGGTAGGCCCAATACTGGTAGACTCTACAGTCCTCATAAGGCTCCTACTAGGCAAGGCTGGTGCAGACTTCGCGGTCAATATATTCAGTCGCGCCGAGGAGGGCAGCGAAGACCTGGTAATACCGAGCACCGCCGTGCTAGAGGCGCTATCCAAGGCAGCTGTAGCAGCTGCTAGTGCCGCCACTGGGGCAGGTGTAGCAGAGAGTATAGAAAAGCTAGCTAGCGACGAAGAGGTTAGGGCTAAGGCATTCGAGGCTGTGGAGAAGCTCTCCGCGTATCTCTCACAGCTCAGCAGGACTGGAAGATTGACAGTCTACACAGTGAGTATGGACGACATAGCCCGAGCAGTAGAGCTAGCAAAGAAGCATGGCTTAAGCCTCAGTGATGCAGTAACCCTTGCAGTAGCCGAGAAGCTCCGCATACAGAAGATAGCTACATTCAGCCCCAAGCTACGTAGCATAGAAGGCTACACCTTTATGCCTTCGAGCTAGCTCCAATCTCCTTTTTAGCCGCAAATCATAGCGGCTTGTCTTGCTCCGTCTTGCTCCTACTCCTAGCTTACGTCGAGACCCACACCTAGAGCGAGTAACCCCTCTAGTACGCCAGGTGCTATGTCCTCAAGCACGTCAATGCCCTCGAGACTACCGCTTCCCAGTCTTAGAAGCCTAGCCAATGCAGCAGCACAGTAGACAGGGTCATTACACTCTATGCTCTTCCTAATACTCTTGGGCTGCTCTCCCTCAGCCACGAGTCTATCACCTTCATCTTCATAGAAGGCGTTGACTCCTAGCTGTTGTAGGAACGACTCGAATCTCTTGTCAAGTAGCCCCTCAAGCGTCACTGTATTGAGTCCACTTATGACCAGCCGAGCCCATGCAGCCACCTGGGCTGCTGCGTATAGCATGTAGCCGGGCTCGTCTCGAACCGTTATAGTGGCCGAGAGAGGCTCAAAGGATGTAGCAACTATACTGCAGTTAGAATCTCTACACTCTTTATAGGCCTCGAACCCTGTAGCCTTCAACATGTACTCTAGAGTAGACAGCTCTTCCTCGCGTATTGGCAGTCCTTCGACGCGTATCTCGCCACCTATGCATGGAGAGGCTAGCGCGAGTAGGAGAGCAGTCTCGTGTGGTCCACCTTCAACTACAAGTCTACTCTCGCCATCCCCCAGAGCACCTATAATGAGCGAGGGACCACTCTCAATAACCTCAAAGCCAGCCAGCCTAAGCGCCCTAGTCATAGCGGCCAGCCTGCCAACTCCCCTAACGGGAGAACCATACGTCATTAGTCTGCCTCCACCGGTAGCCGCAAGGGCTGCAGCAACACCAGCGGCTATGAACCCTGGTGGACCATAAAGCCTAGCAATGCGGCCATGGGGCTTATATATACTTGGCTCGACTACCACGAGCCTTGAGAGGGTGCCTCCAGGCCATGCCCGCCCGCCTACAGCTATCACTGCTTCTATCAAAGGCCTTAGGCTAAACGATAGACTGGACTCGCTCGTACCCCGGACTATTAGCTGGCCTCCAGGTGGGAGGCGGACAGCAGCAAGAGGGGCTATGAGGCCTGGTACTAGCAGTCCACAAGTTGTATCTACAACTACTCTGGATTTTTGCTCTCCTTCTTCGTGTATTGTTAGTCTCGTGGACGAGATCCACTCAGCCCTATAACCCAGGGCTTGTAATGCATGAAGGAGTGTAGTGATGCACTTGCTTTCCCGTTTGACACCATCTACCTCGCCGCCACCCCTGGCGGCTACTGCAACTATCCCTACAAGGGTCTCCCATAGCGAGGGTGGTGCGGTTACCGAGCCGGAGGCCCCGCTGCACTCGATGACTCTGGCTTTCATGTCTCTGGCACCGCTAATCATGATGGGTCAGGGCGCGAAACCATCCACACTGACAATGCGTCTTCGGAGGGCAACCGTAAGGGCCCAGTTCATCATTCCCGTATAAATATGAGCAGCTAGAGACGTTATGAAGTATTTCCTCGCTCGGCGGTAGCCAGGACTAGGGTCGGTGATGGGACTCTTCTTCATAGCCCTTTTGGGCTCGAGGAGCCCCCAGCCCTCATCCCCGGCTAGCTATAGAGAGGAAGTTCAATTGATGAATCTTCTATAGGGTAGCTTGCTATTTAACAGTAGACACTGCTCTCTGGAACCTCTTACAAGCTCCCTTATATAGCTGCTGCGTATACTTAAGAGATGTTAAGAGTGCCCCTACATGGCATTGGGTTTGCGGGTTCGGGGGTAGAGGCTAGTGGCAGCTAAGGACAGCACAGTCATAAGCGATGAGGAATACCTCGAGTGGCTTACATCAACGTCTAAAGGATGTATAAGCACCGAGGCTATGGAGCTATTAGTCGAAGCTACTACTAGTGGATGTAATGGAGAAATCGAGGTAGACCTTGGAGATA
Organism: Pyrodictium delaneyi; assembly: GCF_001412615.1. Taxonomy (NCBI): domain Archaea; kingdom Thermoproteati; phylum Thermoproteota; class Thermoprotei; order Desulfurococcales; family Pyrodictiaceae; genus Pyrodictium; species Pyrodictium delaneyi. The sequence continues at coordinate 1,585,201 of NZ_CP013011.1, read as the reverse complement.
CTTTATTCGCTATACCTTGTAGCCAGCTTCCTGAGGCCTGGGCTAACCTAATCCATGTACACTGTATTGACGACTACCAGCTAGGCTCAATAGTAAAGCTCAAGCCAGGCGACATAGTGGTAGATGGTGGCGCTTACATAGGATTCTTTGCTGTAAAAGTGGCGCTTGCCATGAAGCGTGATGGGTTAATTATAGCTGTAGAACCGAATCCGGCTGCAAGGAGTATACTCTACAAGAACTTCGAGCTAAACAGCCTCGAACGCATAGCCCGCATCGATCCTAGATCCTTGGGTGGCTGTGAGTATTGTCTACGCGAGATACACGTTACAGAGCCTTGGGTTAACACCAGCATGTATAAGAGCTATATAGCGGAAATGCGGGTAGAGGTGTTCAAGACCCTTAGAGTGCCATCTATAAGCTTAAAGAGGCTAATGAAGGATCACGGGCTAGATGCTATAAACTTGCTTAAGCTGGACGTGGAGGGAGCGGAGCAAGAGGTTCTAGAAAGAGCATCGAATGACGGAATCCTATCGCCGAGCACTATAAGCCAAGTGATAGTGGAAGTTCATCCGCCGCTCATACGCGTAGAAGATATCGAAGCACTTCTCCGCGACAATGGCTATAAGACCATAGTCAAGAGCTTTGGGAGTGACTGGAAACAAGCAGTAGTCATTGGTATATCTTAGGTTCATAGCAGATATAGTATCTCTGCAGTGTAGTTCTACGGTCAGTACGGCCTCCCCGCTCATCCCGAAGCAAGGATCCAAGGAAGACCCTGGTCGCCGGGGGTTCATCTAGAGCAAAGTAGAGCTATGCATCATCCCGTGGCGCGTCCAGCTAGAGTCTAGCCACGCTTAACTAGCCTCTCAGGTCTATATAGTCGTGCGGCAGCAGCTATAGACACTATAGTCAGTGCGGCGATGATGCTGGTGTGTATGAGGGCCATACCCTCGTCACCTAGAGCGTAGGTCTCTATGGCTTGAGCCGTATGTGTATAGGGTATGAGGTAGAGTAACGCCTTTATCCATGCTGGTAGTGTGTTGATATCGACGAATAATGTTGAGAAGAAGACCATAACAGCGGCGCCTGTTACGCTACTTGCTGTGAGGGAAGCTGCACGCTGGCCGGGAACCACCATAGTAACCAGCATAGTTATAGCGGCGGTAACCATCACGGCTAGAGCTACTTGGACTGCATGGAAGAGTATAAGCCCTGCGGTAGCGCTTGCCGCGGTCATCTCTGCATATGCGATCACGGCTACAATGTCGAGACTGCCTGCTATCAAGGCTGCAGTCAACGAGCCGAGAGTCTTGCCTAGCACCAGCTCCACGCCGCTGAGCGGGGTTATCGCCAATAGCTCGCCGGTGCCGCGCTCCCGCTCACGGGTTATGGAGTCTGCTACAGCTATCGCTGCGGGATTCAGTATAAAGAATACAGAGAATGCTAGGAACCTTGCAACAGCTGCTCTCTCCTGGAGCTCTGGCGGAGCCTTCTGCCCAGTCTCGGTGACGGTTTGCGATACAACACGTAGCGGGTGTAACACGTAGTCGGTCTCAACCTGCTTGCCAGCTAGCCTAGCTAGTGTCTCGACACGCTGTGCGGCTATACTCTGCGAGAATCGCCCCATCACGCTATAGGCTAGCTGTACAGCGTCCTCGGCTGCAGGGTTCCCCACTACGCGGTACAACTCTACGATAACTGGCGAGTCGATGCTCGTGGCATTTCTGCTAAAGCCCTCGGGGATTACTATGGTGGCTACGGCTTGTGATGGTGGTGTACAGGGAGGCCCGTGCTCCATCATTGCGCTAAAGCCCGGGCTTTCGTTGAAGGCCGTATAGAGCTGCTGAGCGAGTTCCTCCGCTGGTGCACCAGTGTCGCATACAACTATGGCTACGAGAGCAACTTGCTGCGTCTTTAGCCCGGTTACGAGGAGCCCTAGCACTGGAAAGAGAAATGCCGATACAGCCATCAATACCAGGCTGCGTCGGTCGCGAAGGAATTCAAGTGCCTCCTTCTTGACGAGCACGGCTAGACGATAGTTTATTAACGGAAGTCTTGGCATGGCGGCTCACCGTGGCTATTCCCGTCGTGTCCCTCGTGGTAGTACAGCCTTCACGAAGGCTTCCTCGAGGTCTCTCGCGGAGTACTTCCTGACGAGGTCGCTTGGATGACCTTCGTCGATGATTCTGCCCCTGGCTATGAAGGCTACTCTATCGGCTATTCTCTCTACCTCTAGCATGTTGTGGCTGGTGACGAGCACTGCCCTGCCCTCCTCGGCGGCCTGTCTTATTAGTTGGCGTATACGTACAGCACTATAGACGTCGAGCCCCGAGGTAGGCTCGTCGAGGACTAGGAGTGGTGTGTCAAGGGCTAGAGCTAGGGCTAATAGGAGCTTCCTCTTCATGCCTTTGCTGTACTCCTCGACACGGCGCCAGAGCGCTTCACCTAGCTCTGAGAGCTCGGCTGCCCGTTCTACGATGCGCTGAGCCTCACTAGGGTTGCCCATATAGAGTCCAGCGTAAAACCAGAGGTGCTCATAGCCTGTCAGGCGTGGATAGACAGCAGTCTCCTCGGGAACATAGGCAGCTAACCCATGAGCGCCTCTCCCAGTGTATGGGTCGACGCCACATATGTTAACACTGCCAGCGTCGGGGCGGTATATGCCGAGGATCATACGTATAGTTGTAGTCTTACCTGCGCCATTGGGGCCTATAAGTGCGAAAACAGTGCCCGAACCTATACGTAACGATATTGGTCCTATCACTGGGCCCTTCTCGAACTTCTTGACGAGCCCCTCCGCTACTAGCACATCTCCCTCACATTTGTGTCGAGCCAAATACCAGGCCCCTCTAGCCGGTCTACCTTGGCGGAGCGAGTACGGCTAATGTCTTCTCTTCGGGGATATCTTCCCGTGTGATCTCAATCCAGCTGGACTCTAAGCGTAGCACGCGCCACTTCTTTGCATATCGTAGTATTGTATCGAGAGGTTCGAGAGGGAGCTGTATTCCTGGGAGCCAGTAGTGCATTGGTATAACTATGCGTGCTCCCAGTGCCTCTGCCGCCTCTAATGCTTGGCGTGGATGCAGGGTATACACGTCTCCAGCTGGGATAAGCGCGATATCAACGCTGCCTATTTCACGAACTTCCTCCTCAGTGAGCATGCGTCCAAGGTCGCTTAAGTGTACTAGACTAATCCCTTCCACCTCTATACGATATGCTACTACGAATCCCCTAATACGCCCGTCAAACTCGTCGTGAGGTAGTTTTACGCCCTTAACCTTGAAGGGTCCTAGAGTGAATCCTCCCGTCCTCTCCCTTGCAACCACAGTATGGTCTGTTGAAACCTTTTCGACAGCATTATGGTCGTAGTGATCGTGGGTAACTAGCACATAGTCGGCCTTAACGCTTGGAGCCGAAAACCCTACGCCTAGGCTACCCCCGTCGTGTGGGTCAATTACCAGCCTCTTGCCGTCTACCTCTAGCTCAAAGCATGCATGTAGCCACCATTTCAGCCTTAACGGCATAGCGGCCCAACCCTGCACAAGCTTAAGCCTTGCACTGCCGTTAAGTAGTGAGCCACAGTGCACGTCTTACAGCAATCATAGATATGCTTCACGGGTTTGTAGTAGTGGTGATACATGGTGAGACGGTGTCTCGGCGATCTGGGCTAGTTGTAGTTGTGTCAAAACCGGGAAGGTTGTAGATTTGTTGAAAGCAGCTTTAGCCTAAAGGGTGATGTTAGCTGGCAAGTGTGTCGCTGAGTGCACGTACTTGCGCTTTGGCCTGGCTTCGTGCTGTGTTAGATACGATGTAGCGGCAGTAGATCTTGCCCTCGCGGCGGATGCAGAGTAGCTGGTCTGCAGGAAGCTCTGCAAGTTTGTCAGTCTTTATGGTGAATGTGGCGTCTAGTGCGCGTGCTATCTTTCTCTCGTAGCCCTTCTGGCTTAGCGAAACTGCCGCAGCATATATCTCGGCGGCTTTGCTGGCGTCATCGAACTCTACTAGACCGGCACGCCAAAGAGCTGCTATGTATGCAGCTGCGGCCTTGTAGTCGCCTGCGAGCTCCGCGAAGTCTTTGAAGCTCGGCTTAGAGCCCTTAGAAGCAGCTTCTAGTATCGACCTTATGAGTGCATACTCTAGCCGTGCAAGCTTGCCCTCGTCAACGTCTATTATCCTCTTCTTGGGGCTTCTTATGCGTAGTCTAGGCCTTGGTAACGCGTAAACGCGGATGTAGAACCTCTCTGCCTCGATCGTCTTGCGGGCCTCCTCAATACCTGTTCCGGCTAGCTTAGCTATATCGACTATGGGTGTAGCTGACACGGCTCTACGTCACCCCCCAAAGGACTCCGATTCCCAGGGGGATGTGCGTACCAGGGATACTCCTCTTATTCAACTCAGCGGCACACCTGGATGAGGGGCGAGGTCTCTAGGCTAGGGCGTAACAGAAAGGGTAGAAAATAATGAGGCCTAGCTTAAAGATACCAGAAAAGCTCGCCAGAATTGTCGTGTCGATAAATGAACGCTTGGGCTACGTAGAGCGCTGGCTATTCATAAGTACAGTTACTGCTGTTGTCTCCTCGCTTGCAATAGGCATCTTCTACGTAATGCTTAGGCTTGTAATTGCCGTCGCAGCCTACCTACACGGTCTTGATGTCTCATCTATACTCTTCCACATATCGGACTACTCCATAATAGCGCTCGAAGGTCATAATAGACTTCTAATACCACTCACGGTAGTCGTAGGTGCAGCTATAGCGAGTACTATAGTCTATCGTTGGGCGCCGGAGGCGGAGGGAAGTGGCACAGATGCTATAGTAAACGCTTACCATCATGAAGCCGGGCATGTAAGGCCTAGAGTAGCAGTAGTAAAGGCAGTTGCATCAGCGCTACTACTCGGTGGAGGAGGAAGCGGTGGCCCCGAAGGCCCGGCAGTACAGATAGGTGGTGCTGCAGGCTCATTCATAGCTAATGTGCTCCGGCTCAGTGTCGAGGAAAGGAAAATAGCACTGATAGCCGGTGTGGCCGGTGCCCTCTCCTTTATATTCCAGAGCCCAGTAGGTGCCGCAATATTCGCTATAGAGGTCCTCTACGAGAGAGACATGGAGACAAGCGCGCTAATACCGGCCCTATTCGCATCGGTAATAGCCTACAGTTTCTCACTCCATATACTGGGTCCAGGCTACAAGCTTCCATCAATAGATGTAGGTGATGTACTGAACGTCTACGGTTTCGACGCGATGGCTTCCTACATTCTGCTAGGAGTATTTATAGCGCCATTTGCATATCTCTACGTCTACACGTTCTATAAGGTAAAGGAGGGGTTTATCGAGCTAACAGAGAAGAAGGGCATAGACACTCGCCTAAGACCAGTCATAGGTGCAATAATTGTTGGTATCATAGGTGTATTCGTGCCGCATATACTTGGCACAGGTGAGGAACTCCTCGCGGAAATGCTGAAATTCTTCCAGGAGCAAAAACCAGGCGCTACCAGCACATCATTCATAAGCCTGGACGTAGATATGATCACAGCTCTGTTGCTGCTAGCCATACTCAAGATAACAGCTACGGCCTTAACTGTTGGCAGCGGCGGCAGCGGTGGACTACTGGCACCAGGCCTCTTTGCGGGAGCCATGATAGGCGAGTTGTTTGGGCTGCTCGTGGCTGGTTATACCGGTGTAGAGCCTGCACTATATGCCTACCTTGGTATGGCTGCCTTGTTTGGTGCAGCGTCAAAGGTCCCTATAGGCCTCGCATTCATGGTGGCGGAAGTAGGTGGTACGCCGGCACTAATTGTGCCGGCGCTTATGACTTCGCTCACGGCCTCGCTCGCGACGAGAGGCATAAGTATTGTCGAGTCTCAGCTACCCCAGTCTATACCGCCAAGCCTATTCACGGCCGAGTCCCTACTACAAATGATACGTGAGCAAAACATATGCATACGTGTTGAGAAGCTTGCTAGCAAGAAGTATGTGACTGCTAACTGGAGTGAGCCGCTTCGCGTCGTGGTTCGCCGTATGGTAGCGAATAAACAGCACATAGTCCCGATAGTCGATGAGACAGGACGAGTCGTCGGAGTCCTAGATCCAGGGTATGCTGGCCTAGACTTGCGCTATGCGTTGCGCTCGAGTGAGCCTGTAGCAGAGGTCTCGCTCTCCCAGGCACCGATGGTTAGAGTTGGCGAGTGTGTAGCTAGAGCATTAGAGCAAATGATAATATATGGAACTGACTACGTTATAGTAGTTGATGCTATGTATCGGTACCATGGCGTGATAACACTAGAGGATATCGTCGGGACAGTCTTTCCCATACTGCTCGAGAGGTTCGGGCAACGCCTCCTAAAGGAAGCCAGTAGCGGGAGCCAAGGCGGGGGAGAGCAAAAGCATAAGAGCATAGAATAACCCTTGGCGAATATACCGGAGAGCAATGGAGGCTATGATGTGGAATCCGGGAGCGTAGCCTCTAGACCCTCGCCTGCCGGGGGCTAGCAGGGATGCAGACCGCATACTAGGCTGAGCCTCCACCGGCTACATTTCTGAATAGACAGGGAGAGGATGTGGCTGAAGACATTGCCGGTGGTTTTCCGCCCACTAGAGGGCAAAACGTCTCGTAGAGCAGCAAGATATGATATAGTCCTAATTGTCGCAGCCATTGTTGACTCGATAGAGCGTAAAGAAGCGTATAGGAGTCTAGGAATACAGCTTGTCGAGATTTATCCGCTTCTCCCGAACGACTCTCCAACACTCTTCTCGTTACTAGGCATAATAGGCTGGATAAAGAAGTATGCTGAGAGTTTTAACGTGCTTGTAGAGGGTTATGGTGGAGAGAAGTTGCTCAGGGAGGCCTACAGAATAGTCAAGGGTTCGTGGAGCTGGAACAGTATAATAAGGGTAGCTAACGAGCTACAGAGCCCACTCCACCTAAGGTCACTAGTACATATAGCAAAGCTGGCTGAAGCAGGTATCGATCTACGGGAAGAGGTAGAGAAACATTTAGAGGCAGCGTTTACGGGTGGGGATGCATATCGTTCATCGCTCCTAGAGCATAGTATAGATATTGTACTTCAGCTCAGCATTGGAGATGAATGCATCAGAGAGGTGTACGAGTATATAGGCTCCAGGAGGAATGAGCCCAGACGTTCCCTGTGTCGGGCTATAGTCGAAGTAGCCCGTAAGCTAGACTACATGAAGGCTGGAGCGGTTAAGACTATCGCTGTGGATACGGGCAGTGAATCTAAGGCTAAGGTGTACCTTGGCTGTAGACTCTTGTTGCGCGATGATGAATGTTGGCCGGAGGCTAGAAGCGTAGAGAAACCCCTAGAGGAGCTACTCAAAGGGCTAGGCTACGGGCTAGCAGGTCTAGAGCTTGTAGATCCGGAGGAGGCTGCATGCATAGCATACGGTGTAGCTTATGGCTATGAGTGTGATGCGTGACACGTCCATACGCCGAGATATTGTAGCTTACTCGAGGGATGATGTAGTGTTGCCTAGGTCTAAAGGCAAACTGTTAGGAATAGACGAGGCTGGACGTGGCCCCATTATAGGCCCCATGGTTGTGGCTGGCGTGCTCGTAGATAGTAGTACGGTGCCGATCCTGGAAAAGCTAGGAGTGCGTGACAGCAAGGAGCTTACGCCAGCCCAGCGCCGGGAACTCTTTGCAAGAATCCTAGACCTGGCAAGCTATGTGGTGATAGTGAAGATCCCGCCCGCAGTGATAGACACGGTGAACCTAAACCGGCTTGAGATATCGACAATAGCTCATATCGTTCGACGTACATCAACCATCTATAGGGACTTAGATGCTGTGTATATAGATGCTGTTGGGCCAGCCTCGAAAATGGCCTCAGAGGTAAGGCGTCTTTCTGGCTTTCAGGGAACTATTGTAGCTAAGCCTAAGGCGGATAGAAGATACCTCCCCGTATCGGCAGCGAGTATAGTAGCCAAGGTTGTGAGGGACGAGGAGATAGAGAAGCTCCGTCAACTCTATGGTATCCGGGGCTCAGGCTATCCCACTGACCCTCATACGCTAGAATGGATTAGGGAGGCATACCGGGAGTCCCCCCATAGCCCGCCGTGGTTTGTTCGCCGCTCGTGGTCCACTCTGAAGCGTGTAGCGCCAGGATGGTATAGGGCTAAGAGTACGGAGGCTAGTAATAAGTCCGGGAAGTCTAGGCAGAAGAGTCTTCTCGACTATCTTGCAGGCCGGAGCAGAGACTCGTGATAATTGTCCCACGGTTTGTCCGGCGGCTCTGCTTGCTCGGTGCTTGCTCAGATACGGCCACACTCTTCATAGCCCTGCTTATGTAGTTGATAGGGCTCTGGTAAGCCCACCTATCATCACTGCAGCCGTCTATGTGGGCTTATCCACGGGCCCCCTTAACTACTACTTTGGTGATAGGTGAGCTAGATTAGGGCTCCCTAAGTGTTGTCCCTCTTGGGATCTAGGCAGAGTGCTGGGGAGCCGCAAAGGCTGGTAAGGTGTGCGGGGTGCAGTAGAAGCCCATGGACAAGATTGCTAGGAGCTTGATAGATTTTAGCGCCAAAGTGCTCTACATTGTTATGACTAAGCATGTTAGTCATGACAGGGCGTTCCAAGCGGCTCTTCGCGAGTACCGGAAAGCAGCCCGCTACGTGCCTCTCAAGGTCTTGTACAGAGTCTCGCACGACATAGTCTCGGACTACTACCTGCTCCGTTACGCTGAGCAGAAGATCTACGGAAGTCGTGGGAGCGCTCGCCGCATGGCTAAGCTATGGCTCCTCTTGAGGGGTCTCGAGTCGGAGCACCTAGTGCAGCATATAGAGAGTGTTGAGCGTCTACGCCGTAGGCTCGTTAAGAGCCTGCCGCGCCGCATAGAGAACGTAGAGGAGCTGGTAGAAGGCATAGAGGATACAGTCAAAAGGCTCTCGGTGGTCTACTCGTTCCCACGCTGGTTTGTTGAGGTGTTCCTAGAGGTTCTTGGGCGAAACGAGACAGAGAAGCTACTGGCCGCGCTTAACGAGGAGAAGTGGTGGATACGCGTAAACACGTTAAAAGCTGACGTGGATAGCGTGGCTGAGAGACTCCTCGATAAAGGCGTAGTAGTCCGCCGCGACCCAGACCTCCCCTATATGCTCGAAGTAGTAGACTTCAATGAGCCCCTACATCACCTGGAGGAAATGTGGCGTGGAGAAATAGTATTCCAAGACAAGGCTTCTGCACTAGTCGTTGAGGCGCTTCACCCCGAGCCCGGTGATACAATACTCGACCTAGCAGCAGCGCCAGGCATAAAGGATGCACTAATAATGCAACTGACAGAGAACCGAGCAAGGATAATAGCCGTAGACGTGTCCTGGGAGCGACTAAAGCGGACAAAGAGGCTTCTTCGTCTCTATGGAGTAGATACCAGCCGTGTCGAGATAATTCACGCTGATTCCCGCTCGCTGGAGTTACGCACTAAGCCAGACAAGATCATACTAGACGCGCCTTGCACGAGTAGTGGTGCTATGGGGAAGGACCCGGCGATCAAGATGCACCTAGAGGACCTCGCCTGGATTCGCCGATTCCCGGCTCTCCAGCGCGAGATGCTAAAGAAGGCGCTAACATACAAGAGTAGTTATATAGTCTATGCGGTGTGTAGCTTGCTGCCCTTTGAAGGCGAGGAGCACATATCCAGCATGCTCGGCGAGCTCGAGCCATTGGATCCAGAGATACCTGGCTCGCCCGGCTACAAACCCTATAACTTCCGCGAGCGCGTCCGCCGACTGCTCCCACACATACATGGTACACAAGGATTCTTCATAGCAGGTCTCAGACCCGCATAGAGGCTATGCAATAACCCTATTCTCGTTATTTGCAAGGCTCTTATAATGAAAGTGGGCGGCGTGCAATTCGTCGCCCGGCTCATCCAAAAGCCGCAGTTCCTGCGGCGTCACCGGGGCCCTGACCCCCGCTACCTCCAGGATAATGGATAAGCCATTGTAATCTATGTTAGCAGAGTATTAAGGTTATACCACCTGGTAGAATGTGAGGATTTAAGGCAGCGATCATTGGTTGCTAGTATATTTAGAAGGTTATCTAAAAACTTGGATGAGGAATGATATGCTCCTAGAAGAATCTGCGTCGCCGAGGTGCTCTCGGCCTCGAGAGTATTGTTGTGAGTTCTATCTGTGCGTCGAGCGCCGCTATCTTGGGTTTCAACTCCTCTACGGCGGCGCGCAGCTTCTCGAAGAACTCGGGGTCAGTGCCCTTCTTCTCTAGGAACTCTTTGCCGTCGTTGGTTAGGCGTAGCTTCTTGGTCTTGGGGTCAGTTTCTGCATAACCGACGTATAGGAGTGCTACTATATCCTCATGAAGTTCCTTGGAGGTTGGGACATCGCCTACCATGTAGAAGTTATAACCCAGGTCTATGCCCTTCTCCTTCTGTAGCCAGTAGACTAGGTGAGCTAGACTCCTCTCGTATATACCGCCCTGGTCCTCCATAGTCTTTAGTACTAGGAGGAGACGCTTCTTCCTCTCGTCACGCTCCACTTGATCTCGGGTCACAGCTGGCCTAGAGACAATGACTAGCTCTTTCTTTGAGCCGCTTACGGGCTCCTTCTTCTTGCCGCTAGTTTTGGCCATGCACCTATCCACCCCAGCCTAGTGCTGCAGAGTACCCAGGGCCTCTCTGCGGGTCCGGGAGACCTAAATCTGGTGCCTCTAAGCAGAAGGCAGATGACGCTACCCAGGGTCATAACGCGGCCCGGAAGGAGGGTTCGGTGCGCCGGACTATCATCACCACTCCCCGGGGCGTCAGCCTCTAGTGTACTCCACACCCCCGAGCCCCTGGGCGGGGCTAGATTGAGCGAATGTAGGAGGCCAAGAGTCTATGTCGATGAACGGGAACGCGGAAGCGGCGTCCCTGAGGCACTCGCGGAGCTAGGTGCAGCCGTGATATACACTATGGCTGGCGTCGGGGACTATATTGTGTCCGATCGAGTGGCAATAGAGCGTAAGACAATGCACGATCTCGCTGAAAGCCTCTTTGATGGTAGGCTATTCGATCAAGCGAGACGCCTCACTGAATACTATGAGATCCCTGTACTGCTTATAGAGGGTGACTTGACTAGACTTGAAGAGTACACGAGCCGGGGACAACAGATCCGCCTAGCGCTGGCGGCCCTTGCTCTAGACTATGGTATCCGTATACTGTGGAGTCTCAACCAGCGCGAAACGGCCAGGATAATATACAACTTAGCTTGTCGCGAACAATATGGCAGTCGTCGTAGTGTAGTCGTGCATCGGAAGCCGCGGCTCGACAAACTCTGGATGCAGCAGCTCTACGTAGTCCAGAGCCTCCCTGGCGTCGGTCCGAAGCTAGCGGAAAGGCTCCTTGAAAAGTTTGGTAGCATAGAAGCTATATGTAGAGCTTCAATAGTAGAACTCGAGCGTGTACTAGGCTACGAGAGAGCCCAGCGTGTATATCGCGTGCTCCATACCCCTTATAGGTCTCCCGGCAAGCCGGATACATGAGCTAGTGGATGAGCCGGATATGTTGCCCGATGTTTTATCGTCGTATAGTCGCCTTGCCGCTCTAGGCGCAGGGTCTAATACCCAGCGTGCTTATAACCCGGAGACCGCCACGCCCCTTCTTCCCCGGGTAGGGTAAGCTATGCGTGTCAAGCATGTAGACGAAATCTTGAAGATAATGAGGAACGTCGAGCAGATAAGAAACATTGGTATCGTGGCACACGTGGACCACGGTAAGACTACGACTAGCGACTCGCTGCTCGCAGCAGCAGGTATGATATCCCAGCGTATAGCTGGCGAAGCACTTGCTCTAGACTACCTCAAGGTAGAGCAGCAGCGTGGTATAACAGTCAAGTCTGCGAACATTAGCCTCTATCACGAGTATCAGGGTAAGCCCTACGTAATCAACCTAGTAGACACCCCTGGTCACGTAGACTTCTCGGGCCACGTCACTAGGAGCCTCAGAATGATGGACGGCTCAATCGTGGTAGTTGATGCAGTCGAGGGTGTAATGCCCCAAACCGAGACAGTGCTACGACAGAGCCTCGAGGAGCGTGTCCGCCCCATACTCTTCATAAACAAGGTCGACAGGCTCATCAAAGAGTTAAAGTATACACCCCAGCAGATACAGCAGAGGTTCGTAGAGATAATCAAGGAGGTCAACCACCTGATCAGCCTCTATGCCGACCCCGAGTTCAAGAAGAAGTGGCAGCTAGACCCAATGAGCGGCATGGTGATATTTGGTAGTGCCCGCGATAAGTGGGGCATAAGCATACCTCTAGCCCAGAAGCGTGGCATAAAGTTCAGCGACATAATCGACGCCTACAACAAGGGCAAGGAAGCTATAGAGGAGTTCGCTACAAAGGTTGCACCACTACACGAGGCACTCCTTGACGCAGTAGTCAAGTTCATACCAAACCCGCGTGAAGCCCAGGGCTACCGTATACCCAAGATATGGAAGGGAGACATAAACAGCGAAGTAGGCAAAGCGATGCTCGAGGCTGACCCCAACGGTCCCCTCGTATACGCTATATCCTTCATGAGGGTTGACCCCAAGATACGCCGCCTAGTAGCTACCGGCCGTATCTTCAGCGGCACCCTGCGCCAGGGCGACGAGGTATGGCTCGTAAACGCTGGCAAGAGCGCTAAGGTGCTACAGGTAAGCATCTACATGGGTCCCGACCGCGAGGTCGTAGACGAGATACCTGCCGGTAACATAGCAGCTGCGCTAGGTCTCGAGGACGCACGTGCAGGCGAAACAGCAGTAGCAGTGAGCCTCAAGGACAAAGTGCCGCCGTTCGAGAAGCTACACTATGTATCCGAGCCAGTAGTAACCGTAGCTATAGAGCCTAAGAACCCCAAGGACCTACCTAAGCTGATAGACGCGCTATACAAGCTCAGCATAGAAGACCCAACAATACAGGTCAAGATCAACCAGGAGACAGGCGAGTACCTGCTAAGCGGTATGGGCCCACTACACATAGAGATAGCTGTATGGTGGCTAAAGGAGACCTTCGGCCTCGAAGTGAAGACCAGCCCGCCAATAGTAGTATACCGCGAGACAGTACGTGCAAAGAGCCAGGTATTCGAAGGCAAGAGCCCGAACAAGCACAACAAGCTCTACATAAGCGTAGAGCCGCTAGATGAGGAGACAATCAAGCTAATACAGAACGGTGAGATAACAGAGGACCAGGACGTATACGAGAGAGCCAAGATACTCAAGGAGAAGGCTGGCTGGGACTACGACGAAGCAAAGAGGATATGGGCAATCGACGAGAACATAAACATCTTCATAGACAAGACAACCGGTGTACAGCACCTCCGCGAGGTCAAGGACACTATAATCCAGGGCTTCCGCCTAGCAATGAAGGAGGGCCCACTAGCCAAGGAGCCTGTGAGAGGCCTCAAGGTAGTACTACACGACGCTGTGATACACGAGGACCCCGCCCACCGCGGCCCAGCACAGATCTACCCTGCAGTCCGCAACGCGATATACGCAGCTATCCTAACCTCTAAGCCAACACTGCTAGAGCCTCTCCAGAAGCTAGACATACGTGTACCACAAGAGTACGTCAGCAACGTTATAGCAGTGATATCCAGGAAGCGCGGCAAGATACTAGACATGAAAGAGTACGGCGTCATGATGAGGATAATAGCAGAGCTACCGGTAGCAGAGAGCTTCGACCTCGCAGCCGAGCTAAGAAGCGCTACACAGGGCAGAGCCTTCTGGGGCACCGAGTTCAGTCGCTGGGCACCAGTACCTGACAACATGCTAATGGATCTAGTAAAGAAGATACGTGAGAGGAAGGGCCTACCACCAGAGCCACCGAAGCCCGAGGACTTCATAACACCGTTCTAAAGCCGGAGTTAACACACTGTCTTTTTCCGAAATCGAAGCCCAGCCCTTCTATCCGTTTCATCCTTGCTATACACGTTATACCTATGAGTATGGCTTGTATTACACAACTGGTTAGTGTAGACTACTATATATCATGTGTTGAAGAGGTAATTTTGTCCCACTAGTAAACGTCATGGGTACTCATTTTATACTGCAGCCACGTTATACTATAGTATACGAGTAGAGGGTGTATAGACATGATACTGCTCTTACGTCGCAGACGTATACCGTTACGCGCCCGTGACATTATGACCACGCCACCGGTCACAATAGGTCCAGATGCTTCGATAAAGGATGTTGCACGTAAGATGCGTACTGAACGTGTTGGAAGCGTCTTAGTTGTAGACGAGGAAGGCAAGCTTCGGGGCATAATAACTGAGCGTGACCTCGTCTTCGCGTGTTCCGAGGGATGGAATCCCGAGGTAAAACAAGCATGGGAGATAATGACAGAGGATCCTATAACAGCGAAACCAGATGAAGACATAGTAACGATAATTAAGAAGATGAGAGATGCCAATATACGTCATATTCCAGTAGTAGATGATAATGGCAAACCATTAGGCATGATATCAGCGCGCGACATACTGGACTTCATAATGACACTTGCAGGGCTCGGAATATTCCACGAATTTCCAAGCGAGTAACCTGAAGATCTAGATAGGGTTATCCAAGTATAAAACATGTTTATAAGTGGTATTTAGTCGGCGGTTTTTAACTCATTTAGTCAGTTGTCATAGGGGAGTCGACTCAAGGTGCTCCTTGAGTTCGTCTAGATGTTTCAATGCCTTCCTCCTGATACTGTTTTCTGTTCTCGATGGATGTTCCTCGAATGGGTTAGGCATATTGAGTAAGCCGGCTAGGAGTGCGGGGAGCGCACGATAGAGTCCGCTACTGTAACCTCCCTGTAGTATTATCAGAATGGGTGCTCCTATGCGGGCTATTATACTGCCTATGGTGTAGTAGCTTGTAGTTGTAAGGCGCAGCGATCCAAGCCCGTCTTCGATGTATGCGTCGAATCCTGCGTCAATAATTACTAGATCCGGGGTAGATGACAGTGATTGATAGAGGTCTAGTGTCCTTCGGAATAATTCTACGTAAAGGTCGTCTCCAGTGCCAGGTGGTGCTATAACGTTTAGCTTTGTTCCTCTCCCTTCAGCTTCACCGGTTTGCCACGGCCACCCTGTACCGGGATAGATTGTTGAAGGATCTTGATGTATATCTATATGGAATACGGGTTCACTGTATAATATATCTTGTGTGCCATTGCCGTGGTGTAAGTCGATGTCTATGATGACTACTTCGTATCCGAGGCGGTGAACGTTAAGGGCAACTAGTGCGGATACATTGAATATGCAGAAGCCAAGTGTTGGTGCTCCCATTGCACGCCCAAAGTAGCCGGCATGGTGACCGGGTGGTCTGCCTAGCACTAAAGCGACGTCGCACATACCGCTTAGCAGCTTCTCGCTTGCATCTAGTACAGCGGAGGCGTAGCTAAGCGTTGAGAGCGGTGTACCCGGCGAGACGTAGGTATCCGGGTCTATGTAGCCGCCTCCATGCTCTGCAAGATCGAGTATAGCCTCGACGTAATCCCAGCTGTGTACCTCCCGAATCCTTGACAGTTCTCCGCCGCGACGTGGAACAGGAAGATGCTCAGCTCTGCTCCATAACTGTGAGTCTTGTAAACCTTGTATCGCATAAGTTAGCCTCTCTGGAGATTCGATGTGGTACCCATAGGGTGGTGAATGAAGCTCGAAAACTGGGTCATAATATAGACATAGCTTGTTCACAGCTGGCTCCCTTATGGTCTAGAGAGCGTCTCCTAAGGGAGTAAATAGAAACACCCCCGTTGCACGCTAGCGGGAGTATGTTGTAGCAACACCTAGCCCATAAGAGGGCTTTGGATCCTTCAGCCAGTAGTAGTGGGGATTTTCCCAACGTCCGTGATGGGTTTAAGGAGTGCAGCAGTATAAGGGTTTGAACCTTGCAGGGGGAGTGTGCGGCGGCAGTAAAGCTCACATACGAACTGCCAGGACTCCGGCTAGTTCTGGGACTAGGTAGTAATGGTAGTTGTGTAGACGGGAGGCCCGGCTGGCTAGAAGCTATCATATCGCGTGACGTCTTCTTGGCGGACGTGGAGGAGTCGTTACTAGGCGAGATAATAGCGTCGCTGCTTCTCCTAAAGCCTGTAAGTGTTGAGGGAGACGTAGAGCAATATCATAGACTAATCGAAAGCTACATCATTAGAGTGTTTAGAGAGGAGGTAAGTCGGCTGGAGAAACTTTTCCACAAGAACTATGAACGCTTGCTCGTAGCAGACATATACCCTGTAGTCGCGAGGATGGCCCGTCTCCAAAGAATCTACCCCTGGCTCCGAGTAGTATATCAGTTAATGTTGCAGCGTAGAGACTACTACTCCTGGCTCCGTGTACTAGTCCAAAGGATTCTGGGAGTCAATGTATATAAGAGTCGTTGGATTCCGGCAAAGAGTGTTATTGAGCAGCCTAAGAGAGCACGGTTGAAACCCTTCGTTCAGCTTAGTGGCGCAGTCAAGATAGTTCATATAATTGGCGATATAGCTTCCAGCGTCTCGCTGTCGCTACTCCAAGCAATACCACAGTCGATAATACTTGAAGGTATTAGCCGTAAACCTCATCCTCTGACAAGAGATCCTCTACTTCTTGTAAGGCTAGACTCTGCACGCGTTGCTACAAAACTAATGCAGTTCGAAGACCAGCTCTATACCATAACTGGTGTAAAGAGACTGCTTGACAACGCAAAGCTTCAACGTAAAGGGATGATAAGGAGTGCTAAAACTGTTGAAATTGGTGGCTTCCGCCCTGCGGTTGTCAAGAGGTATACTGATATAACTGCTGTTAAATGGTTGGCTGCCGCCATAGCGTCACTACCCCTTCCCCGCCCCCGTCTCCGTGCATTAGCACGGCTCAATGCCGAGTACTACTACAATCGTTTCCTAGCTGAGCGTGGATTCCATGTACCGGAGCCTATACTTATAGACCCTCGGCGCCGCCAGGCAGCCTATAGCTATATAGAGGGTGAAGACCTCATCGCTATGCTCCAGAAAGAGTCAACGCCCGAGCCCTACCGTGAACTAGGTGTAACGTTGGCACGCCTACATGCTGCGGGTATAGCTCTATGGGATTCCAACCCGAGTAACTTCGTCTATGATGGCGAGAACTTGTACATTGTAGACTTAGAACAGGCACGAGATTTAAGAAACATGCAGGATGCTGCATGGGATATAGCTGTAGCGTGCTACTATTCCCTCCTCTACACTCCCCAGAGTGGGCCGGAGCGTGCTAGTCTAATCGCAAGTGGCTACCTTGAAGCTGGTGGAAGAAGTGAAGTGCTCATAGAGGCGGCTAAGCACAAGTATATGGCTCCATTCCTCGCGGTAGTGCCACCAAATATCCTTGAGAAGACCCGTAAAGCGATACTGGTAGCAGCGCGTACGGGAGAGAACCAGCCTTAACCCCCACCTTCTCAGCCTGGACTAGTACGGGGACCTGCTGTGGTCGGCGCTAGGCCGTGCCCGGTATGTGGTAGAGGTATGTACCGTAGAAAGGCACTACTAGAACACATAAAGCGCGTCCATGGCTGGTACTTCAAGGAGTTCATAGAGCCTAAGGGTAAGGGCGGTGGAGGCGGCGCCAAGAAGAAGAAGGAGAAGTAGTGGCCTAAAACTCCCGGACACTAATACACTGGTGGCTAGGATCTATTTTTACTGCAGCCTTGTCCCTAGCTCCTTGAGCATCTTTCTACAAGGCTAGGCACTGGTTGTATGCTCCAGAGTTCTATGTTTAATACGGTGTGGCCGTGATTACACAATATGGCCGGGCTCCTTAGAGATAGATGAGCTGTGGGTCACGGGGCTAGAGCCCCCTAGGCGGCTATAGTAGGCCCCCGGAGGCCGGGTTGAAGAGCCTAGGGGGCGGTGATGCAGCCTCCGGGGATGCGATAAAACAGATCCTATGGAGTAAACGTCTCGAGGAGGTTCTAACTACCGTTTCCGGACTAAGCTAATTTAATGCTCGATAAGTGTCAACTGCGTTAAACACGAGGGTGCACTATTCTTGCCGGGTGAACAGAGCAAGAAGCTCTACGAAGAAGCATTAAACTTGTTCCCTGGAGGCGTCAACAGTCCTATACGTGCAGCAGTAAAGCCATACCCGTTCTACGTCGCTAAGGCCGAGGGCCCGTACCTCTACACGGTTGATGGTGAGCGCCTCATAGACTATGTACTTGCATATGGCCCAATGTTCCTGGGGCATAAGCATCCCCAGGTAATGGAGGCTGTGAAGAAACAGCTTGAGAATGGGTGGCTCTACGGAACTCCCGGCGAGCTGGAGATAGAACTGGCCAAGAAGATACTCAAGTACTATCACCCTGGCGGCATGGTGCGCTTTGTTAACACAGGTACAGAGGCCACTATGGCAGCTATAAGGCTTGCACGGGGTTATACGGGCCGCAAATACATAATCAAGTTCAATGGTTGTTATCATGGTGCTCACGATACAGTCCTAGTTGGTGCTGGTAGTGCAGCAGCGGAGTATGGTGTCCCCTCAAGCCTCGGCGTGCCCGAGGAGATTGCAAAGCTAACGCTAGTAGCTCGTTACAACGATCTCGAGAGCGTAGAGAGGATCATGAAGAGGCATGGAGACCAAGTAGCAGCAATAATAGTGGAGCCCGTAGCGGGTAACGCGGGCGTCATACCGCCTAAGCCCGGCTTCCTCAAGGGGCTCCGTGAGCTGGCAGACAGATATGGAGCTCTCCTCATAATGGATGAGGTTATCACGGGGTTCCGCCTAGGCTTAGGTGGTGCGCAAGAGTACTACGGGGTTCGCGGCGACCTAACAACCCTAGGCAAGATCGTCGGTGGAGGCTTCCCCATCGGCGTAGTGGCCGGGCCACGCGAGATAATGGAAAAGCTCACACCTAGCGGCAAGGTGTTCAACGCTGGCACGTTCAACGCCCACCCGGTTACAATGGCTGCTGGTCTAGCTACTATAGAGGTGCTCGAGACTGGAGAGCCCTACCGTGTAGCACGTGAAGCGGCATCCAAGCTAGTCAAGGTTGTTGAAGACCTAATTAGCCGCTACGACATAAAGGCTACAGTGAACTATGTGGAGAACATGTTCCAGGTATTCTTCGTCGACGGTGAGGTGGCATCACCGGACGACGCTATGAAGAGCAACCGCGAGCTCTACAACAAGCTCCACATGGAGCTGCTAAAGCGCGGCGTCTTCATAGCCCCAAGCCAGATGGAGGCAGTCTTCACGAGCGCAGCACACACTGTCGAGGTAGTCGAGGAGACCATAAGGGCGCTCGAGGAGGCCTTCAAGAGGCTCCGGGAGCAATGAAGATACGAGTAGCAACTAGGGGCAGTAAGCTAAGCTTAGCACAGACACAGCTAGCCCTCAACGAGATAAAGAAGAGGCACCCTGAGGTAGAGTTCGAGCTAGTAATAGTCAAGACCCGGGGCGATATACACCAGGACAAGCCGTTCATCATGATAGGTGGTAAGGGCCTCTTCGAGAAGGAAGTAAACCTAGCAGTATTAGAGGGCCGGGCAGACATAGCGGTGCATAGCCTCAAGGACGTACCGAGCGAGGTAAGCCCAGGCCTCGTGCTGGCCATGACGCCGCCCCGTGCCTCACCTTTCGATGTACTCGTGACGCGTACTGGTGCCAAGACGATATGGGATCTGCCTAGCGGAGCAGTAGTAGGCTCGTCGAGCGCCCGGCGCGTAGCTATGCTGAAGCGAGTACGGAGCGACCTAGTATTCAAGCCGCTACGCGGCAACGTGGATACAAGGCTACGTAAGCTACAGCAAGGCATGTATGATGCTATAATACTCGCCGAGGCGGGGCTGCAGAGGCTAGGACTAGACATAGAATACTGGCGCATACCCCCAGAGGTACTGCCCCCGGCACCAGGCCAGGGAATACTAGGCATCTACACCCTGTACAACCGGAGCGATATACTACCGCTGCTCGAAGAGGCCACAGACAAAGACGCGATGATCATGGCTAGGGCTGAGAGAGCATTCCTAGCCTATGCGGGCGGCGGCTGTCATACACCACTAGGAGCCTACGCGTGGATAGAGAAGGGCACACTCTATATGCGCGCGGCAGTAGCGTCGCCCGACGGCAGCAAGAGAGTAGACGTAGTCATGGAGGGTGACCCAGAGAGACCGGCGCAGCTGGGGGTCGACGTGGCCCTAGAGCTGAGAGCCAAGGCGAAGTCGGCCGGCATCACTCTCTAGCCACTCTCACGGCTGTCCTAAGCCTTAGGGTAGAGGGGTGCCCTTGGTTTTGGTGGAGGAGTGTAGAAGGGGTCGCGTATACATAGTCGGTGCCGGGCCCGGCGACCCCGAGCTAATAACGGTGAAGGGACTCCGACTCATACAGCAAGCCGATGTCATCGTGTACGATCGGCTAGTAGCGAAAGAATTGCTGAAGCACGCCAAACCAGGGGCAGAGCTAATATATGCTGGCAAGAAGCCCGGCGCCCACACCATGACTCAGGAAGAGATAAACAAGCTGCTCCTAGAGAAGGCTTGTGAGGGCAAGACCGTTGTACGTCTACACGGCGGCGATCCCTACGTCTTCGGCCGCGGCGAGGAAGAATGCATCTATCTCCGCGACCACGGTGTGGAGTGCGAAGTCGTCCCCGGCCTAACCAGCGCTATAGCGGGCGCGGCTTATGCGGGTATACCGGTCACCAGCCGCGGTATAGCCTCGAGCTTCGCTGTAGCCACTGGTAGAGAAGCGCCCAACAAGGACAGAAAAATGGTTCACTATGGGAGGATAATGAAGTCTGTAGACACGCTAGTAGTGGTAATGGGTGTGGGCAACCTCGAGAACATTGTAAAGGAGATGGTGGAGGAGGGCATAGACCCAGACCTTCCCGTAGCGATAGTCGAGAAGGCTACGACGCCAGAACAGCGGGTAGTCACAGGCAAGCTCAGAGACATAGTTGAGAAAGCCCGTGAGGCAGGCGTCCAGCCTCCAGCACTCATAATCTTTGGCCGCACAGTAGAGCTGAGGGATAGGCTTTGGCGTCTAAGCTAGAGAAGCGGCCCCACGTCCTCCTCCTACGCCCACCTGGCTCAGAGCCCGGCCGGCTCGCCGAGGTAGCAGTAGTAGCTCACATCCCCGTAGTCGACGTAGAGCCGGTACCCGGGGCACTCGAGCAAGTCGAGAAGGAGCTCGAGAAGAGCGACTGGATAGTATTCACCAGTCCTCGCGCCCCACAGCTCCTAGCCAAGCTCCTCGAAAAGATACGCCAGCTACAGGTCCAGGGAAGGGTCCGGGTAGCAGCAGTCGGGCCAAAAACCCGCCAAGTGCTCGAGCGGCACGGAGTCCGCGTGGACTATGTGCCACGGGAGTACCGCGGCGCAGCCCTAGCAGAGGAGCTAGCATCGCTACACCCTCGCCGTGTCTTACTACCCCGTTCGGAGAAGGCCGTACCGGATCTAGTCCAAGGCCTAGAGAGCAGTGGAATAGAGGCGGTCGAGATCCCGCTGTATCGGGTAGTAGTTCTGGACAGAATGGCTTCGGCGGCTGCCAGGGTGGCGGACATATTCGACTACGTGGTATTCACAAGCCCAAGCATAGCCGAAGCCTTCACCAAGCACTACCCGAGCCCCAGCAACCCAGGCTTCAAACCCATAGCCATAGGTCCGACTACAGCCAAGAAGCTAAAAGAGCTAGGCTACCCAGAGGTCCTCTACCCCAGCGAGTACACGCTAGACGGAGTGACATCCCTCATAGAGGAACTAGAGGAGGGGCAGAACTAGCCGGGTTGGAGGGGATGGTAGCCGGGCGGGGATTCGAACCCCGGTCACGGGGGCCAAAGCCCCGCATCCTTGGCCGCTAGACGACCCGGCTGCCCCTCCATTAGCTAGTGCAGTGCTTCTGGGGGTTCTTTTGTAGTTGTCGGATCTGTGCTCCAGTGTCGGTGGGAGTGCTGTGGGCCTAAAGGTTTATACTGGGCTAAGTGTGGGGTCATACGGTATGTGAGGGCGTTGACCTTGATACTCCAGCGTGGTGGACTCGGGCTCCTACTGCCTAGGCCCGAGTATATTGCGTCCCCGAGCCGGGCAGTGGGTCTAGTAGGCGAACTAGCAAGAGCCATAGCGTACACACGTGGCTACGAGCTTGTAGCGGCTCCTCGCGGCTGGTGGAGCCGGCGGCTCTGCCCAGTTCTTGCTGGGCTTGAGTGTATTGGGCTGGACGAGTCCGAGATGCCCTATGCTGTCGAGGAGTTGATAGAGGTGGAAGCTGATTCTGCCCGGCCCGAGCCCCTCAAGGTGTCAGGCAAGCCTATACTACGCTACTACATTGATAGTCGCCGGGGGCGGCTCCTTTATCTAGGCAAGACTGTCGCTGCCGAGGCCTAAGCCCTCAGCTGGTGGTCACGCTTTATCACGGGGTCTGCTCTCTGACTGCTCCTGGGCTGTGAGGGGGCCTGGGGGATCCCCCTAGCCCGGACGCCCAGCGCCACCGGGTGGCGCTGGGGTATGGGGAGGTGGCCCCCTCCCCGAGCCCTCTCCAGGCATGGGTTTATCATGTAGCGTCTCGTACTCCAGGTTACTTGGTGTAGTGTAGGCCTTGGCTAAGCTGCGCATACCCCTATACGATGTCCACAAGAGTCTTGGCGCACAGTTTGGCGAGTTCGCGGGATGGGAGGCGCCGATAAACTATACGAGCGTCATAGAGGAGCACATGGCCGTCCGCAGGACTGTCGGGTTCTTCGACCTGAGCCACATGGGTCGCCTCCTGCTAAGCGGCAGCGACGCTACGCGTGTCCTAGACCACCTACTGCCCCGCGACATAACGTCGGAGGAAGGCATGATGGTTGGTCCGACGGCGTTCCTCAACGAGCGCGCAGGCTTCAAGGACGACGTGATGACCTATAACCTCGGCGCCGATGGGTGGCTCGTCGTCCCTAACGCGGTTAACCGTGAGAAGATACGTGGCTGGCTAGACGAGTGGATAGGAAAGCTCGGAGCCCAGGCACGGGTCGAGGACCACACCCTAGACTGGGTGCTCTTCGCCATCCAGGGGCCCCGCGCGGCAGAGCTCATGAAGAAACTGGGAGCGCCCAGCGAGGTGCTCGACCTCAAGGTACTCCGCTTCCGCCGCAACGTGGAGCTAGAGGCGGCAGGGGCACAGGCGCTCATAGTCTCGCGTAGTGGGTGGACCGGCGAGGACGGTTTCGAGATAATAGCAGAGGCTAGTGAGGGCGAGAAGATACTGCTCAAGGCAGCCGAGTTGCTAAAGGAGCTAGACGGCAGGCTTTGCGGGCTGGGCGCGCGCGACAGCCTCCGCATGGAGGTAGGCTTCGTACTCTACGGACACGAGATAGACGAGGAGACTACACCGGTAGATGCCAGGTACTGGTGGGTATTCCAGCCCGGCCCCAAGCAGGACTGTGTAGGCTGCCAGGCGCTCCGCGAGGCACTACGCCGCGGCGCAGCAAAGGTACGTGTTGGCCTCAAGCTCGGCAAGAAGGCCCGCATAGTGCCACGGCAGGGAGACAAGATATACATAGACGATATTGAGATAGGCTATGTGACCAGTGGAGCCTATAGCCCCATGCTGAAGCGGAGTCTAGCACAGGCCTACATCAAGCCTAGCCACGCCTTGATGGGCCTCAACGTGGAGATAGAGAGGCGCGGCAAACGCTACAAGGCGAAGATCGTGGACTTCCCGCTGGTACAGCCTAGCTCAAGCCCACCAGCTTAGCCCCGGAGCCCCGTTTTCTATTCCACATGTACCCTTCTGGGAGACGGCGATAGTCCGGTGATACCCCAGTAAAACCCGAGTAGCACGCGTTACAGCATGGAATCTCGCAGCGACCCAGGCCCCCGTTATGCTGGGTTGATACCCGGTTCTACACTACCCCCTCGGGCTAAACCCCTGCCAAGGACACAAATACTGTGTTCGGGTGGGACGCGTGAGCCTAGTAGTAGAAGAGCCCATAGGACTGGAGAGTCTCTCTCACAGCCTCTTCGAGATAGCTGGCACTGAGCCGGCGGCGAGGGTTCGAGGCCCAAGCCTCATACGCTTCATGGCCGATGTGAGGACAGTCGTAGAAGCCTTCGTGCTCGGCGGCAGGCTCGAAGGGGCGAGGCTGCTCCGAATAGTCGAGGACTATGGTGTAGACGAGATACCCTATGCCCGTGCACTAGTAATGTTCGAAGGTATTGCGTTCTACCTCTACGCGAAGCCCTACATAGACGTAGGCGATGTAGACGTGTTGGCAGACGAGGTGGGCGAGCTAGCGGAGAAGCTAGAGAACACCGAGATAGTGCCAGTAGCAGCAGCCTACCAGTTCAGCTACGATGCAGAGCGCTACGCGAAGAGCATAGACGTGGAAACCGTGAGGCTAGGCCTCTAGGCCCCGCTTCTCCGTATCTCATCAAGCTTCTCCACTACAAGCCTCCTGGCCACCGCGGGGTCAGCACGCCCCCTCGTCTTCCTCATAACCATGCCTACTAGGAAGTTCACCGCCTTAGGGTTCCGGAGCGCGTCCTCAACAGCCTTGGGATTCTCCCGGAACACCTCCTCCACTACTGGCCGGAGCTTCTCCGGGTCAGCGATGCGACGGAATCCGAGCTCGTCTACAAGCTTCTCCGGGTCGGCGCCACGCTTCGCGATGTGCTCGGCCATCTCCTTTGCTTGCCTTATGCTTATCACGCCGCTGTCTAACAGCTTCATGAGCTTTGCCAGGTGCTCGGGCTTGACCCTCTTGTAGAGCCCTGCTAGGTCGTCATCCTTGAGCCAGTTTAGCAGGTCGTTAACCAGGTAGTTAGCCATCCTCTCGTAGTTCCCTTGGTAGAGTCGGGCAGCGTCCTCGAAGAAGTCTGCGAGAACCTTCCTCGTCACAAGAACCTTTGCTACCTGGGAGCGGAGGCCGTACTCCTTCACAAGCCTCTTGGCGCGTGCATCGGGCAGCTCAGGCAGTGTCTCCCTGAGCTCTTCGACCAGGCTAGAGGGTATGGGCACCGGGGGCAGGTTTGGATCAGGCATATAACGGTAGTCTTCCTCCGTCTCCTTCACCCTCGCTGGTAGCGTCACCTTGCGTACGGGGTCCCAGTGGCGTGTCTCCCGCCGGACAGGCTTGCCCTTCAGCAGCAGGTCGTGCTGCCTTGTTATCTCGTAGGCTAGAGCACGCTTCACCTCATGGAAGCTCCCGATATTCTTAACCTCGACACGCTCGCCGCCCTCAATGCTTATGTTGGCGTCTACCCGCATGGCGCCCTCGAGCCCACAATCACAGACACCTAGGTGCTCTAGGATACTCCTCAGCTTCTCGAGGAACGCTACAGCCTCCTCCGGCGACTCCATGTCTGGCTCGGTCACTATCTCGAGGAGGGCTACGCCGCTCCTGTTATAGTCCACGAGCACATAGGGGCTCGTGAGGGGGCCCCCTCCAGGGTAGACTATCCTGCCCGGGTCCTCCTCGATGTTGATACGCCGTAGCCTTATCCTCTTGGTCCCGCTTGGCGACTCTATCTCGATGTAGCCGCCGGTGCATATGGGTTCAAGGTACTGTGTTATCTGGTAGTTCTTGGGTAGATCAGGGTAGAAGTAGTGCTTACGGTCAAATCGGAGAAGCTTGGCAACACGCCCGTTAACGGCAAGGCAGACCTGGATAGCCTTCCGGACGGCTTCCTCGTTAACCACGGGCAGGGCGCCGGGGAGGCCAAGGCATACAGGACAGACATGAGTGTTAGGTGGCGCGCCACGATAGTCAGCGCTGCAGTTGCAGAACAGCTTGGTTTTCAGGCTCGTCAGCTGTACGTGGACCTCGAGCCCTATAACAGCCCTTGGCTGGTCGCTAGGCAAGGCGCCCCTCTAGCCCTCCGTCCTCCCAGGCTAGTAGTCTGCCCTCTTTGAATCCCGCTGTAGCAGTGTGGGATAGAATCTAAGGGGTAGTCTCGGACTGGAATACTGTGTCGGGCACTAGTCATGGATGGACGTGATCTTGATAAACTGGTGGAGAAAGCGCTAAGTGTTCATCGAAACAGCTACGCACCCTACAGTAACGTGCATGTGGCAGCTGCAGTAGAGGCCGAGGATGGTACAATCTATACCGGTGTCAATGTCGAGAATGCTAGCTACGGGTTGACAATCTGTGCTGAGAGAGCTGCAATAGCGGCAATGGTGGCAGCAGGGCGCCGCCGGGTAGTCAAGATAGCTATAGTTGCTGATACACCGGAGCCCCTTCCGCCGTGCGGAGCATGCCGCCAGGTATTAGCGGAGTTCGGTAGCAGAGATACACTTGTCGTATCAGTCTCAACAGTGACTAAGGAGAGTAGAGTGTGGAGGCTGGGTGAACTGCTGCCATATGCTTTCACGGTTGAACATATACGGGAAAACCGGGGCTCGGACGCCGCTCCCTGAGGGGCTCCACAGCGGCCTCATGGGGCCTCGGGACAGGCCAGCCTCCACACAGCCCCAATGTAGACATCAGTAGCACTCCAGTAATAGGCCTAATAGGGACAATACTGTCATAACGTAGTTATTGTCGTGTGTACTGGGAATCGTAATTTAACAAGACAAGCTGTAATGCCCCTATTTAATGCTACGGTATTGGTCGCGAGAAACTTACAACTGTTACCTCGCGGCAAGGCTTATAATATGGCTACTCGCCATACCTCTCAGTTGTAAGGCGCGGCAGCGCGCCCTTTAAGCGTAAGAGGAGACCGTATCTATGTCGGAGAGTGTAAATATCATAAAAATATCCGACCTCAAGCCCGGAATGAATAATGTGAATATACGCGTCCGTGTCCTCGAAGCCGAGGCTCCCCGCACAATAAACACTCGTAGGGGACCCCGCACAATAAGCGAGGCCGTTGTGGGAGACGAGACAGGGCGCACAAGACTCACACTATGGGGCCACGCGGCGGGGAGCCTTCAGGCGGGCGACACGGTCATGATAAGCGGGGCCTGGACGACCAGCTACCGTGGTCAAGTGGTTCTCAATATAGGGGGACGCGGCAACATAACGCGGGTAGACGACACCACGCTACCACCAGAAGATGAGATACCCGAGGAAACACCACAAGTGCCACCAGACTGGCGGCCGCCGCGCAGGAATAGCGGCTTCGGCGGGCCACGCCGTCGTAGTTATAGACAGCGCTTCTGAGCGGAATTATCTGACGTTGCAGCAGTATTGTGCGCTAAACTTTTTGTTTGCTCCATATATCCATAATATATGTTTGTACCTCATAAAGAGCTAGTCTTCTATCCCTGAGAGCCTCAAGACAACAGCTAGGCTAAGAATCGCGGAACCTCCAAGGAATAAGGCTAAACTTGCTACAGCTAATGATGCATATGGCCTCTCAATAACGATGGCGGTGGCCTCAATTGTGACGTTGACAGAATTGCTCGATTTTAGCACTATGTTGTCGAGGGGTGCAACATCGGTAAACGTAGTAGAGTTGTGGGCTCCTATTACTGCTGAAGTGTTCGTATATGGTAGTATGTGTACTTCTACGGGCTGTCCACCATTGTTATAAATAGTAAGATTGACCCTTATACTCCCGCTAAGTGCCTGGTCGCCCAGCAACCTGGCTACAATGATCGAAACAAGCCCTTCACGGCTGTATAATGTCGTAGGGTTAGCCTCTACAAGCTTATGCTTAGTCATCATTGACGCCAAAGAAGCCAAGAGAGCTATTATAAGCAGTATTATGCCTGCGGTCATGAGTCTACTAGAGTAGCTCTGAGTAATTCCTGGCATAGCCTCCTGCACCTGCCGATGAGAGTTTCAAGCAGAGACCCAGCATATAGTGTTATGACCTCTTGGACTACCCAGATGCAATGACACGGGTGCAGTAGCTATAGTGTCCAAGCGTTTATGGAAGGGGGTACATCTCCGAGATTTGATTATGCTCAGCATTCTTGTTGTAATTGTGGCAGTAAATCCTTCGATACCTCTTGGCTTACAAGGTAAGGGAGAGGTATGCATAGCACCGTTCGCCACGGTTAAACTGCAGCCAACAAATTATAGCGCGACTCAGCAGGTATCCGGGTATACGCTCCTCTACATACCATGTAGCGAGTTGGGCTGTGGAATAGCAGGGGGTAATACAACACTTAAGGAGGCTGAATTTCCTGCAAGAGGTGGGGAACAATATCTAGGCCCTGCTCTGATACATACTATACTAATAAAGCTGAAAGACGGTAGTTTGTTACCACCAACAATTATGGAGTCGTCGAGTCCCGGCACAGTAGAGGTTATCTGGAATTATCCAATAGTACACGGCAGCGCCCTCCTCATACTTGATGCTAACCAAGCATACATAGTCCTAAAGGGGGCTGCATGTGGTAATAAATTAGAGGTGCCTGGCTGCCGCTTAGTAGAACAAACTAGTACGTGTAGCTTTCTAGTTAAATGCGACTTCAATATCGAGGCCAAAGGTAACTTAGAATCTACAATATGGAGTGGCGTTCTGTTCCGCGATCAAGTGAGTATAGGGAGTGTTGGATGCTGGGTCGAAGCGGATGTTGAGCGGGCATTGCTGCTCCGTCCAATAGGTGTAGCACTACTAATTATCCTAGTGGCCAGAATTGCGAAGACGCGTTACACCGGGTAGTACCTCACATAGGTACCCAGAACATTCAATACCTCTTGTGTTGGTGTGATCAGCTATGTAGCTATCAATAGTGAATAAACAGTAGGCACCGTGGGAATGCTTTTAAAGCAGCATTATAGGGTTTAGGGTACATGAACAAAAGGTGTTATAGCACGACTGGGGGACAGAGTTATGAAACGCATTCTTGCTCTAATAGTACTAGCCCTCTTCATGCTACCGACCCTCGGCATAGCCACACATGCTGCAGCCCAAGCAGAAAAGGGACCAGCCACGGATAGAATCATCTGGAAATCTGTATCGCTTGACAAGGTCGCGGCCGCTCTCGAAACGGGAGACATTGATGTATACCTCTTCAGTCTAAGGCCCGCTGCAGCCCAGGAGCTCACCGGTAAGCCCGGTATCAAGCTATACCAGGCTCCTAGTGGCCTCGTAGACATAGGCCTAAACCCAGCACCAGTCATGATAGTGACGCTGCCTGGCAAGCTTGACAAGAAGGCAGCAGCCGAAAAGCTCGGTGTAGACCCTGTAGTGATAGCATACGCCACCTATGTGGCTCCAGATTCTGAGAAACTCCCGCCGATAGGTGTGCCGATAGAGGATAAGGATGTAACAGTAGTAGAGCTGTGTGCCAAGCCGCTGGGCGGCCTACCAACGGACGCCAAGGTAGTATGGGAGAGCGACAAGTTTGACATCAACCCATTCTGTTTCCGTGAGATACGCTTCGCGCTAAACTACATAGTTGACCGCGACTACATCGTCAAGAACATTTACAAGGGCTTCGCCATACCGAAGTACACATTCTACGGTCCCGACGACCCGACATACACAGTACTAATAGACATAGTTGCTAAGTACAAGTTTAGCTACAACCCAGAGTATGCAAAGAGCATTGTAAGCAATGTGTTAAGCAAGGCAGGTGCTGAGATGAAGGGTGGTACCTGGTACTACAACGGTAAACCGATAACAGTAATAGGCATCATAAGGCAGGAGGACGAGCGTCTAGACATAGGTAACCTATTCGCTAACGAGCTAGAGAACACCCTAGGCATCAAGGTGCAGAGACAGATACTACCCTTCGGCGAGGCGATACCCAAGGTATACTTCACTGACCCCAAGGACTTCGAGTGGAGCTTCTACACAGAGGGCTGGGGTAAAGGCGCCCTAGACCGCTGGGACCCATGGATGCTAGCACAGTTCGCAGCAGCATGGCTAGGCTGGTCCCCTGGCTGGGGTGAGGCCGACTTCTGGAACTACAGGAACGACACCATAGACAGCTACAGCAAGCCTGCAGCCCTCGGTGAGGTAAAGAGTAAAGAGCAGTTCATAGAGTATCTACGTAAGGGCACCGAGCTAGGTATACAGGAGAGCATAAGGATCTGGATAGCAGCAATAATGAGCAGCTTCCCAGCCCGTGCTGACGTGAAGGGCGTAACACTAGACCTAGGTAGCGGTCTAAGGAACCCATTCATGTACCGCGGCATGTACGTACCAGGTAGCGACACGGTAAAGGTTGGTCACCTACACGTCTTCACGGCTGCCACGATTTGGAACCCGCTAGGCGGCTTCGACGACGTATACAGCGTAGACCCTGCCAGAGCCACTTACGATCCAAGCATATGGCGGCACCCGTTCAACGGCGAACCCATACCGTTCAGAGTAGAGTTCTCAGTTGAAACAGCAGGCCCCGATGGTAAGATGAAGGTACCTGACGACGCTATATGGTGGGACGCCGAGAACGATAGATGGGTGTATGCCAAGGACCTCGGCCGCACAGAAGCTGTAAGCAAGGTGGTATTTGACCTATCCAAGCTAGTAGGTAGCAAGTGGCACGATGGCGAAGAGATAACCTATGCAGACATACTTGCATGGCTAGCCGAGAACATAGACATAGTTTACGACCCGGTAAAGAGCCAGATAGAGAGCAGCATCGCCGGCCCAGCAAAGGAGAGCTTTGACAAGATAGTGGCCTACAGGCTACTGCCGGATCAGAACAAGCTAGAGGTCTATCTCGACTACTGGCACTTCGATCCCAACTACATAGCCGACTTCGCCGCCTTCACGCTCTACAACCCGACACCAATAGTGCTAGCAATGGACTACCTAGCATTCGTGAAGAAGACCTTTGCCCTCAGCGACACGCGCTCCGAGAAGGAGAACATACCGCAGCTCAACCTAGTACTCAAGGACCACGCTGAGGCCATAGCTGCAGCGCTCGATGAGATAAGTTATGACCAGTACAAGGGCTACTTCACACTGCCAGACGGCACAGTCCTCATGACCAAGGATGAGTGGAATGCACGTATCCAGGCAGCCAAGAGCTGGATAAGCCAGTATGGCAATGCATGGATAAGCGATGGTCCATTCAAGCTAGTACGCTTCGACAAGGACGCACAGGTACTAGAGCTAGAAGCATTCCGCGACCCAACATACCCATTCGGCCCAACTGACTGGGTATTCGGCCTACCAACACCAACAACAATAACCAATGTAGTAGTACCACTAGTAGAGCCAGGCAGACCTGCAAGGATAACAGTAACAGCAAGTGGCCTGCCACCAATACATGTGAAGTATATCCTACGCGACCCAGCAACCGGCAAGGTACTAGCCACTGGCGAGGCACAGCAGGCAGCAGCTGGCTACGTAATCGAGCTATCTGCAGACCTAACCAGTAAG
This sequence comes from Pyrodictium delaneyi, assembly GCF_001412615.1. Classification (NCBI taxonomy): domain Archaea; kingdom Thermoproteati; phylum Thermoproteota; class Thermoprotei; order Desulfurococcales; family Pyrodictiaceae; genus Pyrodictium; species Pyrodictium delaneyi. Next base: position 1,554,014 of record NZ_CP013011.1, on the reverse strand, counting down.
CTAGAAGAGTATGCAGCCTATGAGCTAGCGGTAATAGCCTACAGTGAGCAAGTAGCCCTACCAGCCGAGAAGACAGTAGTACTACAGACCACGGCTGCTGCTACACAGCAGATAGGTGAGCTACAGCAGGCCCTACAGCAGACTCAAGAGCAAGTGCAGGCTCTACAAGAGCAGCTACAGCAGCAGGTACAAGCACTACAGCAGGTACAGCAGCAAGTCCAGCAGCTACAGCAAGCGCTAGGCAGGCAGCTAGCTGAGGCAATAACCGGCCTAAGCAAGCAGACAGCCGATGCAATAGCGACTGTAGGCCAGCAGGTACAGGCACTCGGTGATGCTGTAGCACAGCTAGGTCAGAAGATTGACGAGATAAGCCAGCTACTAGCACAGCTACAGAACGTTGCAACAAAGGCTGACGTAAACAAGGCCGCCACTGCAGCCCAGCAGGCACAGAGTGCTGCTGACAAGGCATACAGCAAAGCCAACCTAGCAGTAACAATATCGATAATCAACCTAATACTGCTACTAGTACTAATAGGCCTAACCTTTACACGCAGGCAGCAGTAAAGCTTTCTCCTAATGCATACTCTTTTTCCATATACACTATCTCCCTTCAATTCTAATTCTAATCCAAGCTAATCATATTTACAGCTTTGAGACTGTATCATCGTCCTTACGCATACCTGTATCAAGAAGTTATCCAGGATGAAGCTCAGCAAGAAATTAGTGTAATTACATGGCAATGTTGTATGCGGTGATATCTATTCGTCTAAACTAAATTTGCTGAGATTCTCGGGTTGGGGAGATAGTGTTTTCAACCATAGCTTCACTCCTCTCCGCTCCGGGTAGCCGGCCTTGACGTCGGCGCGTGTAGCATCGGTGCTAGTAAAACGTGGAATATTTCTGGCATTCTCTCTTGTCGTAATTATGCTCCTTACTGCCATCATCCTTGGTGCGACGGGGTATGACGAGAAAATACTCCGTGCAATGGTGATAAGCGAGCTACAAGCGTACCGTCAAGAGCTTCAACGCCAGAACATACCTCAGGAAGACCTCCAGAAGCTCGTGGAGCAACGCCGTGCAGAACTCGAAGAGATATATGGATTGAATAAGCCTTGGTATGAACGAGTCCTACCTATGGCTTTTCGTGCACTTGTATTGGATCTAGGCTACGTCAAGAGTAAAGAAGTGGCAAACATTGTTGGCGAACAGCCACCTCTAACTGTGAGAGATGCAATATTAATCACACTGCCACGAACGGTCATAATGCTAACGGTGGCTGAGATAATCTGTGCGCTAATAGCCATTCGTATAGCACCGCTAATAGCTTATAAGCGTGGGAGTCTTCTCGACAAGGTTGCAATAACTTATGCCGCTTTCATGAACGCGTTACCGCTCTGGTGGCTAGCGCTTATAGCAATATTCGTGTTTGGTTATCATCTCCGCATAGCGCCGACCGACTACCGTGCAGTAGTAGCTTACATTAACAACTTCTGGGACGACCCTGTAGGCTCACTAAAGGGAATCCTATACTATTCCTGGCTACCCATAACGGTGGTTGTTATAGGCTTGCTCGGTAGCTGGCTTTACGGTGTACGTGCTATAGCTCTTCGCGTTGTTGGTGAAGACTACGTAGCTGTTGCTAGGGCTAAGGGTATTCCAGAGAAACTAGTAGTAAAGCGCTACATTCTACGCGTCATAGCAGGTCCTGTCGCCACCATAATAATCCTAGGCCTTGCAGGCTCTATAAGCGGTTTCATAATAACAGAGTCAATCTTTGAATGGCCCGGTATGGGTTCACTTTACTATGCTGCTATAATGAGTGCTGATGCGCCGACGATAATTGGACTAGTATATATAACGACTCTAGTTTACATAGTTGCAAGGTTCATATTGGAAGTGTTGTATGTGATGCTCGACCCAAGAGTGCGGCTATAGCCCCAGAGGAATTGCTCGTCCGTTTTCATCTATATATCATTATGGGTATTGACTCTGAGTATGTAATGGTCCGAGGGTGGTGGACATCATGGTGGATTCGAAGGCGACTAAGAAAGTGAAAAATGCTGGTCAACCCAGTCTATCGGAGAGACTCCGTGGTGCTCGCGAAATCTTTGGAGAAGTTTGGAAACAAGCTATGGGTAAGGCAGGTTTCATACTAATAACGTTTATAGTGGTTATGTCAATATACGCTATTGTTACAATGCCTCCCAACTTTGTAAACATTTGGAGCTTTAACATTAAGTACTGGGAGGACAATCCTGCTGTAGTGCCTCCAGCCTGGGTTTCGTTATTTGGTGAGCCAGTAGCGCCGCACATGGCAAAGGAGTTCAAGGAACCAGTAGAATCAAGTGTATACCTACGCCCCGTAGAATACTACGGAGTAAAACTTATGGGTTATGTGCAGCGCTACCAATTGAATTACGTACTAAATGATCCAGCATTCCCTAAGGATGTATTGGTGCGCTTCGTAGAGGTCAAGGCTGGTAATGTAACCGGCAGAGCAGGGCCGGTGGAGCCTAGCGTAACAGTCTATGTGCTGGTTCATCGACCAGATGGTCACGTGATTCTTGTAAACAAGCCTGAGCCGCTGAAGCTTAGTGATCTAGCTGCCCGTGGTGTAGAAAGGCTTGATGCAGCGGTGGTTGGGCAACAACTATCTAAGCTATTCAATATACCCCTTGAAGTTGCACAGAGTCGTGCGTTGCTTCTGCTCTTTGGTGAACCTCAAGGTAATGAGACTGTAAATCCGCTAACGGGTACATATACAGTAGAGGTCATAATAACTTACCTAGCGAGAGGAGTCAATCCTGCTGTAATACAGAATGCTGTTGAGAATGGAGAGTTAGGCGTCAGAGACTTGAAGATAATAGTTAAGGGATCTGCTTACGGTCGTATGGGTACTGATAGTTATGGCCGTGATCTATATCTCGGACTGTTGTATGGCTTCCCAGTAGCATTGCTGATAGGCTTCTTCGCGGCAGTTTCTAGTGTCGTAATAGGTCTAGTAGCGGGTATAGTAAGTGGATACTACGGTGGCATAATAGACGATATAATACAGAGAACAGTGGACGTTCTAGGTAATATACCGTTGCTACCAGTTCTGGTGCTCCTTGGTGTGACGCTGCAGGAACTAGATGTAAGTCCATGGACGCGGCTCTTCGTGATTATAGGGTTCCTAGTCATATTCGGCTGGGGAGGTATGGCGATAATAGTTAGATCTATGACGTTGAGCATTAAATCTGAGCCGTATATAGACGCTGCAAAGGCCATAGGAGCCTCTGACAGAAGGATAATATTCAAGCATATACTGCCACAGATAGTGCCCTATGCAATGGCTAATCTAGTATTCTCGGTGCCAGGTGCCATACTAGTAGAAGCTGGTCTAAGCGTTCTAGGCATACGGCATGGCCTACCTACATGGGGTAGTATCCTAGCTGATGCACGAGACTACATTGGTGCCGGTGGCAGCTATGGTGTATGGTGGTGGATATTGCCGCCGGGCATACTCATAGGTATAACATCGCTGGCTTTCGTGTTCCTTGGTCTAGCGCTTGAGACGGTGGTAGAGCCTAGACTCAAGAGGAGGTGACCTCTAGTGACCGGGTTCGTCATAAAAGTAGAGGATCTAAAGGTATGGTTTCCCGTACGTCGTGGCTTTATAGAGGCTATTATGAGACGGCCACAGCTATATGTGCACGCTGTAGATGGTGTAAGCTTCGAGATACGTGAAGGCGAGACATACTGTCTCGTTGGCGAGAGCGGTTGTGGCAAGACCACTACTGGTAGGGCTCTATTACGCTTAATAGATCCCGAGAATATCGCGGGGGGACGTGTACTATTCCGCCCAAGCCCTAAGACCTTAGAAGAAGTTGCACGTCTTGCACCACAAGCAGTAAATCGAGAGCTAGGTGTAGTAGATCTATATAAAGTTCCTAATAAAGCTATGAAGCCTCTACGACGTGAACTACAGATAGTATTCCAAGACCCCTTCGGTAGCTTGAACCCCCGTATGAAGATAGCTGATATACTTGAGGAGCCTTTGCTGGTTCATGGCATAGGCTCTACGAGAGAAGAACGATTAGAGATGGTTGCAAAGGCGCTCGAGATAGTAAAGCTCACGCCACCTGAGGAGTTCATGGATCGTTATCCGCACCAGCTCAGCGGTGGTCAGAGACAGCGTGTCTCGATAGCCAAAGCTTTGATGCTGAACCCTCGCTTCCTGGTAGCTGATGAGCCCGTATCAATGCTAGATGTGTCTATACGTGCAGAAGTCCTGGAAATATTGCAGATGTTGAAAGAGAAGTACAGGCTGGCCCAGCTATTCATAACACACGACTTGGCTCTAGCCCGCTACGTCTGTGATAGGATAGCAGTGATGTATCTTGGCAGAATAATAGAGGAGGGTTCAGCAGACCAAGTGATAGACAATCCATTGCACCCCTACACAAAGGCTCTAGTAGCAGCTATACCTGAACCGGATCCCACTAACAGGCTTAAGATGCGGCTCTTGCCAATTAAAGGCGAAATCACAAGCGCTATACACCTACCCAAGGGTTGTAGATTCAGGCCACGCTGTGTGGCTTACGACGAGAACGAAGCCGTAAGACCACGCTGTGATAGCACGGAACCTCAAATGGTTGAGGTTGAACCCGGTCATAGAGTCGCATGCTGGCTATACAGTTAGAGGCTAGCAACTCCGAGTATAAAAGATAGAATTCTTTTTGAACGATTGTCTGCACGCAACCTTGTATCGTTGTTGTAGATTTTACACGTCTAGGCTCTGTATTCTCAGTAGTCGGCAAGTTGGCACCTGGAGGTTAATGTAGACAGCTTCTTGTATGGGTGTTACTAGCCCTGCAGCCGCTAGTTCCCGGCATGACAGTCTATAGTGGCTCCGGGGAGAGCTGTGTACTCTAGGCTGTTACTTGCTCTAGGCTACCTGTCTGCACCATTTGCAGGTCCAGGAGCAGCAGTAATCACAGCAGCGGGATGGCTGTCCTACGGTACAGAGACACGGAAACCCACCTTTACCGGGATAGGGCTGGTAGGGCTGCTAGGTGTGGCTGGGATACTAGCAGGTTACTACGGTGAAGGACTTTCAGGCCTTGTAGGCGCTGGTGGTGTATTGCTGCTGCTCTATCATGTATTAGCCATAGCGGCGCTGTGGATGCTGGGAATAAAGAGTAACAATACTCCGCTAAAAGCGGCGGCGATGCTGCTAGCAATATCCTGGCTGCTAGCAGTATCAGGCACTGGAAGCGTGCATGATGCAACCACAGCGGCGAGTGGTAGCGTGATAGACTGGGGCGGCGTCTCTTGGGCGAATGCTGCAGCTCAGAGCCTCATAGACAAGCTAGGAGGTACACCGGCAATAGCAAAGCTGCTCGCGGCTGCTGGCGCAGTGTTCGCAAGCATAGGCTTCATGACTATGAATGAGGCGGCTAGCGGGTTAAGCAGGGAAGAGACGATATTCAGCATAGGCACTTACTAAAACAACCCAATCCTCTCGTGTTCAGAATTTTTAAGCATAAATTAGGCTGAGGTCCTCCTTAATACTGTGCTTCTATTGTCCTAAGTTCACGACATAAATCTGATGGATAATCGTATGTTTGCAAATTCAAAATTCAGCGATATTCTCCTTAAGCATCCTTAAACTTAAATATGGCAGCTAGAGGCAACCCCTCATACACCTTTATATCATACTGGCTTCGCACTAATCTTGTACTAGTATATTACATACTATATGATACTATATGGAATATGGGGTACGGCGGCACTCCCATGTGGCCCGCCCGCGAAGCCGCCGCGGTGTTGGCGGCTCTTTGATGAGCGGGCCTGGCGTGGCTCAGCCGTCCGCCGCCTCCGCCTTTCATTGCTTATCATAGTATCCTACTAGCCTGGTGCTAATCATCTAGTTACAGGAGACTGTTAGAAGACTGTTCGGGTTGAAAGCTCCAGTAACATCAGGTTAACTATCCCCGCAGTTTTCTTCATGTATTGCCGTTATTGCTGGCTTCTACTCTCGATTCTGGCTGCTCGTCTTGCCTCTCCTTCGTCATTGCTGCGAATCGTGGAGGCTAAGCCTGCCAGGAGGAGCACGAAGCCTATTATTAGTACTAGCTGGAGCAACATAGTGGCTCCCGCCCACACTTGTAACACACTATTGGTTTTAAGTTCTAGTCCTACTCGTTTAGAAGGATGTTTCGACTATAGTCGGTGTGTATTATTAATAATTAGGATTATCGATTAATGGAGAAGGTGAGAAAAGCCGTAGTCTACAGCTGGACATAGCCTGGTCTGACAGCAGTGCTGCGCGAAGCAGTCCTTGTGGCAGTTGGTGGCGCAGCTGGAGCTGTTGCAAGATGGCTATTATCCAAAGCTATACAGAAAGGCTACGTGTTCCCCATAGGCACACTTGTCGTAAATGTGTTTGGCTCGGTCCTCCTAGGTTTTGTAATGGCTTCGGCAAGCATGTACGGTGTATTTTCGCGGGATCAGAGGCTCATCTTAGCCACCGGCTTCGCGGGTGGATTCACAACGTTCTCAACCTTTATGTATGAAAGCTTCTGGCTCCTAAGAGAGTATCAGCCACTCTACATGCTTATCTACGTGGCTGTGAGTATTATGTTAGGCCTTCTCGGTATATACCTGGGCTTCATACTTGCTAACCTGGTGTATGGGCGTGCAGCAATGGCTACGCCTTAGAATATACATTGGTGAATCGGATCGGTATCATGGGAAACCACTCTACATGTACCTCTTGGAATTATTTCGCCAGCGCGGGATAAAGGGAGCTACTGTAATACGTGGTATAGCAGGCTATGGCAGCCATAGCATGATACATACGGCTAGTGTGTTAAGGCTCTCTGAAGACCTGCCTATCGTGGTAGAGGTAGTGGATGAGGAAGATGCCATAAAGTCGATACTGGATGAAGTAAGGAAGGCTGTGAAGGAGGGCCTCATAACGCTAGAACCTGTAACAGTGCTATACTATGGTAATGGAGGCTCTGGCTAGAGCCCTGCAGTCTAAATACCCAGGACTATAAGTGGTATTACCCCTGTCGGTGTGTCCAAGTGACTATTGAGGCTGTTGTGCCGAGGCACCAACTACTAGAAAATGCGTTATTACAGTCCCAGCAAAAGCCTAAGACAAGATTCAGTATACGCAAGGATGAGGCTGGCCGTCTTATGCCCCGTCACTATAATGGTGTAGATCCTGACCTAGTAGGGGAAAAGGCGTTCAATCATCCCAGTGTAAGGGGGTGGTGGAGTTGGCTAAAGGAGAGATATCAGCCAGAAAATAATATAGCTCTCATAACTCCTTGTAGTAGTGTAAAACCGTATACTCGCTCGCCCACGTCACGGAAGATACGTGGGCTCCTCCGGCGCCTCGGCCTCTGGGATACCATAGCAGACAAACCTAGAGGTATTGAGTGGCTGTACTTCTCGGATCTTTTGATACTAGTGCCTTACGAGCGTGCTGAAGAATATCCAGCTTGTTGCTATGAGGTTCCTCCAGATATAGTATTGGAGAACACAGAGCTAAGCAGGGTGGTAACAACGCTGTTGGCCGAATCTATGGAAGCACTTCTTGGGCGTGGGGTAAACCAAGTAATAGTATTTCTGCCTCGGAAACATCTAAGACTATGGGAGGAAGCTCGGTCAAAAGCAGCAAAGTGGCCTCGTGAACATCGTGTAACATACACACTATTCTCGACAAAGAGCCTAGGCGATGCAATAATAAATGTGATCGAAACCGATTAAGTGCGACGCTTAGCGTCCTTGGGGAATGGGTTCTCTCAGTCTTTCTTCAGCACCCGTGTAAGAGAGGATTAAGGCTTAAATACAGATTGGTGGGAGAGCTGTGTTCCTGGCCCATAGAGCGCTGCGGGGGACTTGAAACACGAGAGCCGAGCTCTTCATAGAGGAGGTGGTGCCGTTGGATTCGGCCTTGAAATAACTAAGCTTGAAAAGCTGCGCCCATGCCTCGAGGGGGCACGTGTTCTCGTAACAGATCCTGTCGATGGGCTTCTCCTCGAGGCCTTGAAGGCAGCGGGTCTTGAGGTAGACTACCGGCCTGGAATAACACGAGGCGAACTCCTCGTAGCTATACCAGGGTACGATGCTTTAGTAGTGCGTAGCCGTACTAAAGTAGACCGAGTAGTCATAGAGAGAGCGGAAAGACTGAAAGTGATAGCACGTGCTGGAGTAGGCCTCGACAACATTGATGTTCATGCGGCTCACGAGCATGGCATAAGAGTAGTTAATGCTCCTGGTGCAGCTACACAGAGTGTAGCAGAACTAACAATCGCGTTGCTCATAGCAGCGGCTCGCCGGCTTCACGAATCAATAGAACTTGCCAGGAAAGGTATCTGGAAGAAAGTGATGGGTGTAGAACTGTACGGTAAAACGCTTGCTGTGATCGGCTTTGGTAGGATAGGGCGCCGCGTAACAGAGATAGCTAAAGCCATAGGTATGGATATAATAGCTTACGATGTTGTTGATATAAGTAATTACGCTGAAAAGCTTGGTGTCAGCGTGGCGCATAGCCTCCACGATGCACTAGCTGAAGCTGACGCCGTTACACTACATGTACCCCTAACGCCGGACACGTACCATCTCATGAGCTGGGACGAGTTCCGGGTTATGAAGCGTGGAGCGATACTAGTAAACACGAGCCGTGGAGCAGTTGTTGACAGCGAGGCGCTACTCTGGGCTCTCGAGGAAGGTATAGTTGGTGCAGCTGCTCTAGACGTGCTTGAGCACGAGCCTCCCGAAACCGAGGCAGAGAGGAAACTAGCTGCTCATCCGAGAGTCATACTGACGACGCATATTGGAGCCTCTACGATAGAGGCGCAGCGCCGCGTAGCCGTAGAAACAGCACGCAAGCTCATAGAAGCATTAGCTGATGCGAGAGGTTGCTAGGCCATGCGCGGAGAATTGTTATTCACACCAGGCCCGGTGATGATGCATAAACGTGCACTAGAGGCTATGATAGGGCAGGTTGTCAGCCATCGTTCCGAGGAATTCCGCCAACTCCTAGATGATGTCAGGGAACTTCTCGCAAAGGTCTATCAAGGCGGTGAGCCACTTGTACTAACGGGTAGCGGTACACTCGCTGTAGAGTCGATGACATGGAGTATTGTTGAGCCAGGTGAACAGGTACTAGTTGTCAGTCACGGCGAGTTTGGTGAAAGACTAGCGAACGCACTTGCACAGAGGGGTGCAAGGGTTGACATCCTCGAAGCAGAGAGGCCAGGAGTGCATGTCCCCGCGGAAAAGGTCGTAGAGAAGCTTGAGGAAAAGGAGTACAGTGCCGTTGCAACGGTGTATACAGAGACAAGCCTCGGTCTAAGCTACCGAGACGTCGAGTACATAGCTAAGAAGGCTAAGAGCTGTGGAGCTCTCGTGCTAGTAGACGCGGTCTCAGCGCTTGCGGGAGAGCCCGTGCCGCCGCCCGGTGTTGTTGATGCAGTCGCATCAGCTGCTCAGAAGGCTATAGCAGGTCCTCCTGGCGTATCCTTCGTCGCAGTCTCCGAGGACGCGCTAGAAAAGATGAAGCGTGTAACTAAGAAGCCGCCGAGTTATCTCGACCTCTGGAAGGTCTACAAGTTCCACAGTGAGAGAAGAGAAACCCCCTATACCCCGGCGGTGAACCTGCTATATGGGCTACGTGAGGCGCTTAGACTCATTGTCGAAAAGGGGTTAGATGTCTGGATAAACATGCACCAAGAAAGAGCAGAGTTACTATATAGCAAGCTTCCCGGACTCGGGTTCAAACCAGTAGTAGAGCCAGAGTATAGGGCCAACACAGTGGCAGCATTCTACACACCGATCCCAAGCGGTAGGCTAGCGGCGGAGCTAGCCAAGCGGGGCATAAGGGTCGCTAGAGGCATGGGCAGTCTCAAGGATCAAGTGGTAAGAATAGCTACTATGGGCTGGCTCCCCGAGGATGCCTACGAGAGGCTTTTCAAAGCTCTATCTGAGATACTGGCCTAGACCCTTACGCCATCTTTAACAATCCAGTATCATTGGCGTACATCCTTCCACACTATTATATTGTTATTATTATTGTAATATCATAATCGCTTGGGCTTAAGGGAATAGTCCATTTGTTGACAGTCTAGTTAAACTTATTGCGTTGTGTATATGGTAATGGGGGATGCATTATATGATGTCTGGAGTCTGCCGAGAGCGGTCGGGCTTTATAACTGCTGCGGCATTGCTCCTCTTGGTGTTCGGCACTGTTGGGATCGTACTTGGACTTGTGCTTCTGCTTGCTAGCCTTGACGTGCTTGCTTCTGGAGGGAAGGTGGTAATTTCTGGGCAAACTATTACGATCCATGAGGCAGACCGTTTAGCCGGCTGGAGTGTCCTCTATCTAGTGACAAACGCTATTGAGGTTGTAGCAGGTTACTTCCTCTGGAACGCAAGAAAGATAGGCGGTGTACTCGCTGCTATAGGCGTAGTTGCTAGCGTGTTCCTCTGGTCTCTTCCTGTGCCAGGAATACCCGGAACAACATACGTTGTTGTTGCTGGAGCAATTATGGCGTACAGTGTAGTAGTGGTTGTGCTTCTCGGTCTGGGATGGGATGTACTTAAGTGATGTAAACTGGTTTCAGTGTGTTTTCAGAAGCCTAAGCTACCATTCCTCGTGGCGTGCAGGCATGGATTATGGTATGGGGGAGCACTAGGAGGATCATAAACTGTCGGTAAGTTCATCATCTAAGAGGGTGAATGGGAGCACTGGACTGTTCCATGCCAGATATAGTAGTCCTTCATTTGTCGTAGCCCTCTGAGACATCAAAAATATCTAGCAGTCTCTCCTTTAGCTCTATGGCTGCTATAAGGTAGTACCTGGAAGTATTCACCAGGGGTCCTGGAGGCTCTATGGCGTGGAGCTGGAAGTGGCGGAGCCCTAGCATACTCTTGGAAGGAGCCGAGCGATTCGAACGTGTCGAGATTCCGGTCTACCGTAGTACTGGCGGCCCCCTCTTCAAGACACTCTTGAGCAGTGGTTGTCGTATGGATTGTCGTTATTGTCCCTTTGCAAGTGGTACGAGAACGCCTAGGGAGATGTGGCACCGTAGTAAGCTGGTACGAGTCTTCCTAGAAGCCTATCGTCGGGGGCTTGTCCGTGGACTGTTTCTCAGTAGCGGATTCTACGGCGACCCGGAGCGTGTCAGCCTCGACCTAGTGGAGGTTGCTGAGGAACTTCGGCGCCGCGGCTACAAGGGGTACATCCACCTTCGTCTGATGCCTGGAACCCCGAGCTGGGTGATACGAGAAGCGCTTCGCGTAGCAAACCGCGTCGGTTTGAACTTAGAAGCACCTGGGCCGAGCTTCTTCGCCGAGATCGCGCCGAGTAAGGGTGGCTGGAACCTTGATCTCCTAAGCCGCCTTCTATATGCAGCCTCGGTAACCCGGTACCCGAGCCATGTAGACACGCAGTTCGTCCTAGGGGCGTCCGGTGAGAGTGATCTCGACGTGCTCAAGCTTGTAGAGTATCTCGTTGGCTCGGGTGTTGGTCGTATACATTTTAGTCCCTATACCCCAGTGCCGGGCACAGCCCTGGCCCGGGTGCGGCGTAGGCCAACTCCGCTCTGGAGGAGCCGACAGCTCTACGAAGCTGAGACCTTGATACGCGACTATGGCTTCCGGCTGCGCGACTTAGAACCTCTTCTAGACGACGAGGGCAACATTCCGCCGTCTTTGGTGTCGCTGAAGAGGCGGCTAGCCCAAGCGCATCCTGAGTGGTTCCCCGTGGACCCAGAGACAGCTAGCCTATGGGAGCTCCTACGCGTGCCCGGGATAGGGCCGCGACGTGCCCGGAGGATAATAGCAGCTCGTGCACGTGGGGAACTGAGCTTACACGTTCTTCGCCGGCTGCTCGGCTCAGGGTGGAGGATTGCTCAGCGTTACCTCGACCTAAGCAGCCTAGGCACGGGTACCCTCGACAGCTATACATAAAGGGACTGGTTGCCCAAGTTATTGAGAGGACTCCCGCTGAGCCACTCTCTAGGGCCACAATAGGCCCACCCTCGACTCGGACCCTGGTGTTCGCCGTTATCCCTTCTCTGGGGTCTTTAGTGGCGGGAAGGTAGGGCTAAGGTGTTGACGGGTAATGGACCGAGGCGTTGCTGGGGCTACATGCGCCTATAGGCAGCGTAGCAGCAAGGTTCTACGCTTACTCCTAGACATGATGCCCTTCTTGGCAGCCTACGCTGGTTACGAGCTAGCCCGCGGTGTAGCCCTAGCCCTGCGGGGCGTGATAGTCTATGAGCCTCTGCTAAGGCTGGAGACGACGCTCTTCGGGAAGCCCCTGGCACTGCTATTATCTATGCACCGGAGTATACTGTTAGACGTAATAACTGGCATCATCTATGCGTTTCATCCACTATACTTCCTGGCTTTCGCGGCCTACACTGCGGTGAAAAATAGGCATCTCTTCCGCTGTCTCACCACCTCTTTCGTGTTAGCTAGTATAGCTGCTATACCGGTCTACGCGTTGTGGCCTACTGCGCCGCCCTGGATAGCGATACCTGGCGTCTCGAGGCCCCCGAACCTCCTGGTAGAGCTGGCAGAGCTGGTTCTCGGGAGCCGTATAGACCCTAACCCCTTTGCGGCTATGCCCAGTATGCACGTCTGTATAGCAGTCATATTTGCCTACTACCACTGGCGGCTACGTGGCAAGAAGCTTATAGGCATCCTATGGGTCGGGTTGATGGCGCTCTCTACGCTCTACACGGCTAACCACTACCTAGCCGATGTGCTGGCAGGCGTGCTCTTAGGACTTGTAGCGAGTATTGCTGGCTGGAGGCTAGCCGGAAGCAGGCTCGGGGGGAGTTGCTATGGGGAGTATGAGCCGGAGAGAAGAGCCGTCAAGCAAGTCAAGGTCTAGCATAAGCGGCCTAGAAGCGTACATCATCGCCTTGAAATGCCCGGTAGATGTAGTGTTGTCTAGGCTAGACTCGTAGACTAGAGTGAGCCGTGTATAGTATAGCTCGCGGTTTTGCCGCAGGACGCCACCCAGTGGGACTACTAGTGTGTCTATTCCATCCCCCGTTATACGTTCCCATGCCACTCTGTCCTGTCCTAGAAACAGCTTAACGTCAATCATACCCTCATTTTTGCGGCTTGGCTTTACTACTATATAGTAGGCGTGGCTGGCATTGGGGTATACACCGTTAAGCTCTACCGACGACACACTGCCAGAGGGTATAGTCAAGTTGTAAACGGTGACCAGCTGTGTAGTGCTGGCTGCAGTCGTTATCTCGTGCGCTAGGCTAGTGCAGTTGAAGTAGACTGTAAGGACAGTGTATGGGTTTGGATGGAGTAGTAGTATGCCAGGGCCGCGCGGTAGCTGTATGCTAACTTCTATCTCCAGCCAGTCTATGAAAGATATCCCTTCCCCGGGAAGGGGGATTAGTAAGCTAGAGTTGCCAACGGATAGCCTGACAGCAGAGACTACTGAAGAGCCTTCAATGACTATATAGGAGCTGCAGAAAGTATGATTAGAGTGTACAATACAGAAGCCGTTACCGTATACAGTATTTGTGATGGGTGTAGTCTCGTCTAGGGTAGTTTGCTTTGCAGTACTCTGTGCTATGACATAGGCTGCTATGCCAACTATAATCCCAACGGCTACAGCTAACATAACTGTATAGCGATGGTGTAGTCTCCTATCCACGAAAGGCACCCGTTGTAGTTGCTTTACATGCCTCTACGTGTTTCTGCTAAGGCGGTGAGCGAGGCTCCAGTCTACGTCAAAGCGCACTTGCATGCCTGTCGTGAGTTTCTCGGCGTCAAGTGGGTGGATGTAAGCGCGAATGGTGCCTGCAGGGGTCTCTATGGAGGCGACTACTCTGCCCCGCTCTCGGGTGAGGCTGCGTAGCACTCCCTTATAGCCTCCATCAAGATGTATATATATGGCCTCTGGTGGTAGGGAGACGAGGCCTTGTCTTCCAGGGTCGAGCCTCTCCGCCTCGAAGACATTATGGCCTAAGAACTCTGCTACGCGCTTACTTGGGGGTCTGAAGTATAGCTTTTCAGTCTTATCGAAGGCCTCTAACCTGCCATCTATGAGCACAGCTATGTGTGTTGCAAGGGCCAGTGCTTCGTCCTGGTCGTGGGTCACGTGCACTATTGTGATGCCAGTGGCTTGGTGGAGTCTCTTCAATTCATTCCGCAACTGTTCAGCAAGAGGTCTGTCCAGGTGGCTAAGAGGCTCGTCGAGCAGCAGTATTCTAGCTCTTGTGGCTAGCGCTACTGCTATAGCGGCTCTCTGGAGCTGTCCTCCGCTGAGTTGTCCAGGCCTTCGGCGCAGTATATCCTCTATACCCAACATTCTAGCTAGCTGCCATGCCTCGCTCCTGGCGGCGTCTCGTGCTAGACCAGCTCTCAGCTCTGCTGCGAGAACTATGTTCTCCTCTACGGTGAGATGGGGGAGAAGCCCGGGTATCTGCTGAACAAATGCTACATCCCTTTTCCACGGTGGTAGAGCGGTGACATCTTGTCCATCGACAATTATGCTGCCGCTTACAGGGTCAAGAAGCCCTGCAATAGTCCTTAATAGGGTTGTCTTTCCAGAGCCACTGGGCCCCAAGACTACTAGGTAGCTACCACTCCCTAAAGCAAAGTCTATGTCATCTAGTACGGTCTTGCCGTCGATAGCCACAGTAAGGTTCTGTATCCTGAGGCTGCTACCGCGTAGGGCCAACTCGGCACCATCCCCGGGAGCTAGGGATGCCATGCAACAAGCGATAGTTGCTTCGGTTGATGCTTGATGCCAGGTCTTTACCCTACACGGTTGGTGCTATTGCTCTATCGTGGAAGACAGGGACAGCTTCCTGGGTAGAAAGCGTGTATGCCCAGAAGAAATGTATGGTGTAGGATTCCCGCTACGAGTGGGGGCAGACACTTAAGCCGCTAATCTACGCGATTGAAGCTCGTACCGGGTGCTCGGGCTATGCAAACGCTGATGGTGGAGCAATACGATTACTCACGTATACACCGTACAGAGGTGCCACTACAGATAACCAAGCCAGCAGTAAACATAAACCTTGACGAATTCCTCTGGAGCGAGGATCCCAACATAAAGGAGATACTAGTCACGTCCAGCAATCTCGAGGATGCCCGGCGGAGCCTCTTCCTCTACTTGAATCAGCTCGAGTGGAGCCTCTATAGCGGCGAGCGTAAACTGCATCCACTCATCGAGGCAATAGCGCGAGACGCGATAAGAGTGTTTAAGAACATTATAGCTCCGAGGAACGAGAAGCTCACCGGCTATAGTGCTCTATACCATCTCTGGCGCCTTGCCAAGGATGGCCAGAAAGCAGCCAAGGAGGTTGATGAGGGCTTCGTATATGAGTTTAAACACCTCTTTAAAGCGATAAACGGCCGTCCCGACATATATCCTGCTAAGTATGCTGAGGGCCTTGAGCAAGTAGACTTCAACAGGATAAAGGGCCGTGAGGCAGGAGTGGCACGGAGTAACTATCTAGACCAGCTAGCCAAGAAAGTTAGAGAATATCTGAAGCGGTACCCTAGTGGCCTCGACCCCGAGGTCATAGAGAAGAGGAAGGAGAATGTAAAGCGGATACTAGATGTCCTAGGCGGTAGCATGGATGATTGGAGGGACTACCGTTGGCACTTCCGCAACGTGTTGAAGGGACGTCGTGGAATCAAGGTGCTTCAGGAGCTAGCCCATCTCGGCGAAAACGACGTCAAAGCACTCATGGACGCGCTAGAGTATAAAGTACCATTCGGTGTAACACCCTACTACCTCCACCTCTTCGACCTCGAAACACCGTGGCGCCGTGACTATCATGTGCGCCGCCAAGTGCTACCGCCGCTCCACTATGTCAAGATGATGATAGAGCATCGTAAGGATCGCGAGTACTACTTCGACTTCATGGGCGAACATGACACGAGCCCGCACCCGCTCATAACGCGCCGCTACCCCATGGTGGCTATACTAAAGGCGGCTAACACGTGTCCACAGATCTGCGTTTACTGTCAGCGTAACTGGGAGATAGCAACAGCAATGGACCCCGAGGGTATACCCACCAAGAAGCTAATAGACAAGGCAATAGACTGGTTCGCCGAGCACCCCGAAATACGTGACGTGCTAGTTACAGGAGGCGACCCGATGATACTCAGCGACGATATGATAGAGCATATCGTGAAGAGGCTCTCGGAGCTAGACCATGTGGATCTCATAAGGATAGGTACACGCATACTCGTGACGGTTCCCTTCAGGATAACTGACGAGCTAGCAGAGATGCTCGGCAGCTACATAGAGCCGGGTAAACGCGTCATAACAATATCGTCACACTTTGAGTCGGCCTACGAGGTAACACCAGAGGTAGCTGAGGCAGCGTTCAAGCTGCGCCGCAACGGTCTAATGATATACAACCAGCAGGTGTATACGTTCTGGGTGAGCCGCCGCTTCGAAACAGTAGCACTAAGAATAGCGCTGAAGAAGGCCGGGATAGATCCATACTACAACTTCTACCCCAAGGGTAAGTGGGAGACAAAGGACTATCTAGTGCCGGTGGCGAGGATACTACAGGAGCGCAAGGAGGAGGCGCGCCTACTACCAGGCAGCTTCCGCACAGAGGAGCCGGTCTTCAATGTGCCTAGGCTCGGCAAGAACCACCTACGCGCTGGACAGGACCACGAGCTGATAATGATAAGGCCTGATGGCCGTCGCGTCTACCTCTGGCATCCTTGGGAGAAGAATATACAGCTAGTAGATCCCTACATATACACAGACATAGTCTCCATAAAGATGTACCTCGATAAGCTCCAGGAGGTATTCGGCGAGGACCCAGAGGACTACAAGAGTATATGGTACTACTACTAGCCCCCGTACAACAAGCTCCTCGAAAACAGCATAACCAGTTTTTAGCAGACCCTCTCCTACAGTTTCTCGCCTCGAGGCGGGCCTGCAGCCCCTCGAGACTACCGTGTATTCCTCAGTCACGGTCTAGCCTATTAGGTCTATGACATATTGTCTCTCTTGATCACAACCTCTTGGGTTAGCTGCGGGTATATACAGTATACTATGTACGGATATTCGCAAGTTATAGTCGTACAGGCGTACGCTGGATAAACAACAGAGTCAATTGATTGATAGCTTATTGTTCGCCTCAAGGTCAAGGGTGTAACAGAAACAGCACCTATCATAGAGTCTGTGTACCGAAACTGTATCTAAGAATGTACAGAGGAGTTAAATCCTAGACACCCGTCACAATTCAAGTGCTGGCTTCTACACTTCTAGTACGGAATCCGTCTCCAGGCATTAGTCCCACCGGTCACTAGTCCGGGCGTTAACTCCGGCAAGTTATTAGCACCCTTTGCCCTACACGGTCTACCCGCTGACCCCTATCCTTAGGGGCACACCGTTATTCCTAGCCTTCTCTGCCAGTACCTGGGGGTGGTGCGGTTTTACGGACGTAGCAGGCTTGGAGCTGTACCGTGACGTATTTCCGTACAGTGAACCTCCCCGTATAATGTTCGATGGGGAGGCGCCTGGATGGTTTGAACCAGACAGGATAGTAGTGACTGATACAACGCTGAGAGATGGTCAACAAGGCTGGCGGCCGATAACAGTCGAGGAAGGACTAAGGATCTACGAGCTGCTAGTAGAGCTTGGAGGCCGTGGTGCAATAGCCTCAGCTGAGTTATTCCTATACACGCCGAGGGACCGGGAGCTAGTGAAGAGGATAAGGGAGTATGGTGCAGAGTACCCTAAGCCGATAGGCTGGATACGAGCAACAATGAACGACCTTAAACTAGTCCTCGAAGCTGGGCTCGAGGAGACTACAATGCTGACGAGTATAAGCGACTATCACATCTACTATAAATTTGGCGTGACAAGGGACAAGGCGTTCACCAAGTACCTAACCGTAGTGGAGGAGGCTATGAAGCGCGGTATAGTGGTGCGCTGTACCCTCGAGGATGCTACGAGGGCTAGCCTAGAGAGGAACATCATTCCCTTTGTCGAGAAACTCATTGCTCTAAGCGAGCGCTACGGTGTAACATTCCGCGTAAAGGTGGCAGACACGCTAGGCCTAGGCCTACCCTTCCCAGAGATCGCGCCGCCGCGCGGGATACCAGCACTCGTAGAGGCTCTGCGCGAGATAGGACTAGCAGCAGAGCAGATAGAGTTCCACGGTCACAACGACCTAGGACTAGTGGTGGCGAACCATCTTGCTGCATGGTTGCACGGTGCTGGTATGAGCAATTGTACGCTGCTGGGTATAGGTGAGAGAGCTGGTAACTGTCCGCTAGAAGTAATGCTGCTACACTATGTGGGGCTTACTGGCAGATTAGACAGGGTTAACTTAGAGGCGTTGCCCAGAGTGGTCGAGGTTCTCGAGGAGATGGGATACAGTGTGCCAGAGTACCAGCCCTTGGTCGGCCGCAACGCCTTCCGGACAAAGGCAGGGGTGCATATTGACGGCTTGTTGAAGAACCCGGAGGTCTACCTGCCATTCGACCCAGGTATTGTCGGGAGGAGAGCAGACATAGCTGTCACAGCCTATGGGGGTCGCGCAGCTATAGTCATGTGGCTGCGTAGCCGGCTGCCTGAGAAGCTAGCTGAGTCTATAGACAAGGATGATCCGCGCGTCGAAGCCATCTACAGAGAGGTTGTGAAGTTGTTCGAAGAAAGTGGGCGTCACACACCGCTCAGTGACGAGGAAATGACACGTATAGTAGAACGCTACTTTCCCGAGATCCAGGGCAAGACCCGATCTTAGACATTCCTCGTTTTATCACTACGGATTATGTGAAGACTCTGAGGAAAATAACGTATATAGAGTTATAACTGTGGGTCTGGGTGAAGCCCCAGGGGCGTAGAAGCTCGTCAAGGGATTGTCCCCGGGGCTTTACTGAGACGGGATACAGAGGCGGACCGTCTGTCGTCGAATTAGGCCCCTCCGAGCCATATTCCCGTCGTGTATGCCCTGCAAGTCGTAGAAGCCGGAACCGAGGGGATAGGCTTGAGTAAGCCGCGCACCTTAACGGAGAAGCTGTTCGAGGCTAAGCTTGGCAGAGTGCCGGAAACCGGAGAGATAGTAGTAGTACCTATAGACCTAGTATATGCACATGACGGTACATTCACGCTAGCACTAGACGTCATGAAGGAAACTCCATTGTTGAGCCGCGTCTTCGACCCTAAGCGTGTAGCACTCTTCATAGACCATGCAGCGCCAGCTCCAACTGTAGCGGCTGCGCTAGTACACCGCGTAATGAGGCGCTTCGCCAAAGAGCATGGTGTAAGACTCTTTGACGTAGGCACTGGGATAAGCCACCAAGTGGTAGCCGACGAGGGCCTCATAAAACCTGGTATGTTCGTGGTAGGTGCAGATAGCCATACAGTCACTGGGGGCGCCTTTGCCGCCTTCGCTACAGGTGTAGGAAGCACAGACGCAGCTATAGCAATGGCTACAGGTAAGTTGTGGATGCGCGTCCCTGAGCAGGTAAGGCTCAAGCTGAGCGGAGAAGCACCTGGCTACATAATGGGTAAGGACATAGTACTCACGATCATAGGTATGGTACGCTCTGACGGTATGATATACAAAGCTGTCGAGTTCCAGGGCGAGGGCTTGAAGAGTATATCAATGGACTCCAGGATGACAATCAGCAATATGGCAGTAGAGATGGGCGCAAAAGTTGGCCTCTTCCCTTCCGATGCCGTGACACGAGAATGGTACCGTGCAAACCACGGCATCGAAGTACCACTCCTAGAGCCCGACGCAGGAGCCGAGTACGACGAGGAACTAGAGCTAGAGCTCCCACGCCTCGAGCCGATAGTAGCTGCGCCGCCTAACGTTGACAACGTGAAGCCAGTCCGCGAAGTAGAAGGCATAGAGGTAGACCAAGTGTTCATAGGGAGCTGCACCAACGGCCGCTACGAGGACTACGTCGCGGCCGCAAGGATACTCAAGGGTCGCAAGGTGAAGGAGGGTGTACGCTGCATAGCCGTGCCAGCGTCGCGTAAAGTCTACGAAAGGCTACTACGCAACGGCATAATAGATATACTAGTTGAGGCCGGCTGCTTCGTGGCATTCGGTACATGTGGTCCATGCATAGGCGCGCACCTAGGTCTCCTCGGCGAGAGCGAAGTAGCAGTATCGACGACTAACAGGAACTTCACCGGCCGCATGGGCCATAAGGAGTCGAAGGTCTACCTAGCAAGTCCTGCAACAGCTGCAGCAGCTGCTGTGACCGGGCGGATAACAGACCCCCGAGACTTCTTGCCCGCTGATGCTAGGCTGATGGTTGTAGATCCCTCGTACAGTTTCAAGCCCTAACAATGGAGGAGAGGTGAGTATCCATGGCTAGGGTTATCCGTGGAAGAGCATGGGTACTAGGTGACAACATAAGCACAGACCACATTATAAGCGGTAAATACAAGTTCGCTAAGATAAACAAGCTAGAGGATATGCTCCCCTACGTCTTCGAGGAGGTTATACCGGAGTTCTACAAGAAAGTTCAGCCAGGCGACGTGATAGTAGCAGGCCGTGGCTTCGGCTACGGCAGCAGCCGCGAGCACGCACCCAGGCTCCTCAAGCTTGCCGGCGTCGGTGCGGTGCTCGCTAAGAGCTTCCACAGGATATTCTACAGGAACTCGATAAACATAGGCCTGCCCGTGATAATAGTCCAGAGGATCCCAGAGGTCACTGAGCAGGGCGACGAGATAGAGGTAGACCTTGAGGTAGGCGTGGTACGCAACGTGACTAAGGGTGTTGAGGAGAGGTTCCAGCCGCCGCCGCAACAGCTCCTAGAGATACTCGAGGCGGGCGGGATAGTAGAGTACATTAAGAAGATGAACCGGCTCCCCTGGTGAAGCAGGAATGGCACGACGCTATCACATAGTGCTCATACCTGGCGATGGTATAGGCCCCGAGGTAACAGCAGCAGCGCGCCGCGTACTAGACGTTGTGGGCGTCTTCGACATAGAAGAGGTAGAGGCAGGCCTCGCCTACTACAACCGGACCGGTAAACCGTTCCCTGACGACTTCCTAGACCGGCTCCGTGCAGCCGATGCGACGCTAAAGGGTCCTCTAGCTACACCAGTAGGGCCAAGCGGGTATCGAAGCATAAACGTCTACATAAGGCAGAGCCTAGACCTCTACGCGAACCTTCGCCCCTGTAGGGGCTACCAGGGGATCTCGCCGCGAGTCTTCAACATGGTAATTGTGCGCGAGAATACTGAGGGCCTATATGCCGGCATAGAGGGTGTATTCCGCGACCAAGCGCTAGCAGTCAAGATAGTGACGCGGCATGGCTCAGAGAGGATAATACGGTTTGCCTTCGAGTACGCCAGGGCCAACGGGTTCAAGAGGGTCACAGCAGTCCACAAGGCCAACATACTCAAGCTCAGCGACGGCCTCTTTCTCCAGGTGTTCCGCGAGATAGCCAAAGAATACCCCGAGATACAGTCTGACGACCTCATCGTAGACGCGGCAGCCTACAACATGGCGCGGACCCCGGAGAAGCTCCAGGTACTAGTCACCATGAACCTCTACGGCGATATCTTGAGCGACCTCGCCGCCGGGCTGGCCGGGAGCCTAGGACTCTGCGGCTCTGGCCAGATAGGCGAGCGCTACGCGGTCTTCGAGCCGGTACACGGCGCTGGCTTCGACATAGCGGGCAAGGGTATCGCAAACCCGGTAGCAGCCATACACGCAGCCAGGCTCATGATGGAGTATCTAGCCCAGAAACATAGCGACCCCTACCTAGCTAGGGCAGCCAAGAGCCTCGACAAGGCAATAGAGGCTACGCTCGTAGAGGACCGGGTACTGACGCCAGACTTGGGCGGTAACGCCAAGACAATGGACGTCGCGGAGAATATAGCCAAGAGACTAGCGCAGCTCTTGGAACACTAGAGTTTATAGTGTCCCACCCAATTACAATGTGGCGTGTTTTGTCATCCTCTCCATGGAGCTATTTCTCTCGGAGCAGGTATAACGCCCCTGGCCTCTTTACGTGTAGCTGTATCCCTGGAGGGGTGGATGCTGCTGCACCCGGTTCTAGAGATGTTGAGCCGTAGGCCCTTCGCCGTAATTGGGCATCGTGGTGCCCGTGGCCTAGCCCCCGAGAACACCCTAGCCGCGCTCCGTAAGGCTGTAGAGGTGGGAGCGGATATAGCGGAGTTCGACCTACAGGTAACCGGTGACGGTGCTGTCGTTGCCTCCCATGACCCAGTACTACGCAGCAACGGTGGCAGAACAATCGATGTCAGGAAGGCTAGCCTAGCTGAGGTAAAGAGCATAGATCTAGGAGGAGGCGAAGCACCGCCGACGCTTGAGGAAATCATAGAGGAGGCGCGTGGCCGAATACTCCTCTTCCTAGAGGTCAAGGAGCCGAGAGACACAAGTAGGATAATAGAGGTCTTGAGGAAGGAGAACGCCCTAGACATGGCCGCATTGATAAGCTTCCATGATGATGTCCTCCACGCGGCGCGTCGGCTCGAGCCAGGGTTGCCCACGGGTATCATCTACTTCCGGCCGCCTGGAAGGATACTCGATTGCCGCAAACTGGGCTGCCGTATAGTGCTCCCGAGATACCCCCTAGCTACGGCCAAGGCGGTGGGGCTGGCTCATCGGCTAGGCCTACGCGTAGTGGCCTGGACTGTCAACGAGGAACATTGGGTACTAGAGCTGGCGAAACGGGGCGTGGATGGGATAGCGACAGACTACCCGGACATGGTAGTGGCTACTAGGAGGCGGCTAGCGGAAGGCGGGCTCGGCGAAGGGGGGTTACGGCCACCGGCCCCATAGTTCCAAGGGGCCTAGGCCGCAACCGGACAGTCCTTCGTGGGAACGCGTCCTCACAGCCCCAGGGGAGAGGGTAGTGTTTATGCCGCCCCGGCTAACACTCTGCCGCCTAGACCTGGGTGGAAGGCTATGAGCCGGAAGCTACGTCTCATAAAGAGGCTCGAACGCCACCTACGCAAGCATCCTAACGACAAGAAGGCCCGCGAGATACTCGAGGCACTAAAGGCTGGGCGCTACGAGTGGAAAGGCCGCAGTCTCGTAATTAAGCCAGCTACAGAGGCTGCAGAGGCGCAGCAGGGCTAGCCTCTGGCTCCTGCCATCCCTCATCTTTTCTCTCTTTGTCCTATAGGTTTAATGGGGCTCATGGCTCTAGCACTATACCAGCTACATCGCATCCACGGTGGCGTTAGGAGCGGCTCGTCCTGTACATAGCTCCTCTTCATGATTGCTGCTAGCTCTGCGCGGCACAACTCGTAGCCCAGATAAGCGTAATGACTAGGCTCGCTGGCGAGTCCAAGATAGGCTACAGCCTTGTAGAGATCTCGGCCGTTGCTGCCCCGCAGCTCTATGACGCCCCTCCTCCCGATATACACGTCTCTTATAGTGTCGCCTTCGACTACTATGAGGTGGCTGCCAGTGCGGTCCTGACGGAACCCGTACCAGGCTGCTAGGGTATTGGCGTCTAGGGATAGTCGGGGGCGCCTGGGCAGCCGGGGTTGGTCTCCGCTAGGTCTCTTCTCCTTGGCGTAGAGCAAGTCTATACCTAAGTCCTTCGGCCACCTATTCTTCAGTAGAGATACGCTAGTCATGGTTGCCGCTATGGCTGCCTCTGTGGTCGCCATAACGGTCTTCCTACTCTCCTCGGTGACTAGCATCAACGAGGCGCCGGCCTCGGCGAACAACTGTGTCAACACAGCCACCTGGCCGTGGCTATCAGCGTCTATCAGCTCGTAAGCGTTAGCTATGCCAGCTAGCAGCGGCGTCTCGGGGAGCCTCTCAGAAGCCTCAAGGTAAGCTGCTACGCTCCTTGCAAGTCCCCATCCCGGTGGGTCAACCATAGGATCGGCTATGGGTACGAGGCCCTTCTGCTGTGCACGCTTTACGAGACGCTCTAGAAGCTCTACTCTCTTGCTCACGCTCCTAGGGACATTGAACGAGGAATCTAGAGGTATGACGACAACCTGGCTGCCACGAGGCAGTTCATTAAAGAGTGGGTCACCCTCGCTAAGCGATAGCGTGAGGCAGTTAAGTCCTTCCCGTGCAGCATCGCGTGCTAAAACTTTATCAGGCGTGTCAAGTGCCACGGGCCCGATTCTGTCCACGAGTACACGTAGTACCCGTAGAGCCTCTTCGCGTTCCCAACTCTGTCCAAACCCGGCTACAATAATGTCAGCGCCGCGCCCCAGCAGCTCTTCGGCCCTGCCAGCTATATCCTCGGCCGATATACCTTGTCGGACAAAAACTTCGGCAGCCACCACGATGGGTGGAGGCCTCACGGGTACACGGACGCTGCAGACCTCGACACTGGGCGTGGATAGGTGATGTCTACGCAGCTCTTCGAGCCACTTATCCAGCATGAGTGAGGGGCTGAGACTTCCTTGCTCTGCCAGCCTCTGGAGCCCATCTTCGCCTAGCTCGGCTATCAGCCTCAAGCTCTCCGGATCCGGTGGTCCTCGGACCACGGGGGCTCCGGCAGCCTCTTCAAGTCCATCGAGGCTATAGCTAAGGGTGCCGGGAACTATAATGAGGTCATACCTGCCCCTTAAGCCCCTAAGTATATCCTCCAGTATGTCCCGAGGTATCAACGATGCCACATCAATGGGTGCTTCGACGACATCTATAGTCCATCCGGTGGCTCTACGTATATCGGAGACAACGCTCTCTACCCTATTCCTGGCCCGCTTACCTGTTACAAGTGCTATCCTCGGTGGCACGATTGATCCCTACCACACTTGTTCTCTCACTTATCCCTGGCTCTAGGGGCTGGCGTATCACTAGCAAATTTAGTCCTCGGAGACTTGAGCTCTACGAGTTTCGGGCCTATTATATGTTGACTAATCATATTCTCGTGAGCTTGTGTCGGGGCCCGTACTCTAGCGGTCTAGCACTAAATACAGCGTATCAATCGTAATTAACAATGGATATCCAGCTAAATCGGAGTAATGCTCTAGCGAGGATAACTAGGCGCTTGGAGTCATGGTGTACAAAGGATGATAGAGCTGGTCATTGCATTTGTACTAATAATGGTTGTATCGGCGAGCTACTATCTTGCATCAAAAAGTTTGGCACCAGCTCCACGTAGAGAAGGAGAAGCAGTAGAGCCCTACATGTGTGGAGAAAAGACAGAGCCTCTTCGAGAAGCATCGCCGCCATACCCTTGGCTGCTACTCCTCTTTGCAGCGGTGGAAGCAGTGCCCGTAGCAGTACTACTAGCTGGTGGTTCTAGCAACGTATCGGCTCTCCTCTTTATGGTTGCCGGCGTCTTCTCGGCCATAACTGCCCGTAGTATACTCAAGAGGAGACACACGTTATGAATCCCCTAGACCTGGTCGTGAAGGCTACTGTATACCCTGGCCTAACGTTCGTGGTAGCGCTAGCGCTGTTGCTCGAAGCTGTTGAGCGTAAAGTTGTAGCCAGGCTGCAGAGCCGTATAGGTCCTAGCTATACTGGATTAGGAGGTTTACTACAGCCGCTCATAGACCTCTTGAAGCTGCTGGGTAAGGAGGATCTTGCGCCCCGGAGCCAGGACCCGGTTGCAGTGCCAGCAGCGCTGATATGGAGTCTAAGCCTAGCCGCGTTTGCCTCGCTTTTCATCCCCTGGAGCGGTGCTATAGGCTTTAGCTTTCATGGCGATGCAGTGCTCGTTGCGGCGTGTTTAACCCTCTCGCTTGGCCTCCTCTACCTGGCAGCCTTCTCGACTCATAGCCCTTATAGTGTCATTGGTGGGTTCCGTC
This sequence comes from Pyrodictium delaneyi, assembly GCF_001412615.1. Classification (NCBI taxonomy): domain Archaea; kingdom Thermoproteati; phylum Thermoproteota; class Thermoprotei; order Desulfurococcales; family Pyrodictiaceae; genus Pyrodictium; species Pyrodictium delaneyi. The sequence goes on along the minus strand of NZ_CP013011.1, from coordinate 1,528,270 downwards.
TGCTAGGGCTCCTAGCAAGCTATGAAGTTGCTCTCCTCTCCCTGCTTGGTATAGTCTATGCTGTTACAGGCTCGCTCTCGCTCGCGGAGATAAGGAGGACACTGTGGAGCAGCCTAGCTGCTGAGCCGGTGTTCTTGCCGTTGTGGCTAGCGGGGGCTGTGCTAGGCTTCGTGCTGATCCTAGCCGAGGCAGGCAAGGACCCGTTTAGCGTGGCAGAGGCTGAGACCGAGATTGCAGGTGGCTTAATGGCGGATATGAGTGGTCGTCGCCTCGCGTTTGCACACTTGACGCATCGTATCCACGAGACTGTCTCGCTATACTACTACACGACGCTGTTCCTCGCGCCGCCCTGGAGCGGCATAGCAGGGCTCCTTGCGCTCCTGGGGACAGGGCTAGCAGTTGCCATTGCTGCTACACTAGTAGATGCAGCAGCTCCGAGGCTACGGCTCGTAGACGTGGGGAGAGCCTCATGGACTGCCATAGTGCCATGCTCCTTCATAATTGCGGCTCTAGCACTAATAGTTAAGGGGTGATAACAGAGTGAGTATCTTCGCAGGAGTACTAGCAGCTGCGGCGGCTGTAGCGGCGTTCTATGCTGCCACCACGGGGCGAGACGAGCGAGTGTTACTCTCCTCCACCGCAGCTCTGGTGCTCCTCGCGTTAATGTTTATTGATATGGGCGAAGTTGTTGCAGCCGTTGTACAGCTCTCACTCGCAGCCGGGTTTCTAGCAGCTGCAGGCTTCCTGGCTCCCGAGTTGGGCGGCTCGAAGCGGGGCGTCGTCCCGGGTATGGGGGCTATAGGTGCACTCGTGGTGCTCGTAGCCCTAGCCATCGCTGGCTCTCATATACAGCAGCCCCGGGAGCTCAGTGCAGAGGAATGGGCTCCTCTAGCAGTAGCCCTGGCATCTGCTCCGCTAGCCTCAGTGTTGCTAGCGTTAAGAGTCGTGGCGGGAGGTGAAGACGGTGGAGACTAGCATATTCTACTCAATAGCACTAGCAGCTATAGCCTCTGCAGGCCTCTACATGCTCACTCGGTACTCTAACTTTCTCCGCGTACTGGTCGGCCTCGAACTTGTGTCGGCTTCTGCAGCAGCATCCCTCGCCATGTGGGGTGGTAGCCTAGGCTTCTACCTCTTCATACTAGTTCTCGACACCGGTATAATGGCCCTAGCAGCTGCGCTCGCCCTCCGCGCCTCAAGGCTCCATGGGGCTAGGAGTGTGGACGAGTTAGACGAACTAAGGGGGTAGACTATGGAAACGGCTAGCTTGACTACTCTAGGCTACGCGATTATACTGACACCTCTCGCAGCATCCCCAGTCGTAGCCCTGGCGGGACGCTTCCTCGGCCGCCGCGCTGCATGGGGCCTCGCGCTAGCCACGGGCTCTACTGTACTGATGCTCGCACTGCTAATCTACAGCAAGGCTCCCGAAACAGCCTTCTATATAGAAGGGCCTAGTCTCCCCTTGGTTCCGGGTGGTGGGTTTAGCCTCTCGCTCTATATCGACGGGCTCGCGGCGCTCTTCTCGCTGATAGTAGGCCTCGTGGGCCTCCTAGTGATATTGTACTCGTACAGCTACATGGCTGAGGATCCGGGGTACTCGCGGTACTATAGCCTTCTGGTACTCTTCCTCGGCGCAATGGAGGGTCTTGTGCTGACTGGTAGCCTAGTAGCCCTTTACATGTTCTGGGAGATGGTCGGGCTCTGTAGCTTTGCATTGATAGCACATTACTACTCGCCACGCGCCTCAGCAGCTGGCGTCAAGGCTTTCCTGACCACAAGGATAGGCGACACAGCCCTCCTAGTAGGCATAGTCTATGTCTATACTATTCTCGGCTCGGTCGAGTACCCCGTACTCGCAGCATCTGGTCTGGCTGCTCTAAAGTTGTTCCTCTTGCTAGCCTTTGTCGGGGCGGTGGCGAAGAGTGCGCAGCTGCCGCTGCATGTCTGGCTCCCCGACGCCATGGAGGGCCCTACTCCTGTCTCGGCGCTGATACACGCGGCCACAATGGTCAAGGCGGGTATCTACCTTGTTCTAAGGATTGCCTCTCTTGCCCTCATAGGCGGTAGCGTCGCTCTGCCCCAGAGCTTCATGCAGCTGGTAGTGCTTGTGGGTGCAGCTACGGCCCTTTATGCAGCCGTCTCGGCAGCAGCACAGTATGACGCAAAGAGGCTGCTAGCCTACTCGACTATAAGCCAGCTAGGTTTCATGTTTGCAGCGTTAGGGCTCACGTGGAGAGTAGGCGTAGAGGGTCTCGTAGCAGTGTTAGAGCATGTAGCTAGTCACGCCGTGTTCAAGGCCCTTCTATTCCTAGCCGTAGGTGTCGTTATACACGAGTTTGAGCCCATCTTTGGTCCAGAGATTGCAAGGGATATGCGCTATGTGGCAGGTGCTGCCCGGCGTAGTCCACTCCTCGCTGCAAGCCTAGTAGCAGGGGCGGCAGCGCTAGCCGGTATACCGCCTTTCAACGGTGCATGGAGTAAAGAGGCGATAATAGGAGTAGCCTTATCAACTGAGCCTCTCGTGGCACTAGTTCTCCTAGCAGCGTCGGTGGCCACGGCGTTCTATTCGGTGAAGCTCGTCTACTATCTCGTCTTCGCAGAGCCAAGGTACAAGGAGATAAGGGTAGAGGAGATACCAGCATTTATGGCTGCTCCACTTCTATTCTTGATAGTGATGACTCTAGTCTCGCCCCTCCTAGTCGTACCACCCTTCCAGCCGAGCGAAGCTGGGCCATTAGCGGTAGCTGCTAGCCTCGCTGCTGCAGCTGCTGGTCTTGGGACGGCATTCTTGTTGTACACCCGTAAAGTGGCAACCCTTAGGCTAGCGGCTCTACAGCGTGCAGCACTAGAGGGCTTCTACATAGACAGGATCTACACAAGGATAATAGCGCCCTCGATACTGTTTGCTGTGAATCTATCGGCTAGAGGTCTCGTAGAAATCGTTGACGCCGTTGTTGATGCTGCTACTTCGTTCTCGTTACAGCTTGGAGGCATGCTACGCAGCTTACACGGTGGTAAGCTGAGCTACTACTATGCAGTCTATCTAGCCGGTCTCGTTCTACTCATCATAGTCGCCCTGGTAAGTATGGGTGGTTAGCCATGGACGTATACCAGCTACTAACCCTGGTAGCCGGCGTTCCTCTAGCCGCCGCAGCTATCGCTGCTGTCCTTCCGCGCCGTGCAGCAGCAGCCACGACACTAGCCACAATGATCTACATGATGGTAATTGTTTGGGTATTGCCCCAGGGTATGGTAAGGTATGCTGGCCTAAACATCCTATACGTGACGACGGAGTATAATGCTATGGCGGTACTCCTCCTACTGGCAGAGATACTAGCCCTAGCCAGTCTAGTAGATGAGCTAGATAAGGTGAGGGCACCGCTAGTTATCTTAGCCGTTCTAGGCGGGTTCCTCGTGCTCTACTCGGCTAGCCTACTAACCTTGCTCGCCGGTATAGAGACGGCTGCCGCCGCCTTAGCCGGTCTCTATAGTCTTGGAGGCCGGCGTAGTGGAGAAGTTGCAGTGAAGTACCTTTACTCGTCGATACTGGCGACAGCCCTCATAATTGTTGGCATGGGGCTACTCTACAGTCAGGGCTTTCACAGCTTTACCGAAGCACCCCTGGGAGGGGTGTCATGGGCGACTCTCCCTGTGCTCCTTGGCCTCGTCTTCCTCACAGCGGGGCTGGCGCTTGAGGCCGGACTTGCACCATTCTATATGTGGCTGCCCGATGTAGTCCAAGGCGCTCACTTGCTCGGAGTGGTTACTGCCATCCTACTTGTAGATGCTCCAGTATTATTGGTGTTCTTCAAGCTGATAGCCTCCTCGGGAGTCTTGCTCGGCCCAATAATCGCGGCGCTCCTTGTCCTCCTAGCAATGGCGAGCATGGTTGTGGGCGAATTCTCTGCTCTAGCTCAGAAGGAGCTACGTCGCATGATAGGCTACAGTATGGTGAGCGACGCTGGCTACACTGTCCTGCTCGCAGTCGTCTACGCGCTATCTGGTATACGCGACCCTCTAGTCCCGATATACTTCATAACAGCTAGCAACATGTCCATAGCCCTGGTAATAACTGCTCACCGTTACGAAAAGACAAGCATCGGCAAAATAGCACAAGTGACGGGGTTACTCAGCCTAGCCGGGACGCCGCCACTCTATGGGTTTGCCGCGAAACTCTCAGTAGTAGCAGCATTCGCTGCAGCTGGATACACTTGGCTAGCAGTAGTATCGGCAATCTTCTTCCTAGTATCAGCGGTCTACATCTTCCGTTACTTGATAATGGGTGGATATCAAGTATCCCATGGCGTCAACGTCCCCTGGCTCCCTCTCCTTGCGTATTCGCTGCTTCTACTCGTGCTGGGAGTCTATCCCGGCCTAGTCCCCATGCTTGGAGGTGGCTAACGTGCTCGGCGTACCAGTAGCGTATGCGACGTCGCTAATAGTGCTTGGATTAGGTGCTGCAGCAGTCCTAGCTGGTAGGAGGGCAGCCTCAATAATCTCGATAACAGTGTCCGCTATTATTACGCTGCTTGCCAACGGCGACGCTGTATGTCGTTCATGGTTAGCTGTCGTCAACGCTCCAGTGTGTATGGGGCTAGACACTGTCTCGAAGCTCTTCGCAGCCCTCTCTGCCCTAGTAGCGATAACAGTCATAGTATATGCAGGCAGAGCTGGCGTAACATGTAGAGGAGGGGAGGCAGTCTTTGAGATAGTTGTAACTGCTATACATGCTTCGGTTATTGGGCTCGTCTACGCCTATAGCTTGCCGCTCTTCTATGTGTTCTGGGAACTAGTACTCATAGTGTCCACGGTGCTAGTTTGGCTCTGGAGCCCTAGAAGAGCCCCAGAATTCTTCATATACATGCATGCAGGCTCCCTGCTACTTCTCGTAGCGGTAGGCGCCCTACTAGCAGCCAATGCCCCGGTCTTCGGAGGCAATGTCGTGGATGCTAGCCTATCAACAATAGCGCTACCATTGGCACTTATAGCTTTTGCAATAAAACTCGGTGTCTTCCCATTCCACACATGGCTCCCACGTACCTACACCTCAGTGCCCCCATTCGCGGCAGGCTTACTCGCAGGCGTGGTCACAAGCATCGGCGCCTACGGAATGTACAGGTTCACGACAGGATTCCACTGGCCCCACCAAACCACAGCCATGCTAGAGGCCGCGATGTGGCTGGGCATAACCTCGGCAATAGTGGGAGCCCTCCGAGCCCTCTCAGCTAACCGGTTAGGCTTCATAGCCTCCTACAGCAGCATTGGGCACTCCGGCATAATCTACGCCGGGCTTGCCGCTGGCCATCCCCTGGCGGCCGCTGGTGGAGTACTAGCAGCCCTGGCACACGGCATCGTAAAGCCCCTCTTCTTCCTCGTAGCAGGAGTGCTCGAGAAGCAGAGCGGAAGCGACGACATACGCAGCATGGGAGTTTTCGCCCGCAGCATGCCCGTCACAGCCTTCGCAGCCTTCGTAGCAGCCATGAGTCTGGCCGGGGCACCGCCCTTTGCAATGTTCCCAGGTGAGCTACTCATAGTCCTAGGGGTAGGGCGGGTCTACGGCATAGCAGCAGTCGCTGCGCTAGCACTTGCTGTATTATCCTCTGCAGCCTATGCGCTTAGGTTCTGGCTACGAGTATTCTGGCATCCGTCGGTAACGGTTCCTCGTACACTGCCTTCTGAGGCTCCGTCTAGGCTTCTTGTACCACTCCTCATCCTAGCAGCGGCCGCAATAGCTCTAGGTGTATTGCCGGGCCCCATCGTGGACAGTATAGTCAGTCTAATCCGCTAGCGGGGGTGTGTAATCGTGTATGCTGTGGCAGCGGGTTCTTTATCCCGGCTTCTACGGGGTAACCCTAATCAACTATGTTTCGTAGCTATATACTCTATTTGGCGGAGGCGTATATCCCCTTGCAAAATGTGAAGCATCGTGGGAGTTCTTTCACCTTAAGAATGCTCTCACGTTCACCCTGGTTACTCCACTTTAACACCGGCGCATGCAACGGCTGTGACATAGAGGTTCTTGCGGCCCTAACACCCCTCTACGATCCAGAACGCTTCGGTATAAGACTGGCCCCGAACCCTCGGCATGCCGACATAATCATTGTGACGGGTGCACTAACCAAGAAGTCTGCTGAGAGACTTCGTCGTCTCTACGAACAGACACCTGACCCAAAACACGTGGTTGCAGTTGGTACATGTGCTATCTCTGGCAATGTGTTCCGCAATAGCTACAGTGTAGTTGGTGGAGCCGACAACGTCGTGCCGGTGGATCTCTATATTCCCGGATGCCCGCCGCGTCCTGACGCGATACTCCAGGCCATAGTTAGGCTCCTTAAGAGTATCCGAGAGGAGGCTGACAGAATTGAAGCAGCTAAAACTGTGGCTGAAGAACAGTAAAGTAGAGATTGTGGAAAAGAAGCAACGACGTCTAGAAGTACGTATTGATGATCCCTGGAAACTGCCAGGAGTAGTTAAAAGCTTGCTAGAGGCCTACCCTCGTGGAGTTTACCTCTCAGCGATAACTGCCATAGATCTCCCTGAAGAGGACAGTATAGAGCTAGACTATGTGTTCTGGATTATCCCGGAGAAGAGCCTACTCACGCTAAAGACGCGGGTACCGCGAAGCCAGCCAAGAGCACCAAGCTTGGCACTGTTACTCCCCGCTGCAGTGCCCTATGAACAAGAGGTCTACGACCTCTTTGGCGTAGTCTTTGAGGGTAATGAGAGTCTCCGCTTAGGGTTCTTCACACCGCCAGATGTAGCTGGAGAATATCCGTTACGCAAGGACTGGAATAAGAGGTGATAACGGGGATGCCGGTAATAGAAGTGTCTATTGGGCCTCAGCATCCTGCACTACACGAACCCATTATGCTCCGTGTACGCGTTGACGGTGAAGACGTAGTCGGGGTAGAGGTAGTTACGGGCTATAACCATCGTGGGATAGAGAAGCTCGCTGAGAGCAATACGTTCCTAAAAACCCTCTATATAGTGACACGTGTCTGCGGTATATGCAACATGATGCATTCTAACTGCTATGTCCAGGCCATCGAAGAGATAAATGGTATCGAGCCGCCGCCTCGCGCTCAAGCTCTCCGAGTCCTAGCAATGGAGCTCGAGAGGCTTCATAGTCACATGCTCCTAGCAGCCGTGGTTGCAGAGATAGCTGGATTTGAGAGCCTCTTCATGCTGATAATGAGGGATCGCGAGAAGGTAATGCACCTAAAGGAGCTGCTCACAGGAAACCGAGTCATAGCCGATTATGTATGGCCAGGAGGCGTTCGTCGAGACCTAAGTCCTGAAGTAGCAGAGAAGATAAGACGTAGCATGGATATTCTCGAACAGCGGATAAAATACTATATGGAAGTCTATACAAGCGATAGGTTGCTCCGCCGTAGGCTTGAAGGCATAGGGGTAATACCGTACAGTGTGGCCGTAAGTCATGGACTTGTCGGGCCAACAGCTCGTGGCTCCGGCGTAGATATCGATGTCAGACGCGATGATCCTTATGCTTGGTACGGGGAGCTAGACTTCCAAGTAATTAGACGTAGTGAGGGCGATGCACTCGCCCGTATGCTGGTCCGGTTCGAGGAGGCGTTAGAGTCTATAAACATTATACGTCAAGTGCTAGAAAAACTGCCAAGCGGTCCAATTAACAGTCTGAAGACTCCGCCTCGCCGGTTCCGTGAGGGTGAGGCAATATCACGAGTTGAGGCTCCACGTGGTGAACTCCTATACCATGTTGTTAGTCGGGGCGGCACTAAGCCTTATAGAGTAAAGATAAGGACGCCGAGTATCCCCAACATACTGAACAGTCTCGTAGCCTACCAAGGTGCCACATTGGCGGATATACCGGTCATACTAGCAAGTCTTGATCCCTGCATATCATGCATGGAGCGCGTTATAGTAGTTGATGAACGTACTGGGCGCGAACGTCTAGAGAACTTACGTCAACTAGCTCGTCGGCGGGCAGATCAATAGAAGGGGTGGAAGTTGTGAAGCCGCGTATACTTATCATGCTAAGTGAACTCGTATCAAACTTGGCTAGGCGGCCTGCCACAATAGAATACGGCCTAAAAACCGGCCCAACTCCTAGTGGTGGGTATCGCGGCCTCCACGTGGTTGATGTGGAGAAGTGTATAGGCTGTAGTCTATGCGCTATAGAGTGCCCGCCGGGAGCGATAGAGATGAAGCTACTACCAGGCCAGGAAAATGCTAAGAGGCCACGTCGATATCCGGTAGTGCATTACGATCTCTGTATGTTCTGTTACCACTGCGTAGACATCTGTCCACGACACGCCTACAAAACGAGTAACATCGTGCCGCCGGCTACAGCAAACCGTTCCAGCCTAATAGGTGATCCACTTGCAGCAGAAAAACGCTGAATTACGAGATGCATTGTTGAGCACGTGCTACAATGTAGCGGATGTAATGGACCCAGGTAGTCTGTAGACTGCGTGACATGGATTGTACATATCAAGCCCTTAGGAGGCAATGTAACAGTACCAAAGGGAGAACGAGATGAACAAGTAAAGGTAAGCCGTGAAGTTAAAGCCTCCCGCTATGGAGATGTTAGACCCCCGGTGCCTCGGCGTCTTGAGCACTAGCCAGCATAATCTCGTAACACGTGTTCTCGAGCTAGCAGGAGACTGTAGCAACCTAGGCATGCTAGCCCGTAGAGTTATGGAGACGCGTATAGATCCATGCACGGGTATGAGCCTGGTAAGCCATTGTGTAGCACGCCGCATCCTAGAAGGTCTCGGTGTTCAGGTCCCCGAGGGGTTGCTATCCCCGGCACTCACTGAGCCTCGCGGAGGCTCGGATCTAGCGGGCGTTGAGACCCGTGCCGAGATACTGGATGATGGGAGGGTAAGTATAACTGGAGAGAAGGTCTTCGCGACGAATGCTCTCTATGCTTCAGCGATACTCGTTTTCGCTCAGGGCAACGGCGGCCACGTCTTAGCCCTTGTTGAGCCGAATGCGGCTGGGCTTCACGCCGAACCTCTGGATCTAGAGGCCTATAGCTGTAGTGGAATAGCAAGGCTCCGGCTAGAGAATGTGGAAGCACGGCTCATAGCTGGCCCAGGCCGGGAGCCTTATCGTGTAGTACTCCGGTCTCTAGCTGAAAGCAGAGTCCTCGTTGCAGCACTTGCTGTAAGCCTTGCTAATACGGTGCTTGAAAAGGCCCTAGACTGGGCACTTGAGAGAGACGTCTACAGGTTCCAGGCTGTAAGCCACAGACTTGCTCGAGCTTACGCAGGACTTGAGGCTGCAAAAGCACTCGTGGAAAAGGCAGCTGATGTACTCGAAAGCGGTAGTGGAGTCGACTGGGGGCTTACAAGTGCAGCCAAGTATGTCGCAGTTGAAATGGGGCTAGCGGCGGCTGACGCAGCTCTCCGTACTTTCGGCGGTCACGCAGTACGCAGAGGTATGGGTCTCACTGACCTTCTGCTCCACCTCTACGCACTAGAGCCGGCTGAGGGAACCAGCGACATACAGCTCGAGATAATAGCAAGGAGCCTCGAAAAGTTGTGGAAAACAGGGAGGGGCACAAGCTGATGGACAAACACAGATTACTAGAGTTCGCCCTTTTGGTGGGTGCTTCACTCGAGCTTATCACTTGTATATCTGGCAGCATAGACTACTGCAGAGCTGTGACATACCTAGGCGACGAGGCCATCTACATGCTTGTTGGTATTCTCATCTACGCGCTTCTCAGTGGTGTGCTAGGTGTCAGACTGGTATCGGGCCTAGCACTTGTCTCTAGTATAGTAGTTGCTCTCAAAGTGTTCGTTGGATTACCTAGGCCCCCAATGGAAACGTGGCTAGTGGAAGCCTCGGGCCCGGCATTTCCCAGTGGTCATGCAGCACTTAGTGCAGCTTTCTGGGCTATGGTAGCTCTATATACACGCAGTGTGTTGCTAGCTGTTGTAGGTGTAGTACATACGGCGGCGGTATCTCTATCGAGACTAGTTCTCCATGTCCATTATCCTCGCGACGTAGTAGGAGGCATAGTAATCGGCACGGTGATGTCAATAGCAGCGTACAAGCTACTAGTCAAGAGAGATATAGCCTGGGTACCGCTACTGTTAGGCGTAGTAGGGCTCCCGCTAGCAGTTGCAGCCCTCGTAGCTAGTCCCACTTATCGAGCTGCAGCCCGGTTAACGGGAATAGATGCGGGTTTGATAGCTGCAGGCCTCATACTGGCCAGGATAAAGAGGGTAGAAGAAATACTCGAAGCACCGAGTCTAATGATTAAAATAGCCTCTCTTGTACTATCACTGGCCTCACTCGCTGTAGCAATGATGCTAGAGAAGATTGGACTTATGACTGGAGTAGTCGGGTTTTCGTTCTTTGCCTTGGCTACAGCGTTGTCTAAGCCGTTGCTCACCAAGCTAGCATCATCTAAGCTAGAATAGAGTTTTTCCCGGAATCTGAGAGTTCTCCGCGGCCCCACTGGAGGTACTTGATAGCCTCTTCGTCGCTTACATCGTGCCACTCTATGTATGCGTCGGCAACTGAATAGTTAGGATCGCTACGCAGGTTTGGTACAATAATCTTTTCAGCATCTCCTGCTACGCGGTCAACACCATCTATGCTAGCTGTTGGCGCGGCAGCTATTAGCGTTCTGGCACCATGTTGTCTTAGAAAGCGTAGTCCTGCTATCATAGTATAGCCTGTGGCTATTCCATCGTCTATCAATACCACTGTCTTGTCATCAAGTCTCGGGTAAGTAAGGCTTCCACGAAGTTGTAAAGTTCTCTCTACCACGTAATGGTGTGTAGTCTTTACAAGCTCCTTTACTTCCTCCTTTGTATAGCCTAGGTATACGTGGGCTATCTTTGCATCATAGGCGTATGTATTGTTGGGAGCTACAGCGCCGAACCCTGCTTCTGTAGTCCACGGAAATGTGATCTTCTTGACAACGATTATATCAAGGGGGAGACCTAGGCTACGTGCAACTGTAGCGGCTACTGGTATGCCTCCTGTAGCAATGGCATATACAACTGTCTCGTTTATGTTTAGATCCAGCATGGGAAGGATGCTGGCTAGCACTTTGCCAGCCTCTAGACGATCCCGGTAGATTGGTGCGCGCCAACTTAGATTCTCGCAGTATGTGATGCGGCCCCGCTCTGCTAGCTTGCAGATGTCTGCTGCAGCCATAGCATCCCCTCGGTGCTCCTGGCGTCAATGTTCATATGTAATGGTGCTTAGTTACAATCGGTATTATTGATTACTGTAGAACAACTTCTGAGAGTGTTCTATGATATATACTCTCGCGATCATGAAGGGTCTCTAGTGTATCTATAGCGGATACTTGCCAAGTCAATGTGGTGTTATGTTATTAGGTATTCAAGGAGTAATAAAGGGGGGGGTAGTGCTAATCCTGGCTGTCAAGGTTTTGTGCCGAGTTTCCGGAAGAATAGCCTAGCAGCTATGGTTAGCGGATCCCATACGGGATTGAGACCTGGCCAGTAGCCTACATCAACGCTAAAGAGGTCCCAGACAGTTGCACCTCGCCATATTAGTGATGCGATAACGTTTACTCTCCAGAAGCTGCTAGGGTCACTAGACACAGCTTGTGCGCCCAATAGTTTCCCTGTCTCGGCATCAGCTACAACTTTGAGCAGTATCTCGCCTGGCTCGCCCATGTAGCGGGCCTTAGTAGGAGCCTTAACCTTCACAGCCACTGCATCGAAACCGTGTCGACGTGCCTCTTCCTCGTTGAGGCCGGTGGCTGCAACGTAAAGCCCGAAAGCACCCATAGCGCTTGTACGGACTACGCCGGGGAATACTGCATCACCGCCTGCTATGTTAGTCCCAGCTACGAAGCCCATCTTGTTGGCTGCAGTTGCAAATGGCCACCAGACCCGCCCGCCTGTCACGAGATCACGTGTTTCAGCCACGTCGCCTACAGCGTAGACATCCTTGATACTTGTCTCCATCCTCTCGTTAGTCCAGACTGCCCCCGTCTCGCCTATCTTTAGACCCATCTGCTCGGCTAATGTAGTGTTTGGCTCAATGCCGCTCGCGGCTAGGAACACGTCGCCATCTATGCGCTCGCCGTTGTCGAGTAAGACGCTTGCAGCTATATCGCCAGCACCTTCTATGTCGGTAACACGGTGGCCCAGGACTAGCTCTATGCCTGCATTCTGCGCCCTCTCCATGAGCTCCCCAGCCATATCGTGGTCTAGCATCTTGTTGAGGAGCCATTCGCCGCTATGAATCAGGATTACTCTACGGCCGAGCCGGGCAAGGTTTTCAGCAGCCTCAACCCCGGTATAACCACCGCCTATGACTACGACGCGCTTTACGTCGTTTCTAACTACCGTGGCACGTAAACGGTCGGCGTCGCCTAGGCTGTGAAGAGTATACACGTTGCGGTAGCGAAGCCACTCGCCGGGGACGCGGGGCCGGGCGCCAGTAGCCAGGACAAGATAGTCGTACTCGTAGACTCCCTCCTCGCCTGTGGCAAGGCTGCGGTAGCGGAGCTGCCGTGCTCCAGGGTCGACCTCGGTCACAATGGTTTTCAGCTTGACGTTTATCCCGCGGCGTCGCGTAAACTCTTCAAGAGGATAGTGAACTAGCATGTCAAGAGTTGGGACTCGGCAGCCGATATAATAGGGAGTTCCACAGAGAGCAAAGCTAATCCAGCTTCCTTTCTCGAACACCGTAACCTCTGCCTTATCGCCTAGCAGCCTCTTAGCTCTACTAGCAGCAGCCATGCCGGCAGCTCCGCCACCTACAACGGCGATGCGGACAGTCATGGAGCTGTACACCCTTCACCAATGGCCAGAAGAAGATGAGAGAGCAAATATACGCTACAGCATTGACTACCTCTGTGCGTAGAGACAGAAACTACAACGTCCATTCTCCAAGGATCTACCACACACAGGGCACGTAGCATCCTGGCCTAGAGCCGGCAGGCTCCTATCAGATTCTAGCACGGCCCGTATAGCCCTGGCAGCGCCTGCAGCTACTGCTGCGGCGAGGAATGCGACAATCCACTCGGCGGCACCAAGCTCCCTTGACACCGAGACTATAAAGTCTAAGTCTCCGAGCAAGTAGCCACGGGCAAGATCGTAGACGGGTAGCTTTCCCGACATGAGGGCGCGTCGAAGGGGCCTAGCTTCCTCGTAAAAACCAGTAGACTCTAACCGGGCTATGATATCGGCAGCAAAGTCGGCATACTGTAGCGGGTTTAGCGGCGGCGGGCCTCCCTTTACTGCTACGGGCAATGCCTTGGCTGATGCTAACATTGTGTAGAGGTTGATAGCATGCTGTGGCATAGTGGTCTTCATTACTTCTACAATCTTATTCGTAGTCTCTTCTAACATCCCCAAGAGTTCGTCACGGTGTCTAGGCGCATATGCTACAGCATTCAAGAGTCCTGGGAGCGGCAACGAGACTCTCCTCCTGCTATCGCTCTTACTGCCTCTGCTCGTTATCTCCGAGCACCTTGTCAACGGTCTTTTTCTTCCGTTTTTTCCCCAGACTCTTGCATTTCGACAAGCGGCCTAATTCAAGCTCTTCAGCAGCATAGAAGTCTTCAGGCATTTCCTCTACGAAGCCGCCATCTTCCGACAACTTGTACACCCTAGGGCCTACTGCCTCTTGGAGGTCATTGCCTCGGCTACAGAGTCGAGGATAAAAGTATAGACGTCGTAAAGTTCTCTTGGTGGTAGCCCGCTCTTGGCGGCGGCTTCATCCTCCTCATCTACTATCTTCCAGTAGGCTCCGCAATGGCGGCAATAGTAAAGCCGTAACCATTGCCTAGACTCCAGAGGTTGATAGAATACCACATCGCCTGGCTTGTCCGTGCCACAATAGGGACATCGAGCGCGGGGAAAGACCCACTCCATTCCGCAGACCTGGCAACGGAGGAACTGCTTCCTCCCTTCCCCCTTCATGTACCCGACGCGTGTGACAGAACCACAGACTGGACAAAGACCTTGCTGCCAGTATTCCCGAACCCAACCTAATGCGTTGCTAGCAGCTACGCGTAGTGCACTAAGCAAGGGCTGGATTAACCAAAGGGCCAGCGCCCGAACACGGTCCCGGTCAGCTGAGACAGCGCCTGCCCATGCATGGATACTATCTTCTCGACCTTCCAATAGCTCTTCAACGAGCTGAGAGATACTTAATGCTGCCTTCTCCACTGGATCGCGGAGGGAAGCTGTAGCACCTTTGAGACTGTAGCCCTCCCTTGCTACAGCGTCTATTATATCGAGCATCGAGCGGCGCAGAAATTCTTCATCCATAAGCGGTTTAGGGAGACCACCAAGAATTATGATGAGAGGTACGCGTTGAAATGCTATCTTCCGTGCTGCCTTAGCTACTTCCTCAATTAGTCCAGCCTCCTCCAGGCGGCGCAGAGCCTCCTCCTCTATACGTGCCTGGACCTCGTATAGGGCCTCCAGTATGCGGTAAGAAGATTCGTTCCTCTTGTCCTCTTCAGAGAATTTCCCGAGCCAACTTCTTATCTCGGGAAATCTGTCGCGCAGAAGTACGTGCTTCCCACTACCCATAACACGAAACCTCACAACTATAGTCTAAGCGTTATGTACAAGAGAACAAATCCTCTAGGCTAGTAAAGCACGAAGTCATATACGTGTTCATAGCCACACCCTTAGGCTGTCATAAAGAATGGTGTGCATTCACGGGGTTATTAATTGATGCCGGGTCAGGGTAAGATTCAGCACACCGGCAGTATAGAGGCAGCATAAGAAGGTGGCTCTCCTGCCTCCTTAACCGACAACACTAGGGGCGCATTAACTACCAGTTCCGGCGACGTGTAGACTGCGAGGCCTCGGCTATCGGGCCTACGCAGCACCAGTGCAACACCATGGCGAAGAGCGGCTGCAAGGCCACTCAACAACGGATGATGATTGGCAACTATGACCCGGACTCCAGCCCTTGCCAGAGCCTCTACAGCGTCGCCGGATATCCTCCCTGTGGAGACAGCGAGCAATGCAAGACCACGTAGTTTCCCAGAGCTAGCAAGTCTCGAGAGCATACCTGCAGCCTTCAGCACTGCACTATGGCGGCTGACATCACTGACGAGTATCAACCTCCGCGGTTCACCGTCTTGAGGTATCCCGTATACGGCCACAGTGTGTACGGCGAAGGGGCATTGAGCCTTAGGCACAGACCTTATCAGGTCACGATAGACTCTTTCTATGACGTTCCAGTCGAGCGGTCTCTCATCGGGAAGGCTCGTAGCCATAGCCCTGACAAGTCGAGCCCTAACTAGGAAGCTCATATCGCCTAACGGCTTGACCTCGACAAGCTCTACATGATCGCCTAGGGTAGCCAATCCATCGCGTAGAGCTAGCCCTGCTATGGCGTCAGCCAAGTAGTTCGGGCTCGTGTGTATAGAGCCGACGTATTTGTCGTCAACCTCTATTATGTACTTGTAGTCTGCTGCTATGCGTAGTCCTGCTACAAGCGTTGTGGCTAGACTACATTCTTTAGTGGCATCTGCGCCTGGTGTAACTTCCCCTGCAGTCATGTCTAGTACCATCTCCATCTTATCTATATTACTCTCAACTTTAATGTAAACTTCGACATAAGGTAAGAATATGAAAAAGAGAATAGAGGATGTATATGCAGCATAGTTGTTTCAATGTATTGCCGAGAGCTTAGTCTTCGCTTCTTATTTTCTCATAGTATAATGGGTGATGCTTCTTCACAAACTCTTCTGGTGCAGTACCGGTGCGGAACATGGCTCTCAGCATTGGCCTATGCTCTGGTATTCCTATGGCGAGATATATGTGGATTATTAGTCCAGCAATACTTATCCATGCTAGCCATGTGTGTAGCGTATGAGCAGTGTTTACCACGCTTTGGCTGAAACTGTCGCGGAACCACATTATTATGCCTGTTATGAAGAGTAGCGTAAAGCCAACGACTACACCTATTATCCACAGTTTCTGGCCGAGGTTATACTTGCCGAACCGTGGTTCCTTCTTTCCTACATAGTAGTCTATCAGATTCTTGACGGCAGCTCCTAGACCGCCTTCGGGCCATATCTGCCACTTCCTAGCCCGTGGTAGCTCGCCTAGGAGCCACACTAGGCCTATGAACGCCATTCCTATTCCTGCGAGCCGGTGGACTATCCTAGCTACTTGTACACCGAGGCTATAGGCGCTATAGCTCTGCTCGAGCGGTGAAAGCCCGAGGGCTTCAGCAAAGTAGGATGCTGGTGTACCTAGTGTATATGCTAGCCACTCGAAGAACCCTCCTAGGGGGTCTGGCAGGCTGTTGGCGGAGACTATCAGCCCCGTTAGTATTAGGGCGGCTGCGAAGTGTATAGCGTGTTTATGTGCCCATATCTCTAGTTCACTGAAGAGTTTAACCTCCTTACCCATTATGTAACACCCCCTTCATGATTGTAAGTAAAACACGTCATTTCTCGGTCTTGTTCCTCTCCTCGATCCTCTTAGCCCTCCAGTAGATGGCGTGAGCTACTGCACCTACAGCTGCTAGCGCTGCAAGACCTACACCAACGTTGCGTCCGGCTTCAATGAGTGGTAGTGCTCCTGTCGGGTTTTCTGGGAAGCCAATAGCCTCGTACCACTTCTTGCCCTCCTCGGCTCCAAAGTTCCGGAACTTCCTCGTCACGTAGAGGTAGTGAGTGCGTCCGACGTAATCGTTAACGTTGTCTCCGTACACCTCGTAGCCGGCGGCGCGGTACTTCTGGAGCAGTTCCTCCCAGGGGCCGAACTCTAGTGCATCAGTTGGGCAGGCCTCGACACATGCGGGTGCGAGGCCATTCTGTACACGGTCGATACAGAATGTACACTTGTATACCTTGTTCGATATCGGGTCGTAGCGTGGCACATCGTAGGGGCAGGCCTCGATACAGTAGCGGCAACCTATGCACTTGTCGGGACGGATTACCACGGCGCCCTCGGGATGCACCTCTATGGCGTTGACCGGGCACGCCTTGGCGCAAGGTGCCTCGCTACAGTGCATGCACTGGCGCTTCTTGAAGAGCCAGAATGGTGAATCGCCCATCAACCCCTCTAGGAACTCCATTATCATCCAGGTGTTCGGCGATAGGTCTACTGGGTTGGTGTAGCCCTCAGGGTTGAAGCTAGTCTCTTCAGCTTTCAGCCCGTTCCAGACCTTACACGCTGTCTGGCATGCCCTGCAACCTATACATGTATCGAGGTTGAATACTATCCCGTACTCGGTCATGCGTGATCACCCTGCCCCATGGTGTTGAAAATTGGTTAGAACACTTGTATGCGGGGTTTAGCCTGGTAAGTGTACTTGTCTGGGCTGGCCTTCTTCACCCATGCTAGGAACGCCTTCGTCTCCTGCATCGTAGTAACTATGTCCATTACTAGTATTGATATCGTGTTGGCTACGTCGAAGCTGTTGTGGGCGCCGCTCCAACCCCAGCTCCACGGCACGTTGATCACGTAGACCTCCTTGTTGCCTATCCTCAGCTTAGGCATGCGGTGTGTTACCAGTGCTCGCACGTAGATCTTGTTCCTATTGTTGCCCAGCTCTACTATGTCGCCACTCTTTATACCCAGCTTTTCGGCTAGCTCGACTGGGATCTCTGCGAAGGGCTCTGGCAGCGTCTCGGCAAGGTACGGCACGTTGCGCGTCATGATACCGGTGTGGAAGTGCTCCTCAAGACGGTTCTCGGTAACCACTACCACTTCTGCATCGCTAGGCGCGTACTTCTTCAGCTCTTCATAGGTCGCTACCACGGCCTTGTATAGTTCCGGCATCTGCTCTGGTGGCTCTATGTAGAACAGGTTCTCTATCCTCCTCCAGGCTAGTGCTGGGTACTTGGTTGCCATCTCTATGCTCGGGCTTTCAACTGGCTCGAAGTGGAACGGGTAGTCGATACTATAGGCCCATACCTTGCCGTCAGGTCCAGTTATAGCATACCACTCGCCATACTTGTCTAGGAACTCCTTGACACACTTCTTGTAGTTCTCAGGATTGCCTCCAATGCAGGCTGTGAATTCTTTTACGAACTTGTCGTGCACCGGGCGCCATTCCTTCCAGTCCTTGTAGACTATCGTCTTTCCGTTAATGGTCTTGGTGCCCTTGAAGTACGGCTTATAGAACACGGCCTTGCCGTAGTCTAGTATCAGCTCGGGGTCATAGTAGAAGCTCTCGCACATCGGACACCTTATGTCGAGCTCCTCGACAGTCTTTATCTCGTAGCCGCCGCCAGGCTTCCAGAACACTATCTTGCCGACGGTCTTGCCGTAGCGTATCATGTCTTCGGCGTAGGCAGCGCCAGTGAATATGTCGGCCGTGGTCTTCTGGCTGCACTTCTCTGTGAGGCATGTCCAGGCGCGCTTATAGTACTTGCCTATCACGAAGTTGTGGCCCGGTATGAAGGCCGGTCTAGGCATCTTTGTTTTAGCATCTATCATTTCGCCGGCCTCGCCAGTGATCTCCACGGTCTTGCCGTCTAGCTCTGGGCCTACGGTCCATTTGCCTGGCTCAAAGGTGAAGCTGTCCTTGCGGCCGAATGTCTTCTCCAATGTGTACAGGTTGTAGAGTATCCTGACGTTCCTGGGCCAGCTCCAGCCCCAGTCCTTGAAGAGCCTCAGCGGGGCCTTCCCGCCAGGGTGCTCGAGGGTGCCACTGTCGAGCAGACCGTCAGGCTGGCCGGGTACACGTGGCGCGGATATCCTCCTCATGGCTAGTATCTTGTCGTGGGCCCAGTCGTACTGGCCATAGTAGAGGTCTACAGCAGCATCGATCTCCTTGTAGACGAGCACCGGGTCTACTTCCCGGTAGTCGGTCCACGGGAATCTACCGCTGCCATAGTTCATGTAGGGCTCTATCTTCCTCCGGTAGAGCTCGACCAGCGTATCGGCCTCGGGGTGCTTCACTACTACACGCTCGATCTTCTTACCGTACTCCTCGCTCGGCAGCTTTACTAGGCCACTACGCCTCATGTAGTCCCAGAACTTGTACATCACCCATAGGTCTGCCCTGGCATCGCCGGGTGGCTCTACCACGCGGTGCTGCCACTGTATCCAGCGGTTGCTGTTAGTTATGCTGCCCTCCTTCTCGTACTGGAACGCGGCCGGGAGGAATACATCGGCGAACCATGCGGTCTCTGTTATGAATATGTCGGACACTACTAGGAGTTTTAGCGCTGCGAGAGCCGCCATGGTTATCTTAGAGTCAGCGTCGCTAATGGCTATGTTCTCGCCGAACAGCCACATGGCCTCTATCTTTCCGCCGATCTTCTTTGTCCTCGGGTCGTCGGGCAGTAATACGCCCATCCACCAGTTGTTCTCGGTGTAGCCCTTGTTGAATGGTAGATCGCTTATCACGACGCTGTTCTCGTCCCACGGCTTATCCTCGGGATCCGTGCCGACGAAGATACCCATGGCTAGCTCGTAGCGGCGCCAGTTCATGAACCACCATGCCCAGAGTAGCGCCCCACTGTTTACTGTTAGCTTGCAGTTGTCGCCGTTATCGTCGCAATCGCTGCACTTCAGGCCGAGCGCCTTACAAGTGTTCATGCTGGGGCGCCAGTTGAAGGCGTCGGGGAAGCCCTTCAGCTTCCACTCCTGGTAGGCGCGGATCTGCTTACTATTGGTCGGGATCTTGATGTAGCCTGGGAATATGTGGCTTAGTATACATAGGTCAGTTGTGCCTTGCACATTACTGTGACCACGGTAGGGGTTGAGGCCGCCTCCTGGGAAGCCTAGATTGCCCAGGACTAGCTGAACCAGGGCGGCGAGGCGGGTATTCTGTGTGCCTACGTGGTGCTGAGTGAGCCCCATAGCCCACTCTATCGAGGCGAACCTCTTGAACCCGGTGGTTACTCCGCTGTTCTCGACGAAGAGCCGGGCTATCTCGCGAAGCTTCTCGACCGGTACACCAGTTATCCTCGAGACCTCTTCGGCAGTGAACCTCTTGGCTATGTCCTTTATCTCCTCGATCTCAGCTATGTCTATGTTGAACCTCTTAGCGTACTCGCGGAAGGTGTCGAGCCGGTCTACCGGCGGGTTGCGCTCGAAGAACGCGTAGTGTAGGATGTAGTACATTATGGGTATGTCTGTGCCGGGGCGGTGGAATGCGAATATATGGGCCTTGGATGCAGTGCGCCCATACTTCGGGTCCACCACTACTAGTGTTAGTGTGCCGCGGTTGATGCCCTTCATGACGTGCCTCATTGAGACGGGGTGGGCCTCGGCAGGGTTCCCGCCCAGGATGAGGTAGACGCTGATATACTGGGTGTCGGGGAAGCTCTGGGTCTGTGCGCCGAAGCCAACTGTGCCAGCTAGGCCGGCCACTGTAGTGGAGTGACAACGCCGCGCATCATGGTCTATGTTGTTGCATCCTATAAGCATTGATATCTTCCTTATGAGGTATGCTTCCTCGTTGAGCATCTTTGCGCCGGCTATTATCATTACAGGGTACTTGTTGCCGAAGCGGAAGTAGCAGCCCTTCCTGCTATCACATATCTTACCGTCATAGGGGTGGTATACTCTAACAGCATCAGCATTGGCTTCGAGAATCTCTCTCATCTTCTTCATTACGTATTCGAAGGCCTCTTCCCAGGTTACAGGCTTCCAGACTGGCTTATACTTCTCCAGGACCTTCATGAGCTCGTTGGAGTCCCTGGCTTCTAGTATCTCCTCGGGCTTGGGCTTGGGATTTACGCGGATAAGGGGTGTACGGGCACGTAGAGGATTGTGGGCGCCGAACAGCTGTATGGAAGCTTTGCCTTTTATACAGAGCTTGCCCTCGTTAAGAGGATTGTCTGGATCGCCTTCCTGGTACACTACCTTATTGGCTTGCTTGTAGAATATGATTCCGCAACCAACGCTACAGTATGTGCATACACCGCGGATTTCAACTGTCTCATAGAGACTCTTATTGCCTATCTCGCCGAGCATATACTCCTTTGGCGGAGTATAGCCAAGTGCTCTTCTAGCACTGCTTGGCAGCATAGCCAGTGCAGTCATCAATGTTGTTGCTTTGAGGAACGAGCGTCTATTCAAATCGGGCTTGCTTTTACGTTGTGGCGGCATTCGGCAGAGCCTCCATCATTCATCATAATTAAAAATTATCATGATTATTTATTAATCTATAGCTAGATAAAATTATGGTTGCTCGATAACGCGTGTTCAAATAGATTAATGGTGATAAGGATAAATTTATGAATAATAGACAATACTATACTTTTTACAATATTTCGAATTATATAATATTGTTAATAATAACTGTACAATATACTATTAAGTAGCTGATGTGTCATAGCGTATAAAGTTATAACTCACTGTTTACAAAGCATAAGAAAGTCCTTCCATGCCTGTCTTTCCAAGTGAATTATCCCAAGCTTGTGATATTCGTTTCTTTCTCGTGCTAGCCTAAGACATAGTTGGTCTCTTGGCGCAAATGGATCTAAATGGGGCTCCGTAATCAGTATGTCTTTCGGTCCAAGGTTATTCTTTGGTTCACGGGTTTGTAGGCGCTCGCGGGTATTAATGTGGGAAAATACTATCGGATTCCATGTAAGGAGTCCCGAGCCAACAAGTGTAAGTCTCGTTGAAGCTCGATAAGGATCACTAGCTCTCAGTTCTCCTCGTAAATTGCAAAGCTGAACAAGTATCTTCGGTAATCTTTCCACAAGGCTCCAACGTATTGTGGCTACTAGTGTCTCAAGAAAACCGCCACTATGCATTGGTAGTGCAGCCTCGGCCTTGGTCTGTTCCATAAAGGCCTCTAGTCTAATCAATACGTCTGGTGTTATCCATGGCATATCTCCTGGAGTTACTAGTAGTACACGGGCTTGAAGGGACTCTAATCCCGTTAAGGCAGCTGCTGGTCCTCCACATGCAAGCCAGTCTGGGTCATATATGCAGCCATCTAAATTAGCGATATCCGTGTATATCTTACAGCGTTGCTCTTCCCGTGTTGCAACATATACAAGCTCTGCGCCAGCTGCTTGAAGAACATCACTAATCCGTGCAATTGCGGGCCTACCGTCAGTTAAAGCGATGAGCTTGTCTCCGCCAAAACGTCTACCCTCGCCCCCTGCTAGTATTAGGCCTACTTTCATTGTCTCCGCCTCTGCAAAGGACTTCTACACGGATTGTATCTCCTTTGAGTAGTGTGGATAGTCTCTCACATGCCACGATCTCAAGCACTGAAGGCTCGTGACTGCTTAACAATGGGCGTATAACGAGTACATCTGCGGTTCCCTGGTTTGTCTCCACTTTGGCTCTCCAGACATATACTGCGCCGAGATGTTTGCCTTCCCATTCCGTCTCTGGCACTACTATTGGCTCGCATAGCCCGGCTAGTTCACGCCAATCAATGTCCGTCTCAATATTTAGGGTTCCTGGAAATGGTTTGCAACTCAGTAACTTACTGAACCATCCACTATAATAGGGATGCGATATGTAATAAGCACCGACGCCAAAACCCTTTACACGTCGGCCCTTGATAATCCTCGCTTGCATGTCAGCTCTCCCGGCGTGTTTCGTTATCCCGGATGCCGACACGACTAAGGACAACATTTAAAGAAGCATGCTGCTGCACGGGCCTAGCTACGTAAGAATGAGGCATAGTCGTGGAGGCTCAGATGCAATGTATCAAGTGATTAGCGGAGTTGAAGCATACATGCTTGTTTGACTACTAGGAAATACCTGCAACACCTAAATCAATTTAGTAGATAAGCACCCTACGTTCAATACTCTCACATGAGCGTTATATAGTTCTGTATATGATTTAGCTATTATAGCTTAGCTCTAGCCTACACTCTCTGCTATCGCTTTTAGCGTTCAAAATAACCACGTAGTGTTTACTTGATTCAACCCTAGTAAGAAGTAGTTCACTCTTGATAGGTGTTGGAAGTACTTGTATGCAAACAGTGCCAGGTGGGGGCTTCTCGATTCTTAGACGGAGTTCAGCAGCTATGATTACTTGATTGCTAGTTTCTTCTATATTGGTTACCTGTAGAGATTCGACCTTAACTACGTAGCAAGGATTTGGCGGCTGGATATGAGCTACTAGAACGAGCTGGTTAGTTACTGGTTCCAGCTTAGCAGAAATATGTACAGCATCTAATTGGCATGTAGTAGACTCTAGTGTTACTTCTGGGTAGTGGATGAAAGAGGGAAAGGCAGTTATAAGGAATAGTGAAATAGCTATACTCGCAGATAACAATGCTAGCCTAAAGGGAGGCGGTACAGCTCCAAGGAGCGCCAAAACTACTATAAGTAGGAGAAGTATAAGCGCCATGTTCCTCAGCCGCATAGTGTATTAGAACATGGGTCTCACTTATACTTCTCCACTATGATCTTAGCTAATAATGCTACACTTTTGCCGCTCTCGCCCGGTACTACTATGTCGGCTCTTTTACGCAACAGGGGGTCGGCATTCCCCACGGCGGCTAGTAGTACACCAGCTTCACGCATTTCCAGGTCGATCACCGAGTCGCCTATGGCGATGACACAGTCAGGGTTAAGCCCGGCATAGCGCAGCGCCAAGCTGAGTCCAAGTCCCTTGCTCGCCTCTAACGGTCTTACGTGTATAGCATAACCACTATGGCTTAACTTTACCTGGTGTCCTCTCTCCCGTAGTAGCTTCTCCGCTTCCTGTATCACTTCCTCCACTGAGCCTCGACGAACTGTAAACGCATAATCATGAAACCTGCAGCGATTCTGCCAGCTTGGCTCGATTATACCGCTCATTTCCTCCTCGAGGACTCTGGCGGCAGCCCGGGCTGTGCCCCGGCACGCGCTAGTGAAGGAGCCACGGCGGTAAACTAGGCACCCGTTCTCTGAGACGTGAGGCCCCTTTACGCCTATGTACCGGGCAACGCCAGCAGTCACCATTACGGAGTTACCGGTCACAAGCATAACCCGTATTCCCGCATCTTCTAGTGCACGCAATGCCTCTACAGCTTCAAGGCTTAAACGAAAGTCTCCTCTCTGTCTTCTCTCGGTAATAGTCCCGTCGATATCTACTGCTAGGCCGCATATTCGCTGAGGTAGAAGCTCTACTAGAGCCTCATAGCTGTTTGTGTCCAACCGGGGTCACGCCTCCCTGCCTATCTCTCCACCTAGCACTTGGCATCATCTTGGGAGATTTCTAAAGCTCAGCTCTAGCCTCTTCGTATCAATAGACAGTAGAGATTAGAAGCCTTGCTGCAGCGCTTTTAGCAGTGTCATGATGTATAGTTACTTGCTCTTGCCTAGGATTGCCTTGATTACGCTACCAGGTTGCGTTCATACTGACTATAAGTGTCTCTACAAGGATTTCCTAGTTTCGTACCTTTCAGCTCTACATTATTCGTGTGATAAAATAATTAGTGATGTCGTGGTCTCACCGGTAGGGTCATAGCCCTAGTGCGAAAACAAACTTCTAGAGACTAGCTGGAGAGCTGCGGCGTTTAGCCATGGCTAGGGCTGCTACCAGTCCAATAGCAGCGAAGAATGCCACGATGTCGGCACCAACAGTTAGCGGCTTTTTCCCGGCAGCTGGAGTTGGGCAAGATGTATTGCCCTCCGCGAACTGTACAGAGAATGGGGGCAGAATTACCGCATCCTCGGCGGGTACGGTGACCGTGAAGAGCTTAGCTAGCTTCTCCAGCTCGTTTTCGACGAATTTACCACCGTATATTTTGTCGAACCGGTAGACAGGGGTAACCGATACAATGGCATTATTATCTGGCATCAATGGTGCTATTGCTTGTAAGGGTACGGTGTAGCTTGTAGAACCACCAGGTATAGTGGAGGCTGTTGCACCGTTGACGGTTAACAGTATTGGTTCGTCACCCACGGTTTCGAGTACATCAAGTCCTCTTATTACCAGCGTCCCGGTGCTTGTATCGAGGTAGGCTCCAGCAGCTATTATGTAGTACGTTGTGAGGTAGTTATTGCCCCAGCGAGCTAGGAGCCTTATGAGGCCGGGCGAGTCTTGTGGCAGTGTTATCGTGACTGTACAGCCCCCGCTCTGCTCGATAGTAGCGTAGAGACGCTCAAGCCCTATCATATAGTAGCCATAGACTCGATAAAGCGACCATGCATAGACCTTCTCTGGGCAGACGCCATCGAAGTCTATGGTTATGGTTGTTGCATTACCAGGGTTAAACGCGGGCAGAGTACCAGATGCGTAACGGGCTAGCGGCATAGCTAGTACAGATGCACCTATATCTATGCTGCCTGGCGGGGGTACAAGCTCTGGCGGCTCTACGGTAGATGTGATTGTAACCCTACGCCATGGGTTTGGTGCTGCTGGGTCGCCGAGGAATATAGCCTCGCGGAGTACTAGCTCGCCTATGTCCTCCTGACCCCTCACCAGGTAGGCGCGGTAGCTACTCGCGGGCATGACCGAGTAGGCGTTGAGGGCTGAGAGCCACGCATCGCCGAGTGTCTCCGCGGAGCCTAGACTCTTCGTGAAGAGTATCAGCACCGCGTCAGCGGCAGCGAGGCTTGCGTAAACATTGCCATCGACAGCAGTAACCCCGTCAATAACCTCTATCGCTATGCGGGAGAAGCCGAGATAGGCTACAGCAGCGCCTCGCTCCAGCAGCGACACTGCTACGCTAGGGGGCTTGAACGGGGGGTCTACTAGGTCATAGTCCCAGAACCCGGCGCGGCAGGCAGGGCTGAGGTAAACTCCAGGCTGTGTAGTGTACGGCACCTCGATGCTACGGAGCTTCTCCTCAAAGTCGTAGTTCCAGAGCCCGCCCGGCACGTAGTCTAGAAGCGCGTTGCCAGCGCCGTGCGTCACCAGGTAGTATAGCCCGTAATCGCCTATGTAGCTTGTAAAGCGTGTTCCCGCGTAGTTGCCCATGGTTAGAAGTAGCGTGTCAACCTCTAGATCTAGACTAGCAATATTCATGATAGCCTTAATGACAGCGTCCTCGCCTACTAGCAGGCTGGTGGCGAAGGGTGCTCCACCGGCGAGTAGTGCTTTCTCCTGCCAGGTCCCGCCCTTCATCCAGCTCTCTAATGCCGAGACGTAGGTGCTGAGCTTTACCGGGTCACTGAAGGGTATACGGCCTACGGCTAATTCCACGAGTCCATCATAGTCGGGGTCGGCGTAGAAGTAGTCTGTTGGAACAGCAGCTTCTTCAGGGTTTACCAGCTCGTAGAGGATTGGACTACAGTAGTAGAACGGTGGCACGTCCTTAGCACCACCTATTATGAGGACGTATCGTACACCCTCTCTGTAGGCCTCGCGGAGCATGGAGACGATGCGGCGGGCTAGGTCAACGTCGTACTCGGGCCCGGTCTTGCCAGGCTTACAGAGCCCTTCTGGCTCATCTGCGGGCTTGTAGCTCCTCCTGATCTCGTCCGTAGTAACTATCTCCACGTCTAGACCTTGGCTGTGATGCAGCTCAGTTATCTTCTCTGCATAGCTCAGCACCAGCGTGTTATTAGGAACGATTATGAGCATGCCTTTCTTCTCGCTAGTGGTCGTTCCGGCTTCCAACCTCTCAAGAACCACCCTAACCCGGGAGCCAGGCTCGCCTGGAGCCCACGCGTAGAGTTCTATACCGTTAGGCGTGCCGAGGAGTTCTACTCTGGGCTCATAGACTGTAGACGTTGCAGCGACTGCTAATCCTCTAAGCTTCTCCCAGAACCCCGGATCCGGGGTAAAGCTGAGGAGTAGTGGCTTCGGGTTGACGGGCCTAGGCTTCCAGCCCTCGACAGCCACTATCTGGTACTCTCCTGGCGGCAGCCGGGCATGTATGAACGCCCAGCCGTCCTCGCCGACGATAGCCTCAACTACTACAGCACTGTCATGGGCGAGAGCGGGTGCAGCGTAACTAGGCAAGAGGAGGATAAAGACTACAGCTAGGAGCACGCGATGCATAACGATACCCTAGGAGAGGGGCTAGAGGTGGAAAACCCCTAGAAATCGTATTCGCTAGAGAGAACACGGTACACCGGTAGGCGCTGTAAGGCTAGACCGGTCTAACGTGGCCCCACTTTTCAAGCGCCCGGGCCAGCTCCCGGTGCTCCTTTGCGTACTCGTCTAGCGGGATTCCCCTCAATATAGCGTCTATCGCTTGTCTTACAGCTGCCGCGCCTGCCCTAGGGCCGTCAGGATGGCCTATTACGCCACCGCCGACTTGAAGTAGAACATCTGCACCGAGCTTCTCTATTACGGGCTGCAAGTTGCCGGGGTGTAGTCCTCCGCTGGAGACAGGAAGTACTGGCTTGAGCCCAGCCCAGTCCTGCTCCATGTGGATTATGTCGTCCTCTCGTGGTTTGAATACCGGCTCCCGAAGCAGCCGGGCGTAATCGATGACCTCCATAGTTTTTGCATCCATCTTTCCTACGCTGGGTGTCCCTATATGGAGGTGATCTAGTCCAGCTAGGCGGCCGAGCTTAGCGATGACGAACATTGAGACACCGTGGCGGGGGTTACGGGTGAAGGCGGCGTGGAACGCCCGATGGCCATGGATGGCGAGCTTGTACTCCTCAGCTAGTTCTCGGGCATGATGTAGGGCAGCCCAGCCAACGGTAAGGAAGTCTATCATTATGAACTGGTTACCATAGTCCGCGACAAGCTTGATCCTCTTTTCCATCTCCTTTATGTTAGCTGTCACGTTTGCGAGGTAACCTTTCCTCTCCCCTGTCTCCTTCTCCGCTTTATCGATGGCCTTCATTACCTCGCGGAGCCTAGCTTCGAACCTACAGAACTTCTGTCCCGCGAAATTCTCGTCATCCTTTACTAGGTCGACGCCGCCTACTAGTATCTCGTAGGCAATTTTACCATACTCTTCTGGCGTATAGCCTAGCTTGGGCTTAGGTACAGTAGCCAGGATGGGGCGATCGCGTATCTTGAGTATCTCTCTTACACCAGTAACACCGTGCTGTGGTCCGGGGAACCACTCGATATACTCCCGTGGAAACACTATGTCTTCTACACGGAGCCCTTCAATTGCTTTCATGCCAAATATGTTGCCGAGCACACTGCTGGCTAGATTGGGGATACTTCCCTCTTCGAACAGCTCCAAGGGATAGGCTACCCATACAAGCCAGCTACCATCGCCTAGATCGTGGAGTCGATAAGCCTTTGCCTTCAGTTTTTCAAATAAGCTGGGCTTTACGCTCAGTGTGGTCCACGTACCTACACTGCTCTCGGCTGCGACGCGGCCAGCAGCATCATATATAGAGATGCCCTTGGCTGGCGTGACGCGAAAGACGACGATTAGGTCAGTTCCACTCGGCTTGTAGTTTTCGTCTACGAATTCGTGGTATATGATGTCGAACTTTTCAGGCAATCTAGGCACCATAGTGTATAG